>NZ_JBFUKK010000015.1:0-114510 GCF_056400885.1 Arthrobacter sp. P4_H3
GCTTTCCTTCAGGAGCCGCTCGTGCCAGTCCGGGGCCCGACGGCGGACCTTCAGCCCGCCGGGCAGCAGCCCCTCACGCTTGAGGGACGTTTCCACGCAGCCTTCCATCACCGCATAGATGTGCAGCAGGCCCGCCCGGATCTCCTCCTCCGTCCGGGACGCGCGTTCGTTCACGAACATGATCTCCCCGATGGACAGGCCCTTGGACTGGCAGTGTCCGAGCAGTTCGGCGGCCGTGCGGAACGGCAGCGGCAGTTCCTTCTTGGACTCATCGAGTTCCTTCAGCGCCGCGTCCTCCTCGCCTTCGCGGACGATGAAGCCGCCGCCCACGGAGAAGAACGTCGCCGCATGCAGGACCTCCCCGGCCGCGTCGGAGACCGTGAACGTCATGCCGTTGGTATGCCGCGGCAGGATGGTCAGCGGCCGCAGCACGATATCCTGCACCCCGTACGGGAGCTGCACGGACCCGGCCAGCTGCAGTTTCCCGGACCCGGCGATGGCGGCCAGCCGCTCCTCCACCTCATCGGGCAGGATCAGTTCCGGGTGGAAGCCCTCCAGTCCCAACAGGATCGCCGTCATGGTGCCGTGGCCGTGCCCGGTCGCGGCCAGGGAACCATACAAATCCACCCGCAGGGACGCCACCTTCTCGAGGGTGCCGGAGCCCTTAAGCTCCTCGGCGAACACCGCGGCAGCCCGCATCGGACCCACCGTATGTGAACTGGACGGTCCTATTCCGATGGAAAAAAGATCAAAGACACCAACAGCCATGATCGGTTCCTAACTAGTCAGTGAAGGTGGGGTGAACAACGGGCTCCAGCAAAGGAGTTTTTGTCCAGATACGAGGACTTGAAGGACGTTTTGGTCCCGTTATCTGGACAAAAACTCCAATGGCTAGGACAGGTTGGCGACCGAGGGGTAGAGCGGGTGGGCGTCGGCGAGGGCTTCGACCCGGGAGCGCAGGCCGGAGAGGTCCGCGCCGGCCTCGGCGGTCAGGGCCTCGGCGATGATGTCCGCGACCTCGGTAAAGGCCGCCGCGCCGAACCCGCGGGTCGCCAGCGCTGGGGTGCCGATCCGCAGCCCGGAGGTGACCATCGGCGGGCGCGGATCGAACGGCACCGCGTTGCGGTTGACCGTGATGTCGATCGCGGCGAGCCGGTCCTCGGCCTGCTGCCCATCCAGCTCGCAGTTGCGCAGGTCCACCAGGACCAGGTGCACGTCGGTGCCGCCGGAGATCACGTTGATCCCCTTGGCCGTGACGTCCGGCTGGACCAGCCGCTCGGCCAGGATCCGGGCACCGGCCAGCACACGTTCCTGGCGTTCCCTGAACTCCGCGGACGCGGCGATCTTGAACGCCACGGCCTTGCCCGCGATAACGTGCTCCAGTGGCCCGCCCTGCTGGCCCGGGAACACCGCGGAGTTGATCTTCTTCGCGATCGCGGCGTCGTTGGTCAGGATGATCCCGCCGCGCGGACCGGCCAGGGTCTTGTGCGTCGTGGACGTCGTGACGTGCGCGTAAGGGACCGGGGACGGGTGCAGCCCGGCTGCCACCAGGCCGGCGAAGTGCGCCATGTCCACCATCAGGTAGGCGCCCACCGAATCGGCGATCCGGCGGAACTCCGCGAAGTCCAGCTGCCGGGCGTACGCCGACCAGCCGGCCACGATCAGCTGCGGCTTGTGCTCCAGGGCCAGGCGCTCCACCTCGGCCATGTCGATCCGGTGGTCCTCTTCGCGGACCTGGTACGGGATCACGTTGTACAGCCGGCCGGAGAAGTTGATCCGCATCCCGTGGGTCAGGTGCCCGCCGTGGGCCAGGTTCAGGCCCATGATCGTATCGCCGGGCTTGATCAGCGCGTGCATCACCGAAGCGTTCGCCTGCGCGCCGGAGTGCGGCTGCACGTTCGCGAACCCGGCGCCGAACAGGGCCTTCACCCGGTCGATGGCCAGCTGCTCGATCACGTCAACGTGCTCGCAGCCGCCGTAGTAGCGCTTGCCCGGGTAGCCCTCGGCGTACTTGTTCGTCAACACCGAACCCTGCGCCTGCATGACAGCCTTGGCGGTGTGGTTCTCCGACGCGATCATTTCCAGGCCGGTGCGCTGGCGGGCCAGCTCGTCGTCGATCTTCGCCGCGATCTCCGGGTCCAGTGCGGACAGGTCCGCATCCAGGGACGGGGAGACTACCTGCTCGAACGCCGCCGTAGCGGTGCCTGCGGCACCAGCCCGGGCGTTCACAGTTCGCCGCCGTTCTTGGAAGCGTATTCCTCGGCCGACATGAGCGGCCCCTCGGATTCAGCAGCCACCTTGAACAGCCAGCCGGCGCCGTACGGGTCACTGTTGATCAGGGCCGGATCGTCGACGACGGCGGGGTTGATCTCCGTGACCTCGCCGGTCACCGGGGAGTACAGGTCCGAGACGGACTTGGTGGACTCCACCTCGCCGCAGGTCTCCCCCGCGGTCACCGCGGCACCAACCTCGGGCAGGTCCACATACACGATATCGCCCAAGGCATCCGCAGCAACCGCGGAGATCCCGATCCCCACAGTCCCAGCCCCATCCGAGGCAACCCACTCATGCTCAGCCGAATACTTCAGTTCGGCAACTACTTTGCTCATCTTTTCAATCCTTAGAGTTTGTGTTTGGTTTCGACAGGCTCAAGAACCGGCAGGCGGCTCACCCTCCAGCACCTTTGGGTCTCGAAGAGCGCAGGCCCCGGGCGGACCCGACGGGCTTAAGGCGAGACGGCGCCGCGCTTGTAGAAAGGCAGTGCGACGACTTCAAAGGGTTCCGGCTTCCCGCGCAGGTCGACGTCGACGATTGTGCCAATTTCGGCGTACTCAACGTCGACATAAGCCAGGGCGACCGGGTACCCCAGCGTCGGACTCGGCTGGCCCGAGGTCACTTCGCCGATGAGCATGCCGTCCTTCAGTACGGGGTAGTGTGCCCGTGCGGCCCGCCGGCCCGTGCCTTTGAGCCCGACCAGCTTTTGGCCGATGGTGGTTCCGACGCCGGCAGCCTTGATGGCCGTCAGAGCCTCCCTGCCGACGAAGCTGCTTTCCTTGGCGAGCGAGACA
The DNA here is from genome assembly GCF_056400885.1 of Arthrobacter sp. P4_H3. Lineage (NCBI taxonomy): Bacteria > Bacillati > Actinomycetota > Actinomycetes > Micrococcales > Micrococcaceae > Arthrobacter > Arthrobacter sp. P4_H3. The sequence continues at coordinate 3,069 of NZ_JBFUKK010000015.1, forward strand.
ACCGGGCCCAGACCTGCGGCGTAGGCGTTGACGTAGCGGGAGAGCTCGTTACCGTAGAGCGGCATGCCGGCCTCCAGGCGAAGGGAGTCGCGGGCGGCGAGGCCGGCGGGGATCAGTCCGTGGCTCGAGCCGACTTCCAGCAGCGCTTCCCAGAGTCCTGCCGCATCCACGTTCGGGATGTAGATCTCGAAGCCGTCCTCGCCGGTGTAGCCGGTGCGGGCCAGGAGCAGGTCCTGCACAGTGCCGTTGAAGCTGATGCCTACCTCAACGGCGGCGTAGTACTTCAGGTCAGTGACCAGTGCGTGCTGCCCGGCCGGGACGAGGGGCAACAGGATAGCCTCCGCGTTGGGTCCCTGCACAGCGATCAACGAGGTCTCGGCGGAGGCGTCCTCAACGACGACGTCGAATCCGCCGTCTTGGGCAGAACCAGCCCGCTCGGTCAGTGCCGCCGCCACAACCTTGGCGTTGCCCGCATTGGGGACCACAAGGAACTTGTCCTCAGCGCGGCGGTACGAAATGAGGTCGTCGATGATGCCGCCGTCGGCATTGCAGATCAGCGAGTACTTGGCCTTGCCAACGGCCATCGCCGACATCTTGCCGACCAGTGCGTAGTCAAGGAAAGCTGCAGCGTCCGGACCGCTGACCCAGACCTCGCCCATGTGGGAGAGATCGAACAGGCCAGCAGCGGTGCGGACGGCGTGGTGCTCGGCCAGTTCCGATTCGTACTTCAGGGGCATCTGCCAGCCACCGAAATCCGTGAAGGAGGCGCCGGCCTTCTTGTGCTGCTCGTAGAGAGCGGTGTAATTCTCAGACATAGGAGGCTTCCTTAGTTTTCGAAGTCTGCTGTGTTGTCCTCGAACGCTTCGAGGGGAGGGCAGGAGCACACGAGGTTGCGGTCGCCGGCTGCGCCGTCGATGCGGCCCACGGGCGGGAAGTACTTGTCCTGCTTGAGGTGGTGGACCGGGAAGGCGGCCTGCTCACGCGGGTACGCGCGGTCCCAATCAGGACTCACGACGGCGGCAGCCGTGTGAGGCGCGTTGCGCAGCGGGGAGTTCTCCACGGTGAAGTCGCCATTAGCCACCTGATCGATTTCCTGGCGGATGGTGATCATGGCCTCGACGAACCGGTCGATCTCCGCCAGGTCCTCGGACTCGGTGGGCTCCACCATCAGGGTGCCGGCCACCGGGAAGGCCAGGGTGGGGGCGTGGAAGCCGTAGTCGATCAGGCGCTTGGCCACGTCCTCGGCGGTGACGCCCGTGCGAGCCGTCAGTGCACGCAGGTCCAGGATGCACTCATGCGCCACGAGTCCGCCTTCGCCGGTGTACAGGACGGGGAAGTGCTCATCCAACTGTGAGGCTACATAATTGGCTGCGAGCAGCGCGGACTTGGTGGCTTCGGTCAGTCCCTGGCCGCCCATCAACTTCACGTAGGCCCACGAAATCGGCAGCACACCCGCAGAACCGTAGCGCGACGCGGAGATGGCAACACCCGTCCCCGTCGAAGAAACGCTGTTGGCATCACCGGGCATGAACGGAGCCAGGTGCGCCTTGGCCGCGACCGGGCCCACGCCCGGGCCGCCGCCGCCGTGCGGGATGCAGAAGGTCTTGTGCAGGTTCAGGTGGGACACGTCGCCGCCGAACTTGCCCGGCTGCGCCAGGCCCACCAGGGCGTTCAGGTTGGCGCCATCCACATACACCTGTCCGCCGGCCTCGTGGATGGCGTCGCAGACTTCGCGGACGTCGGCGTCGTACACACCGTGGGTGGACGGGTAGGTGATCATGATGGCGGACAGTGCGTCCTTGTGCAGCTCGATCTTGGCGTTCAGGTCCGCGTGGTCGATGGTGCCGTCGGCGGCCGTGGCCACCACAACAACCTTCATGCCGGCCAGGACGGCGGACGCGGCGTTGGTGCCGTGGGCCGACGCCGGGATCAGGCAGACGTCGCGATGGGAGTCGCCGCGGGACAGGTGGTAGCCGCGGATGGCCAGCAGGCCGGCAAGTTCGCCCTGGGAGCCGGCGTTTGGCTGGATGGAAACCTGGTCGTAGCCGGTGATCTCGGTCAGGTCAGCTTCCAGGCCTTCAATCAATTCGCGCCAGCCCGCTGTTTGGGACTCCGGCGCGAACGGGTGGATCGAGGCGAACTCCGGCCAGGAGATGGCTTCCATCTCCGCCGTGGCGTTCAGCTTCATGGTGCACGAGCCCAGCGGGATCATGGTCCGGTCCAGCGCAAGGTCACGGTCGGACAGCTTGCGGATGTAGCGCAACAGCTGCGTCTCGGAACGGTGCGTATTGAAGACCGGGTGCTGGAGGAAATCGGTCGTGCGGACAACGGCGGCAGGCAGTTCGAACCCGGACGCGGCGCCAACCGGACCGGCGCCGAAGGCGACAGCAACCGCGGAGAGGACCTCCGGCGTCGTCGTCTCATCAACGGAAACCCCGACGGTGTCGGCGTCGATGACGCGCAGGTTGATGCCGCGCGCTTCGGCGGCGGTGATGACCCTGCTGGCCTTGCCGGGGACGCGGACGGTGAGGGTGTCGAAGAAGGACTCGGAAACGAGCTCGCGGCCGGCCGTCTTGAGCGTGGTGGCGAGGGTACGGGCGTGGTCATGAACCGTTTCGGCGATAGCCTTCAGGCCTTCCGGGCCGTGGTAGACCGCGTACATCGAGGAGACAATGGCCAGCAGCGCCTGTGCCGTGCAGATGTTGGACGTAGCCTTCTCGCGGCGGATGTGCTGCTCACGGGTCTGCAGCGCCAGACGGTAGGCGGGCACTCCCGCGTTGTCCTTGGAGACGCCGACGATGCGGCCGGGAAGCGTGCGCTCCATGCCTTCCCGGACAGCCATGTAGGCGGCGTGCGGGCCGCCGAAGAACAGCGGCACGCCCAGGCGCTGCGCTGTTCCGACGGCGATATCGGCACCCTGCTCCCCCGGAGGAGTGATGAGGGTCAGGGCCAGGAGATCGGCCGCGACGGTAATGAGCGCACCGCGGTCCTTGGCTTCTGCAATGACAGCAGACTGGTCCCAGACGCGGCCCGAGACGCCGGGCTGCTGCAGGACGATGCCGTTGATGACGCCGTCGGGCAGGCCCGTGGAAAGGTCGGCAACCTCAACCTCGAAGCCAAGTGCATCAGCGCGGCCCTTGACGATCGCGATGGTCTGCGGGAGGCAGTCGGCATCCAGGACGGTCTTGCCGTCGCGGGCTTCCTTGTTCTTGTTGGCGCGGCGCATCAGCAGCACGGCCTCTGCCACTGCCGTGGCTTCATCGAGCAGGGACGCGTTGGCCACGGGCAGGGCCGTCAGGTCCTGGACCATGGTCTGGAAGTTCAGCAGGGCTTCGAGCCGGCCCTGCGAAATCTCCGGCTGGTAAGGGGTGTAGGCCGTGTACCAGGCAGGGGCTTCGAGGATGTTGCGGCGGATGACCGGCGGCGTGAGGGTGTCGTAGTAGCCCTGGCCGATCATCTGCACTGCAGTCTTGTTCTTGGACGCGAGCCGGCGAAGCTCGGCCAGGACTTCGACCTCGCTGAGCGCCGCCGTGCCGCTCGGCAGCGTCAGGGCAGACTCCTGGCGGATGGAATCGGGGACAGCGACGTCCACCAGGCCGTCGACAGAGTCGTAGCCGATGGCCTTGAGCATGGTGTCAACGTCGGCCTGGCGCCGGGCGCCGATGTGCCGGTCCGCGAAGGCGGTGGGGGTTGATTGAACAGTCAAGAGGAACTCCATGATTCAGGCGCCCTGTGAGCGCCACGACGATGTGGGTTCCTCCCCGCTCTGTATTGGACCTGAGAGATTCCGCGGCATGATTGCCCGCTTGCACCGTCGGTGAGCCCGGTTGCCCGGACTGCTTTCCAGAGTTGCCTCGCCGCGGCGGTACATGGGCCTGAGAGATTCCTGGGGAGGAGTTGCTCCTACGGCGCCTGACTGGATGTACCGGCAGGACTCTCCCGCCGCAGATCAAAAGCGTGTGCGCCACTCGGAAGTGACGCGGTTCACAGAATAGCGGGTTCTCTCCGCCCGCGCAAGAAGGCCCCGTCTAGTTGTGCATGGCCTCATGGATTTGAAGCGCAAACCAAAGCTGGGCCAACGTGGACGTTTCGGTCATGTCCAGGCCCGTCAGCTCGCTGATTTTCCGGATGCGGTAAATGACGGTTTGCCGGTGCGCGAACAGTGCCGCCGCGGTCTTTTGCCACGATCTCTGGGTGTCCAGGTACGTCCTCAACGTCACGATGAGATCACCTTCCTGGCTCTGTTCGTACGCGAAGATCGGGCCCAGCAGCCGTTCCACCAACGCCGTCCCTTCCTCGAAGCTCGTGAGCCCCAGCCAGGAGGGACCTTCCGCGTACCGGGACAGCTTCAGGGCGTTGCCCTTGGCCGTGCCGAGTGCCCACAACGACTCCTGCAACGCACGCTGGATGCCGGGCGCAGAGGCCGGCGAGCTGATGCCGATCCGGACCCCGGGACCGGCACAGTGGACCAGAATATCGTCGGTCACCGCCGCGGACACCGCCACATGAAGAGTGTTGAAGCGCCGCAGGCAGGCAGCCGGAAAGCCGTGGCGCCACAGTTCGACGTGGACGTCAGCCAGCCGCTCGCCGTCGTCGGCCGCTATCGAAACCATCAGGAAATCGTTCGCCGGAACATCAAAGGCCGTGAGCCGGCTTTCCAGTTCCGCCGTTCCCAGGCGACCGTCGACCGCTTGCAACAGGAATTCGCTCGCCAGGCGGTGCAGGCCTTCCAGGGACAGGACTTTTCGTGAAAGTTCCAGACCCAGTACCGTTGCCGCATGCAGCAGCACGACGGCGTCCGGGTGCGGTTCGCCGTTGGGGAGCACCACCAGGAGCGCATTGGCGTGTGTGGGGATATCCATCATCAACACATGCCTGTCCCGAAGCCGATGCCACTGGAACTTCTTCCCGGCCAGGGATATTCGCCCGGTCAGCCGGGCCAATTCCGCCTGCAGGAAGTCCGGCAGCGGCTGGCCGTCCGGATGCCACGGATGAAGGCAGCGCCTGTCCACGACGAACAGCTCTGCATCGAGTTCAGCCGCGAGGCCCACAAGGAGGCCCTGCATGTGGTCTTCGGATGCTCCGGCAGTGCGGAGCAGATCGTAAATCCGGGCGGTCTGTCGCAGCCGCCGCGATTCCTCCAGCAGGGAGGATTCAGCCACCGTTCGCGCGATGGCGATGAACGGGAGCGGGTAGGGCACGTTGATCAGCGGCAGCGGCAGCCGCTCACAAGCGGCCAGGAACTCCGGCACCAGTTCCGGCGCGTGCATCTTCTCTCCGATGGCCAGGGCACTGGCGCCCGCCTCCACCAGCGCTTCGGCGAGCGCAACCTGCCCGGCAGCATCGGCCGGGATGGAGAGGCCGTTGGTCATCATCAGCTCGCCGCCGGTGACCCATTCCCACAGCCTCGGCAAGTCAGACGTGTGGGCCCAGGTGATCCGGTTGCCGCTGCCTGCGGATCCCGCCAGCAGCGTGAGTCCCAGCTGGGGTTCCGCCACGAGCTCGGCCACTGTAATAGCCATGGAATTGCGCTCCCAGATCCTTGGTTTCCGGCCCCGCTACAGGCTTATAGACATATGTATAAGAGCCTCGGCCATTTGTAGTCAATCTAACGCTATACGCCGTGACGCGCGTCACCAAGAATTGGATTACTTACTTCCCGCTCAACCTCCCGCTCAACGGCGAGCAACCCAACACCTCCCCCGAACCGCCGCCGGCGTCACCGCCCGGCTGCACAGCAACCGAAGGATCCAGGCATGACAACGCACAAGCCCATCGGCCCCGTCGACGCAACAAAAGTCCCCCGGTATGCAGGCCTCGGCACGTTCGCCAGGCTTCCCCAGATCGACCGCGTTCCGGACTACGACATTGCCATCGTCGGTGTACCGTTCGACGGCGGGACCTCCTTCCGGCCCGGCGCCCGTTTCGGTCCCGCCGCAGTCCGCGAAGCCTCCCGTCTCCTTCGCCCCGGCTACCACCCCGAACTCGACGTCGAGCCGGTCTACGAAGTCCAGGTTGTAGACGCCGGCGACATCGCCTGCACGCCCTACGACATCACACGGGCGGTCCGCGAAATCGAAGAACAGGCGCTGCCCCTCATCAGCGAAGACAAGAAGCTCATCTCCATCGGTGGCGACCACACCATTGCCCTCCCGATGCTGCGGGCATTGAACACGGTCCACGGACCGGTGGCTTTGCTGCACTTCGACGCCCACCTGGACACGTGGGACACCTATTTCGACCAGCCGGTCACCCACGGGACCATCTTCCGCCGGGCATTCGAGGAAGGACTCCTGGTGGAAGACATGTCCATGCACGTCGGCATCCGCGGGCCGGTCTACGACCGCAACGACTTCCTCCGCGACCACGAGTTCGGCTTCCAGATCATCCGCTGCTCGGACCTGGACGTCATCGGCGTCCCGGCAGCCATCCAACAGGTCAAGGAGAGACTCGGCGACACCCCCGTCTACGTCTCCATCGACATCGACGTCCTGGACCCGGCCTACGCACCGGGCACCGGCACCCCCGAGATGGGCGGGCTCCACTCCCGCGAACTCCTGGCCCTTCTCCGCGGGCTGAACGGCATCAACATCGTGGGCGCCGACGTCGTCGAGGTCGCTCCGGCCTACGACCATGCAGACATCACCACCGTCGCCGCGGCCACCCTCGTCTTCGACCTGCTCGCCCTTATGGTGAACCGCAGCAAGGCCGAATCGAACACCGTCCGTGAACTGCAAGCAGCATCCTGGAACGCATCATGAGCACTCGAACAACTCCCGTCGCCTCGGCCGAAGTACCCCGGCTCGAGGACAAGACCATCCAGCCCATCCCGGCGGACGAACGCCATGGGAAAGCCCGGGACCTCTTCACCATCTGGTTCGGTTCCAACATCATGATCATGACCATCGTGACCGGCGGCCTCGCCACCACGGTGTTCGGCCTCCACTTTGTGCCCGCGATCGTGGGAATCATCATTGGGAACGTCGTCGGTGGCATCTTCATGGCCCTCCATTCCGCCCAAGGCCCGCAACTGGGCGTGGCACAGATGATCCAGACCCGCGGCCAGTTCGGTTCGTACGGGGCACTCCTGATCGTTGTCATTGTGGTGATCATGTACGTCGGGTTTTTCGCGGCGAACCTCGTCTTTGGCGGCGAAGCAATGGCCGCAGTCAACCCGGGAATCAGTGTTGACGCAGGCATCATCATCATCGGCATCGTCAGCGTGATTGCCACGATTTTCGGCTACCGGCTCATTCACGCCTATGCACGCTTCCTGAGCGTCGTGGCCGGTGTGGCGCTGCTGCTGGCCTTCGCCTGGATCCTCTTCGTCCAGGGACTGCCGGCCAGCTTCCTGGACCAGGGAAACTTCAACTGGGTCGGCTTCATGGGCACGATCTCCGTATCAGCCCTGTGGCAGCTCGCCTACGCTCCTTACGTCTCGGACTACTCCCGCTACATGCCCCAAGGCACCGGCTCGGCCCCGGCCTTCTGGGCGTCCTACTCAGGCTGCGTCCTGGGCACCTTGTTCCCCATGGTCCTAGGCGCACTGGTGGGAACGCTCGCCGCGACGTTGAGCAACGACGCCGGCAACGTTGAAATCGTCGGCAGCCTGGGAGCGTTTCTCCAGCCATGGACCATGATTGTCATCGGAATCTTCTGCCTCGGGGTTGCGGCGTCGAACGCCATGAATCTTTACTGCGGCGTCCTGTGCAGCCTCACCATCGGCCAGACGTTCAAGCCGAACTGGTTGCCCCACGCCAAGACCCGAAGCGTTGCGGCCCTGATCCTCTTCACACTTGCCGTCCTGATCGCACTGTTCGCCCGCGACAACTTCATCCTCTTCTACACGAACTTCCTCTCCTTCCTGATGTACGTGTTGGTTCCCTGGACGGCCATCAACCTGGTGGACTACTACCTTCTCCGGCACGGCGACTACAGGGTGGAAGACTTCTTCAAGCGCGACGGCGGAGTGTACGGACGGTTCAATTGGGTCGCCATCGGCTCTTACCTGGCAGGCGCCCTGATTCAGGTGCCGTTCTCCGCAACGGCGATCTACACGGGCCCACTGGCCGCGGCAATGGGCGGCGTGGACATCTCCTGGATCGTCGGACTGGCAGTTGTTGCCCCGCTGTACTACTTCGCGGCCCGTCTGTTCCGAAAGAACTCGGATGCCGCCCCCTTTCAGACCCCCGCATTCGCAACTGAACTGATTTGACGCACCGCGGGCTAACTCCCCGCACCCCCACACACGGGCTTACCCCCGAACCCCACAAACACCCCCGGCGCCGCGACCGGCGCAGAAAGCAAAGGCGAAACACCATGACACTCACCCACACCGAACAGTTCGCTGTCCGACGCTCCCCCGCAGATCACGGCCCCGAGGATCACAGCCCTGCAGGCGTACTTCCGCTCCCTCTGCCGCCCGGCGGGCATTTCATTGGCGGATCGTTTGTCCCAGGGTCCTCCACCCAACTTATCGACGTCGTCGACCCGACCACTGAGCGGGTCATCGCGTCCGTACAGGCAGGCACAGCTGCCGATGTCGATGTTGCGGTTGACGCCGCCGTGGCGGCCCAGAAGTCCTGGGGCGCCACCACCCCGAAGGAACGCTCCGAGGTCCTGAACCTTATCGCCAACATCATCGAAGCCAACCGGGAAGCCTTCGAACTCATCGAGTCAGCCAACACCGGCAAACCGCGAACCGTCGCGGAGGACGACGTCTCGAGCACCATTGATACGTTCCGCTTCATGGCCGGAGCTTCGCGCACGCTGATGTCCATGGCCGGTGGTGACTACACAACCGGGCACACCTCGGTCATACTCCGGGAACCCGTGGGCGTCGTCGGCGTCATCACCCCCTGGAATTACCCGCTGCTGATGGCCGCCTGGAAGATCGCGCCCATCCTTGCTGCAGGGAACAGCATTGTCCTGAAGCCTTCCGAGCAGACACCGCTGTCCACCCTGAAGCTCGCAGAACTCCTGGCTGGACGCATTCCCGATGGAATTCTCAACGTCGTGACGGGGCAGGGCCGGACCGTCGGGCAGCGTCTCGCGGAGCATCCTGACGTTGCCCTCGTTGCCTTGACAGGCAGCGTCGTCAGCGGGCAGGCCGTTGCGGAGACCGCGGCCAGGTCGGTCAAACGCGTCCATCTGGAGCTCGGCGGCAAGGCTCCGGTTGTTGTCTTTCCTGATGCCGACCTCCGTGCGGCCGCGGCCGGGGTGCGCAATGCCGGGTTCTGGAATGCCGGCCAGGACTGCGGCGCGGCCTGCCGCGTGCTCGTGCACGAGTCAGTGGCCGAGGAGTTCACCGAGCACCTGGTGCGCGAAGTCAGCACGCTGGTGGTCGGAGCTCCGCAGGCGGGCGACGACGTGGAAATCGGTCCCATGATTTCGCGCCCGCACTTCGAACGCGTGCAGGAAGCCCTGGCCGCGGCCAAGGCCGCCGGACTGAACGTGGCCATCGGGGGTTCTGCCCTGGAAGGCCCCGGCTACTTCATCGAGCCCACGGTCATCAGCAATGTGCCGGCCGGGGCGCACATTGCCACCCACGAAATCTTCGGTCCCGTCGTCACGGTCGAGACCTTCAGTTCCACGGAAGAGGCCGTCACCCGGGCAAACGAGAGCCCCTACGGCCTGTCCGCCTCGGTGTGGACCCGGGACTCGAGCCTGTCGCTGAAGGTTCCAAAGCAGCTCGATTTCGGCACCGTCTGGGTCAATTCGCACCTGGTGCTGGCCTGCGAGGTACCGTGGGGCGGTTTCAAGGGATCCGGCTACGGCCGCGACCTCTCGCTCTACGCCTTGGACGACTACTCGCGCACCAAGCACGTCATGATCAACCACGGCGCGTAAGCGCGCAGACGAGCATCGGAGATCAGCTATGACCGCCACGAACCTTTCCCGCGATGCTTCCCCGGCACGCGCGGCCACTCCCTCCGCTCCCTTCGGGACGGAGGTCACCTGGACCAACTGGGGCGGGAACCAGAGCGCCACGCCCGCCTTCACCGTCCGGCCGCGGACTGAACAGGAAGCGCTCGACGCCGTTCGTTTCGCCATCCGCGAAGGCCTCCCCGTGCGGGCGGTCGGTTCAGGACATTCATCCTCCCCGCTGGTCCAGACGGGCGGCGTCCTGATGGACATGTCGGCCCTTTCGGCCATCACCGGAACTGACAAGGCCCGGCGTCGTGCCAGGGCCCTGGCGGGCACCACCATCAGCGCCTTCGGCGACCCACTGTGGGAGCAGGGGCTGGCACTGGGCAACCAGGGCGACATCGATAAGCAGCAGATTGCCGGGGCGCTGGCGACCAGCACCCATGGCTCCGGAAAGGAGCTGGGTAGCTTCTCCTCCAACCTGCGCTGGGTGAGGCTGATCAACGGCTACGGCGAAATCGTCGAAATCGGCGAGGGGCAGCTCCGCGAACTCAGGGCCGCCCAGGTCGCCCTGGGTACCCTCGGGATCTTCCTGGAAGTCGAACTGGCGGTCGAAGACAGTTACTACCTGCAGGAACGGATCACGTATCCCACGTGGGCGGAGACTGCAGCCAGTTGGCAGTCCGACCTCGACGCGAACCGTCATTACTCGTACCTCTGGTGCCCGGACGACGATTCCTGCGAACTTCTGGATCTTCCGGGTTCGCCGGGACAGGGCATGGCGGACCGCAGCTACACCAAGCGATACAACGTTGCGCAGATCCACGATGAGAGTGAAATTTCAGGTACGGAAGGCGCCCGGCTGGATCGTTCATATCGGATCTATCCCGGCGGCTTCACCACGCAGTTCCACGAACTCGAGTACTTCGTACGCAGCGAAGATGGCCTGGCCGCCGTGGAGGCCATCCAGGACCTGATCCGCACCAGGCACCCGGACCAGAAATACCCTGTCGAGGTCCGCTGGGTGAAGGCCGACGACGCCTACATGTCACAGTTCCAAGGGCGCGACAGTACCGTCATCACCCTGACTACCAAGCCCGGAACCGACTACTGGCCCTTCTTCCGTGAGGCTGATGCGCTGCTACAGGAATTTGAGCCACGTGCGCACTGGGGCAAGATCCACTTCATGACCAGGAACCGCCTGGAACGTCTCTACCCGGAACTTGACACTTTCATCCAAATACGCCGCGAGTTCGACCCCCGCGGAATCTTCCTCAACGACCACACCCGTGCCCTTGTAGGCTAAATCAGCACTCCCCGCGTATGCCCCCGAGCCGTGCTCGGGGGCATACTCACGGGCCGTCGATCTGACGTGGGACTGTGCACCCAGCCGCCGGCCGCCTTTGGCTCATCTCGTCTGCGGAACCTGTGTCCAGGGTGCGCCCGGGTCGGCTTCTTCGGCGGCAGCGGCGGTGATGGATTCGGCCAGGCTCGTGTCGTTGCGCGAGATGACGTAGTGCACCGTGGCCGCCCCGGTTGCTCCGATGAACCAGGAGAACGCCGAGAAGGCGCCGAATACGGGAACCAGGGCGAAGACCACCGCCGGGACGGCCGAGACGAGAAACGAGATGACCGCTTTCTGGTTCCAGCCTCCTGTATACGTGTAGTACCCCTGTTCCCTGAACAGGTCCCGAACCAGCACGCGCTGCTTCCGGAGCACGTAGTAGTCCACCATAATGATCCCGAACAGCGGCCCGAGCAGCGCTCCCAGTCCTCCAAGGAAAAGGTTGATCACGACGGGGCTGTTGAACAGGTTCCAGGGCGTAATGATCAGTGCGATCATCGCGGCGATCAGGCCGCCGCGCTTGAAATCGATCCGCGACGGCCAGGCGTTCGCGAGGTCGTAGGCCGGCGAGACGAAGTTTGCCACGACGTTGATTCCCAGCGTTGCGACAGCGAAGGTGACTGCGCCCAGCAGGAGCGCCCAGATATTGTCGATCCGCCCAACGATCTCTACCGGGTCGTAGATGTACTCCCCGTACACCTTGAAGGTTCCGGCGGTGACAACGACCGAGACCACGGAGAACGCGATGAAATTGACTGGAAGCCCCCATAGGTTCGCCGTGCGCACTGCTTTGCGGGATGGTGCGAATCGGGAAAAGTCGCAGAAGTTGAGCATCAGGGTGGAGAAGTACGTCACCGTCAGCGCCACGGCGGCGAAAAAGGCGTGCGTGACACCCCATTTGGCCTGCCCGCCGGGCAGGTCGAGGGAAATATTCCAACCCGCGTTGATCAGGATGTAAACGACCAACAGGCCCATCACTGCCCAGACGGCCGGACCGGCCCAGTCCTGGAACCTCCGGATGGTCTCCATACCGTTTCGAAGCAAAAGAAGCTGGAGCGACCACATCAACACGAACGCCAGCCAGCCCAGGGTGGACTCGCCGAGGAAATTGTTCTCAGTCAGGCCTCGAAGGTCAGGCCAGATCTTGAGGGCGATGATGATGACCGCACGGGAGGCCAGCCATGTCTGGATGCCATACCAGGCGATCGCGACGAGGGCACGAAGCAGGGCGGGCAGGTTGGCGCCGAAAGTTCCAAATGAAACCCGGGCCAGCACGGGGTAGGGAACTCCCGTCTTCTGGCCTGCATATCCGGAGAAGTTCATCAGGACAAAAACAATGAGGATCCCCGCCACCAGCGCAAGGAACACCTGCCAAGCACCGAGGCCCAACGCGAAGAGGCCGGCAGCGAAGGTATACCCGCCGAGCGAATGAATGTCCGACATCCACATCGCAAACAGCGAATAAAAACCCCACGTGCGGTGCTCGGCCGGTGCCAGGTCCTCGTTATACAGACGGGGGCTGGCCCCCTGCGGAATTGGGTGGGACATCTGATCCTCATTTCCCAAACGTTCACACGCTGAGCCTAAGCTGGAAGCTCCTGCCGGCATTGGTTCCGCAGGGCATCCATTGGTGCCAATATACTCAGCTTGGCGTTGGGGAAACAGACTACTCGGGCGTTGGCCGCTGTGGTGCAGCGCACGCTGGTCCTACAAAGTGGGGTGTCCGCTTAGATGGTGATCGCGATTTTCCCGCGCGCCTTTCCGGCGTCGAAATAGCGCATGGCGTCGGGCACCCGCTCCAGCGGGTAAGTGCGGTCGATGGCGGGCACAAGGGTTCCCTCCTCCAGGAGTCCGGCGAGGTGTTCGAGGTCAGCTGAACCTTCTGTGCCAAAGACCATGGTCAGCCGCTGACGGATGAACGGGGACAGTGCGAGCGCGCGCAACTGCCTGTCCATGCTGCCCGTCCAGGACCCGCCTTCCTCGCCGCCCGTGATGACGGCCGTGCCGGTGGGGGTGAGCGCCCGGCGGAGGCGTGACAGGGTGGGGTTGCCGGCGATGTCCAGGATCAGGTCGTAGTGCTCGGCCCCGTCGGCGAAGTCCTGCCTGGTGTAGTCGATGACGTGGTCGGCGCCAAGGGTGCGCACCAGGTCCATCTTGGCAGTACTGCAGACGCCGGTGACCACGGCCCCTGCCGCCTTCGCGAGCTGCACGGCGTAACTGCCGACCCCGCCTGAGGCGCCAAGGACCAGCACCTTTTGCCCTGGCGTTATTTGTCCGGCGGTGCGGAGGGCCTGCAGGGCGGTGCACGCGGACACCGGGACCACCGAGGCCTGTTCGAAACTGATGTTCGCCGGTTTGCGGGCGAGCTGGCTTTCGCGGGCACGGGCATACTCGGCGAAGGGGCCCTTCCCGACGCCGAAGACCTGGTCCCCGGCGCCGAACCGGGTGACGGCCGGCCCAACGGCCGTCACGGTGCCGGCCAAATCCAGCCCCGGAACAGGGCCTTTGGGGGCGCGGATGCCGTAGGCCAGACGCAGCGCGTAGGGCAGGCCCGTGGTGACATGCCAGGTCCCCCGGTCCAGTCCTGCCGCGTGGACCCGGACCAGCACTTCGTTATCTGCAATCGTCGGCTTGGGAATCCTGGCCATGTGCAGGACATCAGCCGAGCCATAGGCCTCCTGCACGATGGCCCGCATGAGCACCTCCGGCGCTTCCGGACCGCCCGAACGAGGAGTCTCCTGAGCTTGCTGACCAGAGGTCATGGCCGTTCCTTTCAAACATTTTGGAGTAGGCAGCACACGCATTCGTACGCTGTACCAAAAAGAGTATCGTACAATGTACTAAACCGCTATGGCCAAGGAGTTTCAGTGCCCGCCACTACGCCGCCAGTCCCCCAAAAGCGACTTCCACTCAGCCAGGAGAGAGTGCTCGAATGTGCCTTGGCCCTCGCCGATGAGTCGGGAATCGCCGCGCTCACCATCCGCTCGCTGGCCCAGCGAATGGGCACCAAGCCCATGTCGCTCTACTACTACGTGGCCAACAAGGACGAGATCCTGGACGGCATCGTGGACCTCGTTTTCGGCGAAATCGAACTGCCTTCCCCCGCGGGCGACTGGCGGGAGGAAATGACCCTTAGGGCGCACGGGATGCGCGAAGCGCTCAAACGCCACCCGTGGGCGGTCGGGCTGCTCGAAAGCCGCACCTCCCCCGGCGCGGCGACACTGCGCCATCACGACGCAACCCTGGGCACACTAAGGGCAGCGGGCTTTTCCGTTCAGTTGACAGCCCACGCCTACGCCCTGCTCGACAGCTACATCTACGGATTCGCCCTTCAGGAAGCCGCCCTGCCGTTTGACGGCCGTGACACCGCCGCCGAGATCACGACGCCGATCCTTGAGCGCTTTTCGACCGGCGAATACCCACACATGGTGGAGATTGCCATGGAACACGTGCTCAAGCCCGGCTATGATTTCGGGGATGAGTTCGGCTTCGGGCTCGAGCTCATTCTTGACGGTCTCAGCCGGTCGATTGAAGCCACTGGCTCAGACCCGACGGAATAGCAGCGCTGTTGGCGAACCGGTGGGGGTAGGGAATCCCCGCCATATCGTGCAACGCTGGTGGCATGGATCTGGAAGTCTCGCCTGCCCTCACGATTCCCGCGTCGGAACTCGGCTGGCGGTTCTCGCGTTCGTCCGGGCCTGGCGGTCAACACGTCAATACCTCGGACAGCCGCGTGGAGCTTTCGTGGAACGTTGGCGACTCCGCGGTGCTTTCGGACGGCCAGCGGCTGATGCTGCTCAGGCGTCTGGGACGGCGACTCATCGCCGGGGTAATCACCGTGACCGCCTCCGAGCAGCGCTCGCAGCTGCGCAATCGCGAAATCGCCCTGGCCAAGCTCGCCGTTCTCGTGGCGGAGGGTCTCGCTCCCGAAGCAGCTCCCCGCCGGCCAACGAAACCCACCCGGGGCTCGAACCGCCGTCGCCTGGCCGCAAAAGAACAGCGGGCCGCGACGAAACGGCAACGACAGCGGCCGTCCGCCGAGTAGAACCGTCCGGCGCGCACCGCCTGACTTTCGGCTCAGCTGGTTGGACCAGTAAATTAGAGGCGATGATTCACATAGCCCACGATGACCCCGCACGCAGGGACGTCCACCAACTCCTGAGCGAGCACCTGGCGGACATGTTTGCGACCACGCCGGCCGAAAGTGTGCACGCGCTGGACCATTCAGCGTTGTCCGGACCGTCGATCACTTTTTGGACCGCCCGAGAGGAAGGCGAGCTCCTGGGGTGTGGCGCGCTGAAAATCCCCAATTCTCCGCACAGCTCCGAGACGCACGGCGAAATCAAGTCCATGCGCACCACGGCAAATGCGCGGGGGCGCGGCGTCGCTACCCTCGTGCTCAGGCACATCCTGGACGAAGCCCGGAGCCGGAACTATGGGCGCATCTATCTTGAGACGGGAACCGGGGAGTATTTCGCTCCCGCACGGCGCCTGTATGCCCGCAACGGATTCACCGAATGCCCACCCTTTGCCGGCTACGCCCTCGATCCAAACAGCGTTTTCATGGAACTCCGTCTCGGCGCAAAAGACTGACTTAATAGTCAGCGTCCCGCTGCCGCCGTCCAGAACGGCGGTTAGCCGAGGGCCGACGTCAGTCCAGCAGCTTCACGCGCGAGCCTGGTGATCTGCTGCCAGTCCTCGTTTTCGATGGCCCCACGCGGTGTGAGCCAGCTGCCGCCCACGCAGGAGACGTTCGGCAACGCGAGATATGTGGCTGCTGAGCCAAGGCTGACGCCACCTGTCGGGCAGAACTGGACCTGCGGGATGGGTGCGCCGATCGCGGCGAGGTACTCCGGACCGCCCGCTGGTCCGGCAGGGAAGAACTTCATGGCGGTCAGCCCGCGCTCCAGGACCTGCATGACCTCGCCTACGGTGGCAACACCCGGCAGGAGGGGCACCCTGAGCGTCAGCATATGCTCCAACAGGGAAGGGGTGACGCCGGGGCTGACCAGGAACTGGGCTCCGGCGGCCACGGCGGCATCGGCCTGGGCCGGAGTGAGGACAGTACCGGCACCGACCAGGATGTCCGGCACCTCGTCCGCAATGAGTTTAAGCGAGGTGAGGGCCTTCTCCGTCCGCAGGGTGAGTTCGATGATGCCGACGCCGCCGTCGGCCAGTGCCCGGGCGACGGGAACAGCGTCGCGGGGGTCATCGATGGTCACGACCGGTATGACAGGTGAAACGCGCAGGAGGCCGGTGGCATCAGCCATGGTTGATCTCATTTCTCAGGCCGTCCAGCCCGTGGGTGTCGATGACGCGGTACCAGTGGATGAGGAGGTCGGCGAACCCCCGGTGTGCCGCTAGTCCGCCGTCGAAGATGCTGCGGCAGCCGAGGAGCGCCGGGACCACGGTTGCCGCTGTGCGCGTCGCCGGCAGGAGGTCGTTGAGATCCTGCGCCAGTGGATCGTTCAGCTCCGCTGCGGGGGTGGAGGCAACGCGGTGCATCCAGGCCGCCACAGCCAGGGCGGCCCACCGGGGCTCGCGGCCGGCGTCCAGGCTCCCGCGGACCGTGGTCAACAGCCGCAGCCCGATCTTCTGCGACCCGTCGCTTCCCACTTTGTCCGTGGTGTGTCCCAGCGCGGGATTTGCGAAACGGCTGAGCACCTGCGCGCAGTACGTTGCGCCGTCCATCCCGGCTGGAAGGCTGATCGTGGGGAGGGCGTCCTCCGCCATCATGCGGCTACACGCGGTACGGAACGCGTCCTCCCCCACGGCGTCGCTGATGGTGGCCTTTCCCGTTGCCAGCCCCAGGTACGCCAGCATGGAATGGCTGGCGTTGAGCAGGCGCAGTTTGGCCGCTTCCCAGGCGGCTACCTCGGAGCTGAAGAGCGCCCCGGCGTCTTCCCAGCGGGGGCGGCGCGAAGTGAAGTTGTCCTCGATCACCCACTGCAGGAACGGTTCGGCCACCACGGCAGCCTCGTCCCGGAAGCCCAGTTCGCGTTCGACGGCGTCAAGGTCACCCGCCGTGGTTGCCGGCACCATCCGGTCCACCATCGTGCTCGGGAAGGACACGTTCGCCGTGAGCCATGACAGCAGCGGATCGGCTTCCTTGGCAGGCAGGGCGGCAGCGAAGGCATGCACGAGATTCCGGGTGAGCTCACCGTTGCCTGGAAGGTTGTCGCACGAGACCACGGTGAGGGGTCCGGCGTCGGCACGGGCGCGCCGCTGGATGCCCCGGGCGATCTGTCCGATGGAGGTCTGCGGCGCCCGCCCGGCCAGGTCGGCCTGCACCTGGTCATCGGCGGTGTTGAGCGTCCCGGTGCGCGGATCGATCCGGTAGCCCTTCTCCGTGACGGTCAACGTGACCACCGACGTCGAAGGCGCGGCAATGCGTTCTGTCACCGTGTCAGGGTAGTCCCGCCCGGAAAGAGCCTCAACGATGCTCGACACGACTCTGACCGGCGCAGCGCCGCTTCCGCGTTCGGTGACTGTGAAGAGACCGTCCTGGGGCGCCAGCTGGCGCGCCACCGCGTCGGAACGCTGGGTTACACCGGTGATCCCCCATCCGAAATCACCGGAGGACCGCATGGCGTTTTCGGTCAGCACGGCCGTGTGGGCGCGGGCAAAGGCGCCCAGTCCAAGGTGCACGATTCCGGGACGCAGGTCATCGCGGGGAAACAGGGGCTGGTGGGTTCCGAGCGTCGCAAGTGTGGCGTTGCTTAGGCGTGCGATGTCAGTTCTCCTTCAGCGGCCCGGTGGGCGTGGGCATTGGTTTGTTCGAAGGTAGGGATCAGCCCCGTGCCGCCCTTGCCGCCGACCACCAGCGACGCGGCGGCCGCACCGTACCTGGCCGCTACGGGGAGGCTGTCGCCGAGGACCAGCCTGGCGGTCAGGGTGCCGACGAAGGCGTCGCCCGCTCCGGTCTGGTCCACCACCGAGGGCGCCGGAATGGCCTGGACCCAGGACGAGAGTTGATCGCCTTCGAGCTGGATTCCGTCTGCCCCGCAGGTCACGGCCACGTTCGCCGCCCCGAGGCCGCGGAGCTTGTCGGCCGCTTCCTTTGGCGTGGCGGAGTCCAACAGTGCGGAGGTTTCCCCGGGAAAGGACGGGGTGACCAGGAAGGCCCGCGGGGCCAGTTCAGCGAGCAGGGCAGCCGCCTCCTCTGCGCTCGCCAACCGCGGCCGGAAGTTGGGATCGAAAATGAAGCGGCGGGACAGTGCCGACGCCTTGAGGACCGCGGCCCGGGAAGAAGGTGAGATGGCGCAGGCAATCCCGCCGGCGATCACCGCCTTGGCTGTTGAGAAGACCGCGGCGTCAACGTCCTCCACGGAAAGAGTGGAGCCCACGCTTCCCGTGCGGGCGTAGGAGAACTCGCGCTGACCCTCCGGGTCGGAGTGCACCAGATATACCCCTTGCTGCCCCGTCCTGAACTTCAACAGGTCAGGGGAAATGCCGAGTTCCCGGATCCTGGCGGCGATCGCCTGGCCGAGTTCGTCGTCGGGCAGTACGGACAGCAGCCCAACACGCGCACCGGCCGCCGCGGCGGCAGCGGCGACGTTGAGAGCGTCGCCGGAGATCCCCAGCTGGGCCGGAACACCGTGGCCGAAGGGGAGGTCGGTGGCCACCTCCAGCAGGATTTCACCCATCACGACGACGTCGAACGGCTGGCTGTGGTTCCTTTGCGTTGCGTCGTTCACCAGTCGTGCACCGACCCGTCCAGGCGGCGGTTGATCGGCAGGTATTTGGGTTCGAACGGGAAGGCGGCGGCGGCCTCCTCGTTGAATTCCACGCCGAGCCCGGGAGCTTCCCCGGGGTGCATGTAACCGTCTTTGAAGGTGTAGGAAGCCTTGAAGACCTCGTTGGCGGGATCGCGGTGGCCCATGTACTCCTGGACGCCGAAATTGGGGATGCTCATGTCCACATGCAAGGCCGCGGCGAACGAGACCGGCGAGAGATCACCGGCACCGTGGGAACCGGAGCGGATTCCGTACAGGTCGGCCAGGGAGAAGATCCGCCGCAGGTGGGTGATGCCGCCGGCATGCGATACGGAGGTCCGGATATAGTCGATCAGCCGCTCGGTGATCAGCTGCTGGCAGTCCCAGATTGAGTTGAACACCTCGCCCACGGCGATGGGCGTGGTGGTGTGCTGGCGGATCAGGCGGAACGCGGACTGGTCCTCGGCAGGGGTGGGGTCCTCAATCCAGAACGGGCGGTACTGTTCCAGGGACGCGCCCAGCCGGCCGGCCTCGATCGGCGTCAAACGGTGGTGGACGTCGTGCAGGACGTGCACGCCGTAGCCGAACCGTTCGCGCACGTGCGCCATCATCTTGGGCGCGAAGTCCAGGTACGACGTGGTCTCCCACATGTCCTCCTGTGGCACGTTGCCGCTGGCAGGTTCATACGTTTTGCCGTCCACCGGTGCGATGCCGTAGGTCTTCTCCAGGCCGGGGACCGCTGCCTGGACCCGGATGGCCTTGTAACCGAGGTCCTGGTGGTGCTGGAAGTCGGCGCTGAGGTCCTCCAGGGTGGATCCGCTGGCGTGGCCGTAGACCATCACGCCCTCGCGGGCGGCACCGCCGAGGAGTTCGTAGACCGGCATGCCGGCGGCCTTGCCCTTGATGTCCCAGAGTGCGACGTCGATCGCGGCGATCGCCGTCATGGTCACCGGCCCGCGGCGCCAGTAGGCGCCCTTGTAGAAGTACTGCCACGCGTCCTCGATGCGCCGTGCGTCCCGGCCGATCAGCAGCGGGCAGAGGTGCTCGGAAAGGTAGGACGCGACCGCCAGTTCGCGGCCGTTGAGGGTGGCGTCGCCGATGCCGGTTATCCCGTCCTCGGTTTCGATTACGAGCGTGACGTAGTTCCGTCCTGGCGACGAAACCACTACCCGTGCGTCGGTGATCTTCACTGGCTGGTCCTTCTACTTTTGAGAGGTGTGGCTGTGGTTGGCATCGGCGACGGCCGCAACGCTGTCGTGGGCGTGCCATTCCGCGTATTCCTTGCCGCCGCGCTGTCCCGGCGCCGTTTCCGGCAGGAGCGCCAGGCACACAACGCTCACCAAAATCAGGGCTGAGACGTAGATTGCAACTCCCGTAATCGATCCTCCCCCAGCGACGAGCAACGCAGTAGCGACGACCGTGAACGGCCCGCTGGCGATCATGGCGCCGAACTGCCAGACGATCGAGACGCCGGTGTAACGGCCCCGGACCGGGAAGAGCTCCGGGTAGAAGGATGCCTGCGGAGCGTACGTTCCTGCGTGTCCCAGCGCCAGGCCGGCAACGAGGATGGCCACGATGGGAAGGGTGTCGCCGCTGGCGATGGCAGCGAAGGCCGGCCAGATGAGGACAAGGTTGAGGATTGCAGCGCCAAGGAAGACTTTCTTGCGGCCGATCTTGTCCGTCAGCCAGCCCCAGACCGGGATCATGACCAGCTCTACAAGGATGGCGATGATGATGGCCTGCAGCACGAAGGCGGAGTCATTTCCGAGGTGCTTGGAGTAGGCAACCAGGAAGACGGTGTAGAAGGGGAAAACGGCGGCTTCGACAAACTTGGAGCCCATCCCGAGGAAGACCTCGCGGCGGCTTTCCCGGAAGACAACCTTGACGGGTGCCTGCTGGGACTTTGCGTTCTCCTTCACTTCCTTGAACACTTCGGATTCATCAATCCGGAGCCGGATCCAGAGGCCGATGGCGACGACAACGATGCTCAACAGGAAGGGAATCCGCCACCCCCAGGCGAGGAACTGCTCTTCGGAGAGCTGTGTGGTCAGGAAAGCAAAGAGTGCGGAGGGCACAAGGTAGGCGGCCGGAGAACCCATCTGGACCAGGCTGGCGAAGAATCCGCGCCGGTTCGGCGGAGCAGCCTCCGCCGTCAACAGGACGGCACCACCCTGCTCGCCGCCGACTCCGAACCCCTGGAGGAGTCTGACGAAGACGAGGATGACCGCGGCCCACAAACCGATGGTTTCGTACGTCGGCATGAGTCCGATGGCGAAGGTCCCGAGCCCGGTGATGAGTAGCGTCCAGATGAGAGCCTTCTTGCGGCCGATCCTGTCCCCGATATGTCCCCAGACAATTCCGCCGAGTGGACGGGCGAAGAATCCCACGGCGTATGTCGAGAAGGCGGCGAGTGTACCGAGGAGGGGATCGATCTCCGGGAAGAAGATCTTGTTGAAGACGAGGGCTGAGGCTGTTCCGTAGATGAAGAAGTCGTAATACTCAGCCATTGTCCCGATGAAGGAGGCACCCGCAGTCTTGCGGACCTTCTTCAAATCGTATGTCGGCGCTGCGGTGCTGGCGCTCATCAGTTGCTCCTTTGCAGGCGACGAAAATGAAGGGAAAAGCTAGAACGGAAGATGCCGACCGGTGTTCGTTCGATATAACCGGCGGCCCGCTGACTACTACCATACAAGAACTACCATTCTAGTGTGTCAAGGGAATAGACTGAGGACATGGCCTCCGATAAACATGGCAAGGGACAGTCGCCACGGCTGTCCGTGCGTGACCAGACCTTGGAAACACTGCGGCGTCGCATCATTTCCCTGCAGCTCCCCCCGGGTGAACCGCTCTCGGAGAACGAGCTCGCGCAGGAACTGGGCGTCAGCCGCACCCCCGTGCGCGAGAGCCTGATCCTGCTCAGGGAAGAGGGACTCGTCCAGGTCTACCCGCAGATTGGTTCCTTCGTCTCGCTCGTGGACCTCGGACGGGTCTCAGAAGCGCAGTTCGTTCGCGAGGCCATCGAATGTGCGTCCCTGCGCGACCTCGCTGTCGACAGTGCCGGCATTGCGGGACTTCGCGTGATACTCCACGGCCAAACGGAAGCTGACGCCAACAGCGACGTTGAGGAGTTCTTCCGGCTGGACGAGGATTTCCACCGCGAACTCCTCCGGCTTGCAGGGCATGAATCCGCCTGGGCAGCCGTCAACTCCGCCAAAGCGCACCTCGACCGCGCACGGCGTCTGAGCCTGCTGGAAGCGAGGCCCATCGCAACGCTGATCCAGCAACACACCGCAGTGGTGGACGCCCTTGAAGCCAACAACCTGACGGACGCCGACAGCTCCCTCCGCCTGCACCTGCGAGGCGTTTTTGAGGATGTCCAACGGATCCAGCAGGCCACTCCGGGGCTCTTTTCCGACGGAGCAATCCTGCGGCCCACCCGCCGAAGCGTCGCCCGCTTGACCTGATCAGCGGCCACGTACTTCAGGCCTGGTCAGCCGAGGCTCCGGCTACTCTTCCTCAGTGTCCGCTCATCGCCAAGCAGCCGCCGTCCAGTATCGACCCTCCCGTGGAGATAGTGGCGGTGCCGTCCTGACTGACGACGCCGGTGAGGCATCCGCCATTCGCCGCGGCCCCGAAGCGGATGCCGATGCCGTCATCAACAGCTTGGACTTCTCGTTCATCGAGGCCGACTGACCCCAGGGCCTTCCTGACATCGGACACGGTGGCAGGCTGCTGCAGCGATTCGAGAGCCGTCCGTGCGGGTTCGACGTAGACATCGAGCAGCGCACGGGTCCGCGCGCTGATCGTACGCTGTTCGCGGTAGCGTTCGTTCTCCCTCATTGCGGCGTCAGGGTTGTAGGCGGCGCATTGTTGCGGATCAGGCATTTCGTCGACTCGCGGACACGCCGCGGTGGGACTCTGCGAGGGCGTGCCCGCGCCGGATAGGGGCCCTGTGTCCGGCGCGGCACATCCGGTCAGCGAGATGCCCACCATGGTCAATCCCACAAGCAACACTTTGGCAGCGGCACGGACGCAGACGCCAGGCCGGCTCCGTGCCATTGAAGCTGCAGTTTGTCCCTGCAGTGCTGAATGTGTGAGCATGCTTCGCTTCCTGATCTTGTCGGTCGGGACAGCGTGATACCGATCGCCGCTGCGGTGGCCCCCGTCCCTGGACTCAAGGAACAGGAGCTTTACTCCATCGATTATACAAACATCCCGGTCGGACGGCGCGGCCTCGCTCGGCCGACACTTTCGGCAGCCGCCGTGTTCGGCAGCGACACGGCACCCGGCCTGGCCGATTGCGCACTCGCACCGCCGGGTGCTAGCGTTTTAGCGATCGTGATCTATCCGCAGGAGGTGAGTCCCATGAACGCAGTATCCGCAATGGGTGCTCCCCCGCAGTCCACGATCGCGCGACTGAGCTAGTCGCCACCGGGAGCGCCTCACCAGGCAATTCGCGAAAGGCGACTCCCATGAACACAACACCTTCTTCACCTTTGCACTCCATTTCGACGACGGCCTCCGACCTGCCGGGGGTCGACAAGGATCAGCCGGAGGTCGACGCCACAAAGCCGTTACGCGCCGCGGGCGGGCGAGCGTTGGTCCTCGGTGGCGGCGGCTCGACAGGCAATGCGTGGCTGATCGGCGTCATCGCAGGACTCTTCGATGCCGGGCTGGACGTGACCACAGCCGATCTGACCATCGGGACGTCAGCCGGGTCGACGGCCGCTGCCCAGATAGCTGGAGCCACCACGACTCAGCTGCTTGCCGCCATCGTTGCCGCCGCCCCCCAGCAACTTACGGGTCCGGTCGGATCCGACCGCGGACGCGTTCCGATCAGGCCGGTGACGGACCATCTGGAGAGGATAACCAAAATCATCGCCTCCGCCGAGGATGCGGCTGACATGCGCCGCAGGATGGGCGCGGCGGCACTCGACATGGATGCGGCGTCGGACGGCTCCTGGCAAACACAGTGGCGCGCCACCGTCGCCTCGCGGCTGCCCAGTCAGGGCTGGCCACAACGAACAGTGCTCATCACGGCGGTCAATGCCCATACCGGTGAACCGGTTGTGTTCGACCGCCACAGCGGAATCGACCTGGCGGACGCCGTCGCCGCCAGCTGTGCCAGTGGCCTTCCCTACGCGATTGGGGACAAGCGATACATCGACGGCGGTTACCGGTCCAACGCCGAGAATGCCGATCTGGCAGCCGGATACGGGCGGGTGCTGGTGCTGTCACCCTTCGGCGGCAGATCACTGGCACCGGTGGACTGGGGCACGCATCTCGCAGCGCAGGTCGACGAGCTACGCGCGCGCGGCAGCAGAGTCGAGACGATCTTCCCGGACAGCAACTCCGAGCACCTGTTCGGCGTCAATGCGATGGATCTGTCGCTGCGTCCGCCCGCGGCCCGGGCCGGCTACGAGCAAGGCAGGGCCCTTGCCGGGCAGCTCACGGAGTTCTGGCGCTGACGCCCACGAAACCATTCAAGACCCTAATTCCCCAGCCGAAATTCACTGCCCGATTTCTGGAATTAGGCAATACCGATACCGGATTTGTCTTCCGCAATAAGTGATAACCTGTCGGGCATGGCAAAACGAGTAATAACCACGCTTGAGGATGATCTTGACGGTTCTGAAGCGATTGAAACAATCAATTTCTCTATCGACGGCACGGAATATGAGATTGATCTCAATGATGCCCACGCCAATGAACTGCGCGGGGCAATGAACAAGTACACCTCCGTCGCGCGCAAGACAGCCGGACGCGCCCGACCGGCACGGAACCCCGGCGCCGGCAGCGGCGGCAACGACACCAAGGCTGTCCGTGCCTGGGCGATTGAAAACGGCATAGCAATCAGCAGCCGTGGCCGCGTGCAGGCTGACGTGATGGCGCGCTACGAAGCAGCCCACTAGGGAAAACCTGCAACGACGCGCTCCTCGATAGGAATTGAACAAAGGAATCAGGACCGAATGCTAGTTTACCTCGGTCCTGATTCCTTAAAACCGAACTCCTAATCCATGGTCTAAGACGGGGACTTGCGCCGGCGGATCGTCCGGCTGGGATATCTATTCTTCCGGTGGATTTCCCGGCAAAAAAGGATCGCATAAGTGACAAAAATGGAGAATTCTGCCGCTTGCAGCCGGTCAGGTAATGGAGCGCCGTTCCGCGGGTTCAAGGCCGCCGCACCCCTCAATTGGCGAAGCTCCGGTCAAATAGCGGTTGACCGAAGCTTCGATCCATTATGCCCGGCTGAACCTTGGGGTTTGCTGGGAATGCTGCTTAAGTCCTGGCGCGCCCGCCCCTATTCATCCAGGCAGATCCCGTGTTATGCCGGGGTGGCCGGCCCAATTTGAAGTGTTTCCTGATAGTTCTCGTCGTATCTTTCTTCACGCGGTTCGTCGTATGGGAATCCGCCAGGAAGGCCTCCCTCAGCGAGGCCACGAATGACCAGATGGCGCAGCGTTGGCTGGCTAGCACCTGCTGCCGGGATGGCGGCTGAGGCCGTATTCGCCACTTTTGTATTTGCCATCTGGTCCATCCCGGCAGCGCTGGCCGCAGCCGAGAGAACAACCGCCGCGGCTGCAAGTGCACGAACGACGGTCTTTGTCCAAAGCCTCATGACCCGATCATGACGCCGCACCTTGAGAACAGGTCCATAAACCCCTGTGAGGCGACTATGGAAGGGCGGTGCCTAACGAACGTCGCTAGAAATCCTTCCGGTAGAGGCGGCATCCGTTTGTGCCTTCCTACTAGGCTGAATCCCACACCTAATGGACAGGGGGCTGAGGTGGCCGAAATGACGCGGACCGATACGGTGCTGACCGAGGTGATGGCCGAGCTGGCCGGGCTCGAGGACCCGAAGACACGCGACGTGAACGAGAAACACGGCGACGATCACGGTGTGAACCTCGGCAAGCTGCGTGCGCTGGCGAAGCGGCTGAAAACGCAGCAGGAACTCGCGCGCCAGCTCTGGGAAACGGACTACACCCCGGCGATGCTGCTGGCGCTCCTGATCTGCCGCCCGAAGGCGTTCGAGCGCGACGAGTTGGACGCCATGCTGCGCGCGGCGCGCACCCCCAAGGTGCACGACTGGCTCGTGAACTATGTGGTGAAAAAGACCCCGCACGCGGAAGAGCTGCGCCTGGCCTGGTCCGCCGATCCGGATCCAGTGGTCGCGAGTGCGGGCTGGGCGCTGACCACCGAACGTGTGGCGAAGAACCCGAAGGGCCTCGACCTCGCGGGACTGCTCGACGTCATCGAGGCGGAGATGAAGGATGCCCCTGATCGGCTGCAGTGGGCGATGAACCATTGTCTGGCCCAGATCGGGATCGAACATCACGAGCACCGCGCCCGCGCAATCGACGTCGGTGAGCGCCTGGAGGTGCTCAAGGACTACCCGACTCCCCCGAACTGCACGTCGCCGTTCGCGCCCATCTGGATCAACGAGATGGTGCGCCGACAGAACCTAAAGTAGGAATGTCCGCGCTCACGCTCGCGCCCGTACAGCCCACATCGCCGAGGCTCCCGCTCAAGCGAGTATGACCATGCCTTTGCGGACGTTTACAAGACGCGAGCACCGGCCAACAGCCGGCCGGTGCCCGCGTCTTGGTTATTCGGGGGCTAGGCAGGCTTAGCGTAGGCGGCCGCACTCATGACTTCGTAGCCAACGAACGTCTCATCACCTTCTACCCAGGCATCATGCCCGGCAGGAATTGCATAAGCGTCGCCGGCACGAACCGTGGCACGCGTTCCGTCTTCCATCTCCACTGTTAACGTTCCGCTGGTGCAGAACCCCAGGTGGTTATTCTGGCAGCTGTCGGTGTGAACCACGGTCTTGACGGTCTCAGACCACCGCCAGCCGGGTTCAAATGTGAACCGGCCCAGGGTGGTGTCCCCGACCGTGACCACGTCAACCTCAGTCTTCGGCGGTCGGCGCTTTTCGTCGGGTTCATTGAATGACTTCGACTCAAGGGTCTTGACAGTAACTGCGGGCATTTTTGCCCTCCTCAAGGTGGAGCGATAACAACTGTTCGTCCGGAGGCTCGATCAGATTTTCCGGGAAAGGAGTTCGGCAGGCACTGGCTGGTGTCCGTTCAGCGCCTGCCGGGACGCGCCTAGCGCTATCAGCGTGCTCGCGGCAGTAGGCCATGTCAAGATGCCGCGTTGACTCATCAAAGATGCCCGCGTAGCGGTATTCGAGGAATCATCTGAGGATGCCCGCGTAGCGGCGTGTCCGCCGGGGTGGTATCCGCCCCTTCGGCACTGCGAGCCATGGAGCTTTCGATGAGTGAACGCAGGGCCGTCACCAAGGCGATTGCCACCCGCTATGCCCGCTCGGACCGGGCGGCGAAGAAACTGGTTCTGGACGAGCTGTGCGCGACGACGGGCTGGCACCGGGACCATGCCCGGAAGGCGCTGCGGCTGGCGCTGGTGCTGAAGCCTGTCCGGTCCCGGGCGCCGCGGCCTCCGCTCTACGGGGAGCCGGTGATCGAGGCGTTACGGTTCTGCTGGGCGGTGCAGGGGACCCCGTGCGGGCGGCTGCTCGCGGCCGCCCTGCCGGACCTGGTGCCGCGCCTGCGCCGGCTCAGGGAGCTGCAGATCGAGGACACCACGGCGGCGCAGTTGCTGGCCATCGCGCCGGCGACCATTGACCGCCGGCTCAAGCCGGACCGGGCAAAACTCGATCCCCGGGGCCGGTCCCACACCAAGCCCGGGACACTGCTGAAAGACTCCATCCCGATGCGGACCTGGGCCGAGTGGGACGACGCGGTGCCCGGGTTCGTCGAGATCGATCTGGTCGGCCACGAGGGCGGCAACAGCAGGGGCGAGTTCTGTTTCACCTTGGATATCACTGACATTGCCACCGGCTGGACCGAAACGCGGTCGGTCAGGAACAAAGCCCGGAAATGGGTCTTTGCCGCCATCAAGGACGCGACCAGGGCGTTCCCGTTCCCGATCCTCGGCATCGATTCCGATAACGGCTCGGAGTTCATCAACTGGGAACTGCTGAGCTGGTGCGAGCAGGAGAACCTGACGTTCACCCGGTCCCGCTCCGGGAACAAGAACGACGGGGCGCATGTGGAACAGAAAAACTGGCACATCGTGCGCCAGACCGTCGGCTACCACCGGTACGACACCGCCGCCGAGCTGGAATTGTTGAACCGGATCTGGGCGCTCCAGCGGCTGCTGACGAATCATTTCGCGCCACAGCAGAAGCTCCTGGCGAAGGTCCGGACCGGAGCGAAGATCAGCAAGACCTACGACCGGCCCGCGACTCCGTTCCAACGCGTTCTGGCCGACACCCACACCGTCTCCCGGGACGTGAAGACGCGGCTACGGCGGGAAAACAAGCCCCTGAACCCGGCCGCCATCCAACGTCAGATCCAGGCACTCAGCGCCGAACTCCTGACGCTGACCACCGCGAAACAGGGCACCAAACCCCAACCCGCCATCCGGGCAAAACCAAATGATTCCACGATCCACCCTAGGCGGGCATCTTGACATGATTCCCCGGGGATGCCAGGTTCTGCGACGGCCACGCTGACCCCCTCAGCGCAGCCGTCCACCGGGTTGGGCTACAGGTTCGCTTCCGCGTAGACGCGCAGGGCGTCCCGGACGAAACCGGCCCCGGATTCGCCGCCATAGGTTGCGCTGAACCGCGGATCGGCGACGTACATTTCGCCGAGGCCGATCACGTAACCCTTCACGTCACCGCCCGGCGCCGCCGCCGCCGCCGGCGTCCCTGGGATCCCCCGGAGCCATTCGACCTGCCGTCGCGCAAGGTCCTGGGCCTCGGCGCTGTCTGCCGCGATGCCCGCGCCGGCTGCGGCGATCCAGTCGCTGCCGAGCTGTTGCGAGCGGTGCTTCCAGGCCGCCTTTTCCGCCGCGTCCATTCCCCGCCACCAGGCGTCGCTGCTGGCGTAAGCATCCTTGCCCCAGCGTTGCTCCACTTCGTCCTTGTACTGGGTGTGGTCAAAGCCGTCGAACATGTTCTCTGCCATGAGTTCTCCACCGCCTTTCACTGCCTCGATGGTGCGCTGGACCGACACGATCTGTCGGTTCAGCCTGTCCTGTTCCTGCCAAAGCCACTTCAGATGGCCGTCCAAGGCCTTGCCGGCGTCCGACTCGTTGCCAAGCACTTCGGCGATCACCGGCAGACCAAGTCCCAGCTCGCGCAGCAGCAGGATCCGCTGAAGCTGGACCAGTGCCTCCTGGTCGTAGTGCCGGTAGCCGTTATGGGCAATCCGGCTCGGCTTCAGCAGGCCGATGTCGTCATAGTGCCGCAGCGTCCGGCTTGTGGTGCCGGCGATCCTTGCGATCTGTTGAATCGACCAGTCCATACGTTCCTCCTCCCCGTTCCTCCGGCCTGACAAACCGACTCTAAAGGTTTACGCAACGGGAAGGTCAAGGCCCCGGCGGGCTCCAGGATGGTCGTGCGATCTGGAGGGGCGGGCGCCGTCTGAGTTGGCACAGCCTGAAAAGCGGAATGGTGCCCGAACGTGGCCAGTCAGAAGCTCAGGTATTGACTCACGTCGGGCCGCTGCCCGGCGGACCGCTGAGCACGGTGGGGACGTACTCCAGCAACTGGAGCCGACCATCGAAAGTCCTACTCTCGACCATCTCCAGTTTGACATCCGGATAGCCGTCGTAGATCCGCTCCCGCCCGGTACGGCCCGTGATCACCGGGAAGACGACCACCCGGAACCTGTCCACGAGCCCGGCGGCCAGCAGCGACCGGCAGAGGCTGAGGCTGCCCAGGGTGCTCAAGGGCCCGGTCCCCGTCCGTTTCATCTGCGTCACGGCCTCAACCGCGTCACCGGTGACCAGCTTCGAATTCGGCCACGTCAAGGGCGCCTGCAGGGTGGAGGAGAAGACGACCTTGGGGACGGCGGCAAGACCGGTCAGGCTGGCCCCTTCGTTATCGGAGAATCCCGAGTCTCCGGCCGCGGCCTCCTCGGACATGCTGGACATCAGCCGATACGTGTTCGCCCCGAAAAGGAATGTGTAGCCCTTCTCCCCCTCCTGCCCAAGCCAAGCCAGGTATTCCGGCCCCTCCAGACCCCACCAGCCGGGCCATCCCTCGGCCGAAGCATACCCGTCCAGGGAGATAATCAGGTCGACCATCAGGTCCGCTGATAACGCCGCTGCAGTTGTCTCGCTCATGGCCGTCTCCTCGATTTGATCGACGTCAGTGTCCGCTGGGCCCTTGGCAGGAGACTGCCGGTTACCGGCCGGGTCGGGCCAAGCTACCCCCGAGCCGCTGGCCGGCACCCCGCTGTTCCGGTGCGCCGCCGACGCCCGTGCCGGCAATGCTATCCCTGGAGCGTTCAGACGTTCAAGGGGCTGCGTTGCCCAGGGAAAAGTGCCGCCGAACGATAGTCGTTATCCGGTACCGATCAGGCTGCTGACAGTCGACGGCTGCGACACTATGAGCGACAGGGTGAACCCGCGGAAGCCGCTCGTGGGATCATCCGCGGCTCGCAACGCGCACGTGCGTGCCCAGTCCGAAGGCGGAGGCGTAGAAGGCGGTTGCGGCCGCGGGGTCAGGCGCTTCCAGGGTAACGGATTCGATGGAGGTCATGGCAGGTCCTGCGGTTGCGCGGCCCCTGGACGTGAGGCCATAAGGCGCTGTGAAGTCTCCTGAATCCCGGAGGTACTCAGAACGGCCGTCAGCGAACTGCGTTTACGAAGCCTCATCCGGCGAAGCCGCGGCATGCCTTCCATGCGGCGTTTCCCTGACAACGGGCAATGTTGCCGTGTCGAAGAACTGGTATTCGTCCGCGGCGGGGACGCGGATCGTACCGGCGGCTTCCGCTTTCTCGCGGATGAAATCGTGGTCGGCCCGTGAGAGTACAACCTGCCCGTGCGGGTCACTCGCAAGGTCGCCGTGTGCGTCCTTCTTGATTTTGGCCGACATGGCACTGGGCACGGTGAGGCATCCCGGATTCTCCAGAAGCCATGTCCGTGTCTCTGTGTCGAGTCGGTCCCACTCGTCCCTGAGGCTCACGCCCGCATGTACCGCCTTCCTGTTTCGGCTATTCCTAAACGTGAATTCCGTCCAGATTACGCCTGACGTCCCGCGGATCATAGGACCGGGGGCAGCCCGCGCCAGAGCCCGCGCCAATCGACGGATGACGGCGGAAAAGGAGAGCAAACGCACCCACCCGTTACCGCCGCGCGGTGGAGTTTCGGACGATGAGGCGCGGCGTGCTGCTTTCATCCACTGTGGGGGCGTCCGGGGAGGCCAGTCGATTGAGGGCAGCAGCGCCGGCGGCCCGGCCTAGTTCGCGAGCCTGCAGGTCCACCGAGGTCAGGTCGATGCCGTGGAGTTGGGAGATTCTGGAATTGTCGTAGCCAACGATGGAGAGATCCTCAGGCACGGAGAGACCTGCGGCGTAGGCTGCTTCGCGGACGCCGAGCGCCATTTCGTCATTGTGCGCAAATACCGCCGTGGGGCGGTCCTGCCTGTTCAGCAAAACGGCTGCCGCCCGCTCTGCCGCCTGCTGTGTGTAGTTGTCTGCGGTGACAACCTCGGGAGTAAGTCCGGCTTTGTGCATGGTGGCTCCATATGAACGGCGTCGCTCCTCGTGTCCCTCGTACGCCGTAGCCGTCACGTGGGCAATCCGTGCGTGCCCCAGACCAATCAGGTGATCCGTCGCCGCCGCTGCGCCTGCCCGGTCATCCGAATAGACGCTATCAACGCCGGCGACCCGCCGGGCGACATTAACCACGGGAACGGAGGCTGCCAGCTCCCGCACCCGGGCATCGGTGTCGAGGAAAGTCGCGGCGATGATGATGCCCACACGAGCCTCGATGAGGGAATTGACGGGTTCCCGATCTATCCCGCCGGTGGAGTGCGAAACGCTAAGGATGAGCCGGTTCCGGGCTTCACCGACCGCCTCCCGCACACCTTGGAATATGTCCGTGTAAACCTCGTTTCGGAGGTCGAGGAGGAAGAGCCCGATGGCCGACGCGCGCTTGCTTGCGAGGTCGGCGGCTACTGCATTGTGCCTATACCCAAGTTGTGTGGCGGCCTCAAGGATTGTCTGCCTCATTTCGGCGCTGACGCCAGGGGCGCCACGGAACGCGAACGAAACGAGCGTTCGGGAAACCCCCACAGCCCGGGCAACATCCTCCTGCGTCACCGGCCGGGCGCGGTGCGGAGGGGTTGCGTGATTCACCTTTCCATCCTTGCATGAACACAAAGTTTAGAAAGTTTGACAGTTTGACCTTACATTTAAATCTTTCGCGCGTTAGTATTGCTGAGACGCGGAACACATCGACCGCAAAAACCCTGACAAAGGAGTCCTGATGGCTACTGCAAGTGTGCACAGCGGAACGTCCAGACCGGCCCCGCTCCCGCCTTTGACTGACGGGCCTCACCGTAAGCGCCTTGGCATGGTTGCTCTGGTTGCCACTTTCGGTGGCCTGCTGTTCGGCTATGACACTGGTGTTATCAACGGCGCACTGCGACCGATGACCGCCGAACTCGGCCTGACCGCGCTCACGGAGGGAGTCGTTACAAGCTCCCTGCTCTTTGGCGCCGCAGCGGGCGCAGTGGGAAGCGGCCGCCTTTCCGACACCTGGGGGCGTCGAAAGACGATCATCCTCCTGGCAGTCCTGTTCCTCGTCGGCGCCCTGACCTGCGTGTTCGCACCGAACTTCGAGGTCATGGTCGTCGGCCGCGTCATCCTCGGCCTCGCCGTCGGCGGAGCGTCCTCGGTAGTCCCGGTGTACCTCGCCGAGCTCGCCCCCTACGAGATCCGCGGCTCGCTCGCTGGCCGCAACGAGCTCATGATCGTTATCGGCCAGCTCGCGGCGTTCGTCGTCAACGCGATCATTGGCAACATCTGGGGCGAACACCCCGGGGTCTGGCGCATCATGCTCGCCGTCGCCGCGCTGCCCGCCATTGCCTTGTTCGTCGGCATGCTTCGGATGCCTGAGTCCCCACGCTGGCTCATCTCCAAGCACCGCACCCAGGACGCCCTGGATGTTCTCTCCACAATCCGTTCGCCCGAGCGTGCCGCCGCGGAAATGGCCGACGTCAAGCACCTCACCGAAGAGGAAGAGCAGATGAACCTGTCCGGCTGGGGTGCGCTGAAGAACAAGTGGATCCTGCGCATCCTGCTCGTCGGGATCGGCCTGGGCGTTGCTCAGCAGCTCACCGGAATCAATTCGATCATGTACTACGGCCAGTCCGTACTCATCGAGGCGGGTTTCGACTCGGGCGCCGCGCTTATCGCCAACATCGCCCCGGGCGTCATCGCCGTCGTCGGCGGAGTGATCGGCCTCTCCCTGATGCAGCGCATCAACCGCCGAACCACCCTGATCACCGGCTTTATTCTGACCACGATCTGCCACTTCCTTATCGGCATTGCCTCGATCGCCCTGCCGGTCGGCGACCCCGCCCGGCCGTTCGTGATCCTGTTCCTGGTGGTTGCCTTCGTGGGCTCGATGCAGACGTTCCTCAACGTCGCCGTGTGGGTGATGCTCTCGGAGATCTTCCCGCTTCACATCCGCGGCTTCGCGATCGGTATCTCCATCTTCTGCCTGTGGATCGCCAATGCCCTCCTCGGCCTGTTCTTCCCGTCGCTGGTGGCGGCGGTCGGCATCACGGGGACCTCCTTCCTGTTCGGCATCGTCGGCATCCTGGCGCTGATATTCATCTACACCCAGGTCCCCGAAACCCGGGGCCGGACCCTCGAAGCGCTCGAAGAGGATGTCACGACCGGCGCCATTTACATCGTCCACAAGAAATAGGCCAGTACGCCACCGGCCCGAACAACCGAGCCGTTCACAGAATCCCGAAACTCCGAATTGCCGAGCCCCGCCTGACCGTCACACTGAGTCCGCCAGCGACCCCGTGGGGCGGTCGGGACCAGAGGATGCTGGAAGGTCAACCAGCTGGCACGGACGCTGTCTCCCCTGGACGCCTTCGCCCCTATTGACGCCCGATGTGACGCCCGCTACAGTTGATCCAGTTATACGAATAACCCACGAACGACTACAGGCCCGAGGAGGTGCCCATGGCTGGATCACGGCCAAAGTCAGGACCGACAATGCACGACGTCGCTGCTGCTGCCGGCGTTTCACAGGCCACCGTGTCTTTGGTGCTGAATTCGGCCTCCGGCTCTCGATTCTCCGAGGAAACCCGCAAGCGCGTTCGGGACGCTGTGAACCGACTCGGCTACCGCACCAACGCCCACGCCAAGGTTCTCCGCGAAGGCGTGGCCGGCATGATCGGGTTCATCGGCGATTCCGTCGCCACCTCTCCTTTTGCCGGTGCAATCATTGAAGGTGCGCAGCAGCGGGCATGGGAGGACGGGCTCCTCCTGCTTACGGTGAACACCGGCGGAGATAGGGAGCTCGAGGCCGCATCCCTGGACACCATGCTCTCCTACAAGGTCGCGGGCGTTGTCTACGCCGCCATGTATCACCGGCAGTTGGACGTTCCGGAGGCCCTGGAGGGTGTCCGGGCAGTGGTGCTGAACTCCCAGGACCGCGCCGGCCGCCTCCCAAGCGTTGCCCCCGACGAAGTGAAGGGCGGCTACACCGCTACCCGCCGGCTGCTGGATGCAGGGCACAGCCGGATAGGGCTGATTAACATCGAGACCCTGGAGAGCGGGCTGCCTGCAGCCGTCGGCCGATACCAGGGCTACACGGCGGCCCTTCAAGACGCGGGTCTGGAAGTGGACCCCGCCCTGGTCCGCTTCGGCGGGGGCGGCGAGGAGGATGGCTACAAGTATGCGATGGAGCTGCTGACTGCCACCACGCCACCAACCGCGATTTTCTGTGCGAACGACCGCGGTGCATGGGGTGCCTACCAAGCGGTGTCCGACCTGCGGCTATCAATCCCCGGGGACGTATCCATCGTGGGCTTCGACAACCAGGCAATCCTGGCGCCGCACCTTCGCCCCGGCCTGACCACCCTCGACTTGCCGTTCGTCGCCATGGGCCGGCGCGCGGTTGAACTGATCCTCCAGGACGCGGAACCCGATGGCCGGGTCGAGCTGATGGACTGCCCTCTCGTTGAACGCATGTCAGTGACCCATCCTAAGGAGATGCCATGAGCCGCACCATCCCGGCCCGACGCGGGCGTCCGTCGGCGGCACCGTTGCCGCAACGAAAAATTTCTCTTTCGCTCCGCCTGAAGAGGATTTCTCGGGCGTGGCAGTTATACGTATTACTAGCTCCAGCGATCGTCTACATTCTGGTCTTCAAATATTGGCCCATGTACGGCGTGCAGATCGCCTTCAAGAACTACAACCCGGTGGACGGGTTCACCGACAGCCCCTGGGTGGGCCTGACGCACTTCATCAGGTTTGTGAACTCCTACCAGTTCGGCCAGGTCGTCGGCAACACCCTGTGGATCGCGGTCCTGGGCCTGCTGGTGGCCTTCCCGATCCCGATCATCCTGGCATTGCTGGTCAATCAGCTCCAGAGCGAGAGGTTCAAGAAGTTCACTCAGACGGTGCTCTACTCCCCCGCTTTCATCTCCACCGTTGTGGTGGTCGGCATCATGTTCGTGGTCCTTTCCCCCAGATCGGGTCTGGTGAACAACGCGATCCAGCTGTCCGGGGGCGAGCCGATCTTTTTCATGGGCTCCGCGGAGTGGTTCCGTCCCATCTACGTGATCTCGGATGTCTGGCAGAACGCCGGCTTCTCCATGATCGTGTATCTGGCGGCCCTGGCCGGAATTGACCCGGCCCTGCACGACGCGGCCAAGGTGGACGGCGCCTCGAAGCTCCAGCGGATCCGGCACATCGATCTGCCAGGCATCATGCCGGTGGTGACGGTGCTGTTCATCCTGGCTATCGGCAACCTGCTCAATGTCGGGTTCGAGAAGGCGCTGCTCATGCAGACGCCGCTTAATCTTTCGTCCTCTGAGATCATCCAGACCTACGTCTACCACGCAGGCCTGCAGCAGGCGCAGTTCAGCTACTCGGCCGCCATCGGCCTGTTCAATTCCCTCCTCAACCTGGCGCTGCTGCTCTTCTTCAACACGGTGGCGCGCCGGGCCAACCAAGCGACCCTGTGGTGATGCCGAAATGTCATTGACAACCAACCCCCGCACTATCGACAACCCGAACCGGACCGTCAGCCGGGGAAGCCAGCCCCGGCCGAAACCGACGCTCAGGGACAGGTACGGTGATCGTGCCTTCAACTTCGCCGCAACCGCTGTCCTGCTGCTGTCCATCCTGGCCGTGGTGTACCCGCTGTACTTCATCGTGATCGCCTCGATCAGTGACCCCAACGCCGTCTACGAAGGCAAGGTCTGGCTGTTCCCCTCCGGAGTCACCACTGAAGGCTACGAGCGGATCTTCGCCGACAGCCGGATCTGGAACGGCCTGGGCAACACCGTCGTCTACACCGTCCTCGGCACCGCCATCAGCGTCAGCACCATCCTCTGCGGGGCTTACGCACTGTCACGCAAGGACATGCCCGGCCGCAAGATCCTGATGCTGCTGTTCGTGATCACCATGTTTTTCGACGGCGGACTGATCACCAAGTACCTGGTGGTCCGTGACCTGGGCATGCTGGACACCGTCTGGGCCGTGGTCCTGCCCGGTGCAGTGGGCGTCTGGAACCTGATCATCGCCCGGTCATTTTTCGAACACACCATCCCGAACGAACTGCGGGAAGCCGCCCAGATGGACGGCGCAACCGACTTCAAATTCTTCTTCAGGATGGTGCTTCCCCTCTCCAAGCCACTGATCATGCTCATGATCATGGTCCACGTCGTGGCGCACTGGAACTCGTTCTTCGACGCGCTGATCTTCCTCAACGACGACTCCAAGTACCCACTGCAGCTCGTCCTGCGCAACATCCTCATCCAATCAGACGTCTCCTCCACCGGAACCACCGGCGGAGACATCGAATCCTATGCCGCTGCGCAACGGATCGCAGAGCTCACCAAGTACGCCATGATCGTCGTCTCGAGCCTGCCGCTCATGATTGCCCTGCCATTCATGCAGAAGCACTTCACCAAGGGCGCCATGATCGGCGCCGTCAAATAGCTCCTCCCCCTTATCGACCGCCCGGGCAACCGCCATCGGACGGCAGCAACCCCACCTCAGAATAGGAATGACCATGGCATTCAGCCGTAAATACGCCGCCCTCGGCGCCGTCCTGGCCGGAACATTGACGTTCACCGCCTGCTCCGGCGGCGGCTCCGGCACCACCGAAATTAAGGACGCCTCCGCTGACTTCGGGTTCCAGGAAACAGGCTTCCCGATCGTCAGCAAACAACTCGACCTGACCTTCTCCGGAACTAAAGCGGCACTTGCCCCTGACTACAACACCATGTCCGTGGTCAAGGAATGGGAAAAGGCCACCAACGTCCACATCAACTGGGAGAACCTGCCCGAAACGGTCTTCCAGGAAAAGAAGAACCTCATCCTGGCCAGCGGTGACCTTCCCGACGCCTTCTTCAACACCGGCCTCACCGACGCCGAGATCGCCACCTACTCCGCCAGCGGCACCCTCATCCCCCTCGATGGACTCATTGAGAAGAACGCGCCCAACCTCTCCAAGCTGCTCTCCGCCCGTCCCGATGTCAAGGCAGCCATCACCTCCTCGGACGGGCACATCTACTCCCTGCCGTCCGTGGAAGAGCTCGGCCTGGTCCAGTTCCCCAACGAGCTGGCCATCAACACCGCCTGGCTGAAGAAGCTCAACATCCCGATGCCGAAAACCATCGGTGAGTTCCACGACGCCCTGCTCGCGTTCAAGACCCAGGACGCGTCCGGGACCGGCAAGACCATACCGCTGAGCTTCATGCCAGGTTCCTGGTGCGGGGACATCGTTGACCTGATCGCCGCCCTCGGCGGAGTGCCGGACAACATGGACCACCGGATCGTCCAGGACGACAATGTCATCTTCACCCCCACCCAGGACGGCTACAAGAAGGCCATCCAGACCCTGCACGAGTGGTACCAGGAGGGCCTGATCGATCCGGAATCGTTCTCCCAGGACGACAAGGCGTACCTGGCCAAGGGCAAGGCCGCCACGGAAAACCTCGGCTCCTTCGTCTGGTGGGAAGTCCCTGAAATGGTCGGCGCCGACCGCGCCAGCAACTACGACCTGGTCCCGGTCCTTGAGGGCACGGACGGCAAGCGGATCGCCAGCCAGTCCAACAACCAGGAAATCGCCCGCGGCGCCTTCGCCATCACCCGGAACAACAAATACCCGGCAGCGACCATGCGCTGGGCCGACAACCTCTACGACCCCATCCAGTCAGCCCAGGCCAACTGGGGGCCGATCGGCGAAACCCTGCAAAAGGACGCCAGCGGACTCCTGACCCAGATCCCCGCCCCGGCGGGAACCAGTGAAGGCGAACGCCGTCAGAAGGTCGCCCCCGGCGGCCCGAAGGCCAACACCGCCGAGAACTTCACCACCGTGGTCGCACCCGAACCACGCGCCGCTGAACGCCAAAAAACCGTCAACGAACTCTACAAACCCTTCGCCGGCAACGACGGCTACCCTCCGGTCGCACTGTCCAACGAAGAACTCCAGCAGATCAGCACCATCCAGACGGACACCACCTCACTGGTCAAGCAGAACGTCGCCAAGTGGATCGTCTCCGGTGGCATTGATCAGGAATGGGACGGCTACGTCACCCAGCTCAAGAACGTCGGGGTCGACAAAATGATCGAGGTCTACCAGCAGGCCTACGACCGCTACAAGAAGAACTCCTAGCTCCGACTGACCTACCGGGTGGGCCGGTCCGCGCCGGCCCACCCGGCCCCAAGCTTCCGCATACGCATCCCCCAGACCTGCACAGAAACGAGACTCCGCGTTCATGACTGCCGCGACCGCCACCACGGCCGACACCTTCCGTCCGGCCCTGCACTACGCCGCCCGGAACACCTGGCTCAATGACCCCAACGGCCTGATCTTCCACGACGGCGTCTACCACCTCTATTACCAGAACAACCCGCTGGACAACGTCTGGGGCAACATGTCCTGGGGACACGCCACCTCCCAGGACCTGCTCACCTGGACCGAACACGTCGTCGCCATCGCCTGCGACGACGAAGAAGACATCTTCTCCGGCAGCATCGTCTTCGACCGGGACAACACCAGCGGATTCGGCACCGACTCGGCTCCGCCCCTGGTCGCCGTCTACACCAGTGCGTTCAAACCCGGCTCCGGGCACCCAGGCATCCAGGCGCAGTCCCTGGCCTACAGCCTGGACGGAGGCTACACGTGGACCAAACACACCGCCAACCCCGTCCTGAACCGCGGGTCAGCGGAGTTCCGCGACCCCAAAGTCATCAGCTACGACGGCGACGCCGGCAGCTATTGGGTGATGGTCGCCGTCGAAGCCACAGACTTCCAGGTTGTGCTCTACAAGTCCCACGACCTTAAGAACTGGGAGCCGCTGAGCACCTTTGGCCCGGCCAACGCCACCGGAGGCGTCTGGGAATGCCCTGACCTGTTTTCCCTCCCCGTCGACGGCGACCCCAACAACCTTCAGTGGGTCCTCACCGTGAACCTCAACCCCGGTGGCCCGAACAACGGCTCTGCGGGGCAGTACTTCGTAGGCGATTTCGACGGGACCACTTTCAGCTCTGCCACCACCGTGACCGAAGGCCCCCAGGACCCGGAACGGTTGGGCGAATACCAGTGGCTGGACTGGGGCCGGGACTACTACGCCGCCGTCTCCTTCAGTGACGCACCCGACAACCGCCGTCTGATGATCGCCTGGATGAACAACTGGGAATACGCCAATCACATCCCCACCTCACCCTGGCGCAGCCCCATGACCCTGGCCCGCGAGATTTCCCTGCACACCATCGACGGCAAACCGCGACTTACCCAAAAGGCAGCCGGCAATTTCCCCTCACTTTCCGCCCCGGCCGAAACGTTCAGCCTTGAGGACACCGAAATATCCGACGGCATCCACATCCTGGAGGGTGCAGCGGGCGGCGTCCAGCGCATCGACGTCGCTTTGACGACCGGCAGCGCGAGGGAAGTCGGGCTCATAGTCCGCGGCGAGGGCGACCGCGGTACCCGTATCGGCATCAGGCCCGCTGAAGGGGCCCTCATTGTTGACCGCCGCGACTCCGGGCAGACCGACTTTCATGAAGCCTTCGCCTCCATCGACACCGCCCCGATCCGGACTGCGCACGGCTCCTATGAGCTGACCATCTACGTTGACCACTGCTCCGTGGAAGTCTTCGCCCAGGACGGTCTGGTCACCATGACGGAATTGATTTTCCCGGCACCCGGTAGTACCGATCTGGCTGTGTACGCCAGCGGTGGCACGGCAACGATCAACAGCTTGCACGTCACCCAATACGCCTAACGCTGACCGTCAGCCACCGGCCCTGCGGAGCCTCGGCGATCAGCGCGGCAGGATAACTCTGACCTGGTCCCTGATCTCACTGACGATGTCGTCGACGGTGGCGGCAGCATTAATCGTGGCCGCCATGCTGAGGAACATTATCGCGGAGATGACGTGCGCGAGCGCGGCTGCGTCGCCGGGCTCGACACGTGGGTCCCGTCGCAGCACGACGGTGATCGCTTCTTCGGTCTGAACAGTCAGGTCGAGGGCGTCGCGGTGGTGGGGTTCCTCGGGATCGCCGAAGACCATCTCCCGCAGGTACGTCCGACCGTTTTCGATCTGGCCGCGATTGCAGTCGACAACCGGGCGGACGATTGCCATGACCCCTTCGAGCGGGTCGGGTACCGTCTCCGCTGCAGCTTTGCCCCTAACGAGGGCGTCAGCGTAGCTGGAGTTCTGTACGAGCAGGAGCAATTCGCCTTTTGACTTGGCGTATAGGAACAGTGTGCCGGCACCAATATCGGCCTTGTCCGCGATCTGCTGAGTGGTGACCTCATCCACGCCGTGCATTGCGAAGAGCTCGCGGGCAGCGGCTGTTATGCGCTCGAGTTTGGCCTGTTTGTTCCGCTCACGTCGGCCGACCGGCTGAGGGGCGACTGGCATAACACGTCCTCCGGAATAGAATCTGACCTAACTCAGTTATGAGTGTAGTCACTACTGTGTGGGCCCGAATGTGCCTGCGTTCATCATCCCACGGCCGCCGGAAGCACCCAGCTCGCTCGTCGGCAGCGGTGACACTCAGGAAAATCTTCGACCTGCTGCACCGCCAGGTGCGGCGACCCAACAATGGAAAGACCGTGAATTCATCCTGGAGGTAGCCGACGCCCCAGGGGACGTGACAGTGTTGATCAACAATGCCGGCACGTCCGCGTCCAGCCTGGGCATCCTTACGCACTCCGACGAAGAAATCCGCGCCAACGTCGAGACGAACTTCCTCAAGGCGCGACTCAGCGCACCCATCGAGGCGGTTTTTCCCCAGCTGACGGGCACGAAAGCCTAAGCCGCTCTCGGATGGCGCCGTGATCCTGTCACACGCATGATCATGGCGCCATCAGCCGCTACGTCCGGTGAGGGTTAGTCGGTGAGGAACCTGACGGCCACGGGTGCGAACT
This sequence comes from Arthrobacter sp. P4_H3, assembly GCF_056400885.1. Taxonomy (NCBI): domain Bacteria; kingdom Bacillati; phylum Actinomycetota; class Actinomycetes; order Micrococcales; family Micrococcaceae; genus Arthrobacter; species Arthrobacter sp. P4_H3. The sequence continues at coordinate 44,457 of NZ_JBFUKK010000015.1, forward strand.
CCTCGTGGAACTGGAAGATGCCACCGTGGCCAGCGTCAGAATAGATGATGAGCTCGGATCCGCTAATACGACGGTGCAGGTCCTTCGAAAGGATTGAGGGCACCATGCGGTCGTTGTCGCCGTTCGCGATCAAAGTGGGCTGGGTGACCCCGGACAGGTCTGCCGCCGCCCCGCGCCCCCACTTCTTGATGGCCTTCAGCTGGGTCTGGAATGCCTTGACCTTGATCGGGGCGTCACGATCGACGGTGCGCTCCTCGAGTCGCTTCACGAATGTTTCTGCGGCTCGCTTGCCGGTCGGGTTGCGGTTGAAGAAGAGGAACTCTTTCGGGTCCGATCGCGTAAGGGCCGCCCGCAGCATGTCGTAATAAGTGGTACCGGCGACCTTGTCCATATCCTTTCCGCCTCTCGGCCCCGTGCCCGTGAGGACGAGTCTGCGGACCAGGTCGGGATGTTTCATCACAAGCGCCTGAGCGACCATTCCGCCGAGCGAGAAACCGAAAATGTCGACCTTGCCGAAACCGAGCGCTTTGATGAAGGACACGGCATCGTCGGCCATTGCCTCGATGCTGTCGGGCACCCGTCCGGTAGATCCACCCACCCCGCGGTTGTCGAAGGCGATGACATGGCGGTTCTTGGCGATGGGGTCGATGATTCGGGGGTCCCAGTTGTCCAGGGTCGCAGCGAGGTGTACGAAGAAGATGACCGGGATGCCGTGCGTAGGCCCCAGCTCGCGATAGGCGAAGGTGACGCCGCCATCAGCCGTGACGGTGCGGGTACGTGCCTTCGCATAGGACGTGATGACAGGCCCGCTCGAAGTGTCGTGAGTGCCCATAATGGCGCTCCCCTCAATTGTTGTGGATTTATTGGGAATGGCTTGTGTTCTGCTCAGCGGTGGCTGATGACGGCTTTGCCGCGAATGCCGCCCTTTTCCAGTCCTTGGAGGGCCTGAGCGGTTTCATCGAAGGGGAAGACCCGTCCAACGACGGGTCGGAGGACTCCGTTGTCGATGAGAGCGGTGATCTGGCGTAACTGGTCGCCGCTGGCGCGCATGAAGAGGAACTCGTAGGTCACGCCGAGCTTCTTGGCCTGGCGCCGGATGCCGCTGCTCAGTCCTGCAATCACAAGACGCAGCACAGGGTTCAGGCCGGCTTCGCGCGCGAAGCTTGGATCCGGGGGCCCGGCGATTCCGATCGCTTTGCCGCCGGGCTTCAAGACGCGCAGTGACTTCTCGAGGTTCTTGCCGCCGAGGCCGTCCAGCACGAGATCATAGCTGTCCAGTAGCTGCTCGAAATCCTGCCCGCGGTAGTCGACGACGGTGTCAGCTCCGAGCTCGCGAACGAAGTCCGCGTTGGAATTACTCGTCGTGGTGGCGACGGTCGCACCGAGGTGCTTGGCGAGTTGGATCGCGATTGATCCCACTCCCCCGGCGCCGGAATGGATGAGAACCTTCTGGCCCGGCTGCAGGTTGCCGCGCTCCACCAGGGCCTGCCACGCGGTGAGCGCTACCAGCGGCAACGCTCCCGCCTCCTCCAGGCTGATCGATGCGGGCTTGAGGGCCAAGTCTGCTTCGGCGATGGCGATGCGCTCGGCGAACGTGCCGATGCGGTCCTTGCCTGGCCTGGCGTAGACCTCGTCACCCGGCTTGAACCCGAGCACCTTCGACCCGGTTCGAAGGACGGTGCCGGCGACGTCGTTGCCGAGAATTATCGGAAGCTTGTATGGCAGGATCTGCTTGAATTCGCCTTCCCGGATTTTTTCATCAAGCTGGTTTAGGCCTGCAGCCATCACCTGGACGAGCACATCGCGATCCCCCACGGATGGCTCCGGGACGTCCGCTTCCTGCAGCGGTCCCTTGTACTCACTGATAACGAACGCTCTCATGTCGGCTGGTTCCACTTTCTTGGCGCTTTCGGCAAAAAATCCGAGTCACCTCAATTATGAGCAGACTCAGTAACCGTGTCAAGGGAGGACACGTGCCAGGCGGCATATGTGATCCTTGGTCGCCTACGGGTCCCGGAAAGGCCTGTATTCCGGTTCGTGAAGCGCGGATACTCGGTGTTGTACACAAAGCGTTGATCGGCGGGGGCGGGCCTTCGTGTGGAATAGCGGGAAGCGGCGTCGGGGTGTTAAGGATTGCTGGGTGATGATGGTGGCACGTGTGGCCGTGGCCCTGGTGGTCGCCGCTACGCTCCTGCTGTGCGGGTGCGCTGACATGTCCGGACGGGTGCAGGGCCATTCGGGACTGGTCACGGGCTACGTCCTGACGGCACCGGTCTGTCCGGTCGAACGCGTTGGCCAGGAGTGTCCGCCGCGCCCCGTACCCAGCGCAACGGTCGTGGCCCTGGACATGGACGACGGCGTCCGGGGCTCCACGCTCACGGATACGACAGGTGCCTTCCGCCTGGCGCTGCCAGACGGCCGTTATATCATCAAGGCGACCAACGTCGGCGGCTATGCTTCAACAGCTTCCGAGGCCGTGCTCGTCTCGGACAACCCTGTTCGAATCACCCTGATTGTTGACAGTGGGATTCGCTGAGCCGTCGGGGCAGCGCCCAATGCCGGGCCGCCGTCCGGCGGCTGCATGGTGTGGCTATGCAGTGGACGGCGTGCCCGGCCCGAGCGCGGTACGCTGAACGCAGGCCAATTCAGGGGGACATATGGACGGCAAGGCCAAAGATGGCATCCGCGAATCAAACGCTATCCGCCGAAGGGGTTACGCGGCCGAAACAGGCGGCGAATAGCCATGCGGTCAATTCTTATCTGTGCCGCGTGTGGATCAGCCGTGGTTTTGGAAAGGTTGAAATACGAGGGGCCGGGCGCTAAAGGGCCGCAGGACGAAATCCCGTCGCACTGCAGTAACCGGAATTGTGCCAACAGCAGCAAGCTCACGAAGCCAACCACGGGGTGGTACCGCCGCACGTCACTGGGCCGAGAACGGCCCAACTGACAAAGACGCCCTGACATAACCCCGGCCTGATGGCCCACTGAACTAACGGGAGTGCCCGCCCAGGGTTTTCCCCGGGCGGGCACTCAGTTCGGCTCGGAGAGTCAGTTCGCGTCTGCGCCTACCGCTGCCCCGACGTCGGCTACACCTGCTGCCCCGGCGAGCCGGAGCCAGGTATCCACCACGGTGTCCGGGTTCAAGGAGACTGAATCGATGCCTTCCTCGACCAGCCACTGGGCAAAGTCCGCGTGGTCGCTGGGCCCCTGCCCGCAGATGCCGACATACTTACCGCGCGCCTTGCAGGCCTTGATGGCCATGCTTAGGAGCTTCTTGACGGCGGGGTCGCGTTCGTCGAAGCTGCCCGAGACAATCGCGGAATCCCGGTCCAGGCCCAGGGCCAGCTGGGTCATGTCATTGGAACCGATGGAGAATCCGTCGAAGTAGTCCAGGAATTCGTCGGCGAGCAGGGCGTTGGACGGGATCTCACACATCATGATCACCTCGAGGCCGTTCTCGCCGCGGGTGAGGCCGTTCTCGGCCAGCAGCTCGATGACGCCGCGGGCCTCATCCAGGGTCCGCACAAACGGGATCATCAGCTTGACGTTGGTGAGCCCCATCTCGTTGCGGACGAAGGACAGGGCCTCGCACTCGAGGTCGAAGCAATCGCGGAAGGACGGCTCCAAGTACCGGGAGGCGCCGCGGAAACCGATCATCGGGTTCTCTTCGTGCGGCTCGTAGGCCGGCCCGCCGATGAGGTTGGCGTACTCGTTCGACTTGAAGTCGGACATCCGCACAATCACCGGTTCAGGCGCGAAGGCCGCGGCGATGGTCGCCACGCCTTCGGCCAGGCGCTTGATGTAGTAGTCGCGCGGGCTGCCGTACGCGGCGATCCGTTCCCTGATTTCCGTGGCAACGTCGGCGGGCTGTCCGTCCAGGTTCAGCAGCGCCTTGGGGTGGATGCCGATCTGCCGGTTGATGATGAATTCCAGCCGGGCCAGGCCCACACCGTGGTTGGGAAGCTGCGCGAACGTGAACGCTTGCTCGGGCGTGCCGACGTTCATCATGACCTTGACCGGGGCCTCGGGCAGCTGCGTGATCTCGGTTTCCTCGACGCTGAACTCCAGGAGGCCCTCGTAGATGACGCCGGTCTCACCGTCGGCGCAGGAGACAGTCACCTCGAGTCCGTCGGAGAGCACGTCGGTGGCGGCGCCGGTGCCGACGACGGCGGGAATCCCCAATTCGCGGGCGATGATGGCCGCGTGGCAGGTGCGTCCGCCGCGGTTGGTCACAATGGCGGAGGCGCGCTTCATGATCGGTTCCCAGTCCGGGTCGGTCATGTCCGCGACGAGAACGTCGCCGGTCTTGAAGGCGGCCATCTGGTCAATGGAGGTGAGGATGCGGACGCTGCCGGCACCGATGCGCTGGCCGATGGCACGGCCCTCGACCAGGACCCGGCCGGACCCGTTGAGGCGGAAACGGCTCAGGCTTCCGGAGGCGCGCCGGGACTGCACCGTCTCCGGACGTGCCTGCAGGATGTACAGGCCGCCGTCGATCCCGTCCTTGCCCCACTCGATGTCCATGGGCCGCCCGTAGTGGTTCTCGATGGCGACGGCATGGCGGGCGAGCTGCTCGACGTCGTCGTCCGTGAGGCTGAAGCGGTTCCGCAGGGAAGCCTCCACCGGCACGAAGTCAATGGTGTGGCCGATTTCGCGGTTGCTCGTGTAGGTCATCTGGAGCGCCTTCTCGCCCAGTCCACGCTTGAGGATGGCCGGACGGCCGGCCTCAAGCGCGGGCTTGTAAACGTAGAACTCGTCCGGGTTGACGGCGCCCTGGACGACGGCCTCGCCGAGGCCATAGGAGGAGGTGACAAAGACGGCGTCCTGGAACCCGGATTCCGTATCCATGGTGAACATGACGCCGGAGGCGCCGACGTCGGAACGAACCATGCGCTGGACACCCGCCGAGAGCGCCACTTCAGCATGCTCGAACTTGTGATGCACCCGGTAGGCGATGGCCCGGTCGTTGTAGAGGGACGCGAAGACGTCTTTGATGGCCACCAGGATGTTCTCGATCCCGCGGACGTTCAGGAAGGTTTCCTGCTGCCCGGCGAAGGAGGCATCGGGCAGGTCTTCCGCCGTCGCGCTGGAACGGACGGCCCAGGAGAGGTCCTCGGAGCCCCCGTGCTTGTCCACCAGTTGCTGGTAGGAGTTCCGGATCTGCGCTTCGAAGTCCGGCAGGAAGGGCGTCTCGCGCATCAGGGCGCGGATCTCCTTGCCCGCGGCAGCCAGGGCCGTCACGTCGTCGGTGTCCAGGCCGACCAGCCGGTCGGCGATCTTCTGGTCCAGGCCGGAGTCTGCAAGGAAGGTCCGGTAGGCGTCCGCTGTCGTGGCAAAGCCGTCAGGGACCTGGACGCCGGCAGAGGTCAGGTTCTGCACCATCTCTCCGAGGGAGGCGTTCTTTCCGCCCACCCGGTCCAGGTCCTTGAGTCCGAGTTCTGAGAACCACAGGATGTCTGTCGTCATAGTTACTGCTCCTTTGCAGATGATGGCATGCAGATGTGCCGCCCCGCTCGCGGCGATGGCCGGTTGGTGGGCGCGAATCCTGTCCACACTGACAGGTCTGGACCGCTCTTTCCACATGATGTGCGCCACACCGGGTTTGTGAAAATTTTCCCTAATGCTTGAGGTTCATGCGCTGCAGGATAGTGGCCGCCATTTCCTCCACGGACACCGTGGCTGAATTCAGGTACGGAATCCGGTGGGAAACATACAGCTGCTCGGCGCTGCGGAGCTCAAAGCCGCACTGCCGCAGCGACGCGTAGGGCGAGCCGCGGCGCCTTTCGGTGCGAATTTGGCTTAGGCGCAGGGGGTTCGAGGAGAGGCCGAAACATTTCTCAACGAAAGGCCGCAGCGGCTTGGGCAGCCCCTCCCGCTCAAAGTCCTCGTCCACCAGCGGGAAGTTCGCGGCGAAGATTCCGTGTTGCAGCGCAAGATACATGGTTGTGGGTGTTTTTCCGCAGCGGGACGGCGCTACCAGGATGACCTGCGCCTTTTCCAGCGCGCGCAGGCTCTGGCCGTCGTCGTGTTCCATGGCGTACTCGACCGCGGCCATCCGCGACTGATAGCGTTCGGCGTTGCCCAGTCCATGGGCCCTGCCCGGTTCGCCGCTGGCAGTTGAGCCGAGGGCCTCTTCCAGCTGTCCGACGTGCGTCCCGATAAGATCCACGACGATCCCCTGGCACGTGGCCAGCGCCTGGCGGATCTCGCTGCTGACAGCGGTGGAAAAGACGATCGGCCGCGGGCCGGTGGCGGCCAGTTTGTCGATAGTGCCGACCACCGTCCTGGCCTGTTCGACGGTGGTGATGAAGGGGACGGTGATGCGGTCAAAGTTGTTAGCGGGGAACTGCGTCAACAAGGTGTTGCCGAGTGTTTCCGCTGTGATGCCGGTGCTGTCCGAAAGGAAGTAGACAGGCCGAAGATCGTCATTGGTCATGAACGCATTCTCCACCACGGGGATCCGGCAAGACTAACCTGCGCAGTGGAGCCCATACTTGACCCGCGGATCGAGGACGTGATGTCCGGGAGCGACGGGAACCGATGCCCAGATCGAAAATTTCTATGCGCCTCGTGTGGCCGCAAGCTGCGACTCCAGATAGCGGGCAGCGACGTAGCCGAGTCTGCTTATGGTCCCGTACAGCGCGCGGGGTTTGTTCCCCGGGCACGTGCCTCCGTCAGGAGCCGCGAGACGCTGGGGCGCGAGAGATGTTCAGCCGCCGCGATGTCGTTCTGCAGCAGGCCCACGACAAAGTAGCTGCGTGCCACCCGTTCCAGGAGCTCGTCGTGAAGGTCCTCCTCCGCCCTGCCCAACGCCTAGCCCACACCCATGGTCACGCCAGGCTGAGGTTTGCGATGGCCTGCCGCACAACGGCAAGGTCCAGGTCCCCCAGGCCTTGGTCCGTGAGTGTGCCGTACAGCCCGGCGCTGGCGGCTGCCATCGGCACGGCGGCCCCCACGGCGGCGGCGCTCTCCAGCACGAAGGAAAGGTCCTTGCCCATGAATTTCGCCGGACCGGTAGGGGCGTAGTTCCTGGCCGCCAGCCGTGGTCCGACGAACTCCAACACACGGCTGCCGGCCAGCCCGCCGGACAGCACCTCATACAGCGCCCCGACGTCCATGCCGGAGCGCTCGGCGAGCTCGGTCGCCTCCGCGAGGGCCGCCGTCGTGGTTCCCACGATCAGCTGGTTGCAGGCCTTGGCCAGGGACCCCGCCCCGAGTTCGCCCAGACGCCTGACGGTGGTGCCCATCACCTCGAGGACCGGCAGCAGCGGACCGAAGTGCTCCTCGGGTCCGCCGGCCATAATGGCAAGGGTTCCCCGCTGTGCGCCTTCAGTTCCCCCGCTGACCGGAGCATCCAGCACCACGGCGTTTCCGCCGCTGGCTTCGGCAACGGCACGGCCAAAGGACTGGACGGCCGCCGGGGAAACGCTGCTCATGACGACCAGCAGGGTCCCCGGCCGGGGCGGCGTCGTCCGCCACTCGGCCAGGAGCCCGGCGGCTGCGTCCTCGATGAAGGAGAGGTCCGGCAGCATAAAGATGATCACCGGCTCGTTCCGAAGGTCCGCGACGTTTAGGGCACGGGATCCACCCAGCGCCACAAAGTCGTCAGCCGCGTCACTCGACCGGTTCCATGCAGTGACCGACCACCCTGCTTTGAGCAGGTTGGCGGCCATGGGTGCACCCATCAGCCCCAGCCCGACGAAACCGGCCCTACGCGTTATGACCGGGCGATTCGTCGGACCGGGGGTCTGGGGTTTGTGATCGTTGTTCAATGTCAACCTTGGGTCGTGGGCGAATGCCCGGGTGTACGTAAGCGGGATCTTGCGGCCGGACTATTTGCCCCAGATTTTGCGGTACGCGTCCTGGTAGCCTTCCGGGTCCCAGGCTTCGGTGGCTGTCGTGTTTTCCTTGGTGGAGACGTGGACCTGCGGGATGTAGCCGCTGGCGGGCTGGTTGTTGAAGGCCCGGTTGAGCTCGTCCACGAGTTGCCATCCTTCCGATTTCAGCGGCGAAGGGACTGTAGCGGTCTGGTATTCGCCGGCCTTGATCCGCTGCAGTGCGGAGGAATCGCCGTCGCCGGCACCCACATTGAACGGAGCCCCGCCCGCTTTCACACCGCCTGCACGCAATGCTGCAGTCGCGTTTTCGTAGTAGACGTCGTTGATGGCCACGGAGTAGGTCCAGGCTTCGTTGTGCTTGCTGAGCAGCGAGGACACTTCCTGCGGCATTCTTGCGCTGACGTCGGACAGGGGAACGTTGTCGTAATCAAGGACCTTGACGCCGGAGCAGGTTTCCAGTTCCTTTTTGATCATCTGCGATTTGCCTTCGGCAAAAGGGATGGAGGAGTCGGTGAAGATGACGACGCCGGCCTTGCCGTTGGATTTGGCGATGACGAAGTCGGCGCTGATTTTCGCAACGTCCTCGACCTTGGTGGTGATGTTGGTGAACAGCAGCGGATCGGTGCTGGGACCGGGCGTGGAGAGCGCCTGCCACGCTACCAGCGGGATCTTGGCCGAGTTGGCCTCGGCAACCTGGGCGGCTGTGGTCTTGGGGTCGAAGCCGCCGATGACAATGCCGTCCGGTTTCGTGGTCAGCGCCTGGCTGAAGGCACTTTGGATGCCGGCGGGAGTTCCCAGGCCGTCGATGACTTTGACATTCCAGCCTATGGACGCCGCTGCCTCCTGAAGTCCCTTGGCCACTCCGGCGACACCGGGATTGGTCATGGACTGGGCCACGTAGACGAGGGTTTTCCCCGCTGCCGCCTTGGGTCCTGAGGCGGGCCCATCCCACGGACTGTCCGTTTTGGATGCGGCGTCAATGGCCTTTTGTGCGGTGGCGACGACGTCGGCGCAGCCGCTGTCCCCGCCAGCGGTTGCGCCGGCGGCGGCTGATTCAGCGGAACCGCTGGTGCAGGCCGTCAGTCCAAGCGCCATGATGGCGCCGGCAGCGAGCAGCAGTCTTGGGGCGGAGTTGTTCATCGTGAAGCCTTTCGGTCATGGAAAATTGCCTGATGTGGTGCCTGATGTGGGGGTCTAATCCTGGGTAGGGTGCACCCGGGGATGCTCCGGTGCTAGACGGAGGTGGTGGCCGGGGCGGCCGGTAGCCCCGCGCCCGTGGAAGGCCTTCCAGGAGTTGGAGGGCCGGTGTCGCCTGCGGCGGGGAGGTTGGGCGGCGCGGCCACCGCACCGGCACGCAGTTTGCGCCGGGCGGAGTAGCCGGCAAGACCGACGGCGATCAGCAGGGTAACGCCGTTGAAGAGCGGGGTGACCCAGAACTGGGCGCCCAACTGGGAGATGCCGGCCAGGCCGATGGCCAGAGTAATGACTGCAACCAGAGTTCCGATCACGTTCGCGCGTCCGGGCTTGATGGCTGTAGCCCCCAGGAGCGCCCCCACGAAGGCCGGCAGCAGGTAGTCCATGCCGACGCTGGGGTTTCCGATCTGCTGCTGGGAGGCAAGGAGCACTCCTGCGACCCCGGTGACCACTGCGGAGCAGGCGAAGGCGTAAATGGAGTACCTCTTGGTGGGGATGCCGATCAGCGCTGCGGCGCGGGGGTTTGAACCCAGCACGTAGAAGTAGCGTCCCAGCGGGAGCCGCTCGAACAGGACCCATAGGATTACGGCCACGACCAGGAGGTACACGGCAACGATCGGCACCCCGGCGATCTTGGAGTCGTAGAGGTCCTTGAAGGACACGGGCAGCCCGCCGTCTCCCGGTACCACGCGGGCACCGTTCGTGATGGCTCCTGTGATCGCGTACAGCACGGTTCCGGTGCCCAGCGTTGCTACGAAGGAGTCGATCTGGCCGAATTCGACCAGCAGGCCGTTGATCACGCCCACCAGGGCCATGACGGCGATGGCCACGAGAGCAGCGACGCCCCACGGCATATTCCCGTCGACGATGAGCTTGAGGACAATCACGTGGGAGAGTCCGAGCCCGTAGCCGATGGACAGATCAAATTTTCCGGTGGCAATAGGGATCATTGCCCCCAGCGCCAGCAGGGCCGGGATGGCCTGGTTGCTGAGAATGGCGTTGAAGTTGCGGCCGGAGAGGAATGTTTGCGGAAGGATCAGGGCGAATACCGCGAACAGCACCACCAGGATCACGACGAGTCCGTAGGGTCCTAGGAGGTGTGCGGCGCCGCCCCGCTGGCGGTTGGTCTTCATCTGGTTCATGTGAGGATTACTCCGTAGTGAGAGCAGCACCGGAGGCGGCCGCCGTAAGGTTTGCAATGGACAGGTCAGCGCCGGACAACTCTGCGGTGACGGTTCCCTGGACAAAAACGAGTGCCCGGTGGCAGACGTTCGCGACTTCCTCGAAATCGGTTGAGATCATCAGGACGCCGAGGCCGTCGGCGAGGGACTCTTCGAGCAGCGTGTAGATGTCCGCCTTGGCGCCAACGTCGACCCCGGCAGTGGGCTCCTCGAGGATGATGAGCTTCCGGCGCGTGCTGAGCCAGCGGCCGATCATGATTTTCTGCTGGTTGCCGCCGGAGAGGGTGGCGATGGCCACCTCGGTGAGCGCCGGTCTGACCCCGTACCGCTCCACGAGTTCCCCGGCAAGCTTTCGTTCGGCCCGCGGGCTTGTCCAGGCAAAGGGGTTCCTGGTGCGGATGCCGGGATTCGGCAGGAAGTTTTCCCGGAGTGTCAGCTCCGGGGCGCAGCCCTCTTCCATTCTGTTACTGGTGACGAAGCCGACGCCTGAGTCGACAGCTTCCGACGGAGTCCGGGGGTTGTAGTTCGTCGAATCGAGCAGGACGCTGCCTGAGGTGATCCTGCGCGCTCCGGCCAGAGCCCTCCCGAGTTCCATATGCCCCGCTCCCGTGAGCCCGACCATCCCAACAACTTCGCCCGCATGGACACAGAACGAGACGGCCCTTGTCTGGGAAGTGGTCAGCTCATGGACTTCCAGCCGTTGCACGTCCTTCCGGACGCTGCTGCCGGAGCTGTAGCTGACGGGTTTGTGGCCCACGATGTCCACCACCAGCTCGCGCGGGGATTTTAGGGCGATGGGACCGCTGTGGATGAGCCGGCCGTCCCTCAATACCGTCACGGTGTCCGAGATGGCGAAGACTTCATCGAGGCGGTGGCTCACGTACAGCAGGCCATGCCCTTGGCTGCGCAGCTTTTCCAGCACGTCGAACAGCCTGCGGGAATCCGCTGCGGGAAGACTCGCCGTCGGCTCGTCGAGGACGATGACCGAAGCGTTTGAGGCCAGTGCCCGGGCGATGGCCACCAGCGACTTGTCCGCCCTGGTCAATTCCGAGACGTACCGGTCGGGTTCGAGGTGGGAGGCCACCGTCTGAAGCGCCTGGGCGGCATCATCGCGGACCTGGCGCCAGGAGATGAATCCGCCGGATCGGCCAAAGCCTGTGCTCAGCGCAATGTTCTCCGCGATGGTCATGGAGTCCACCAGGCCGAGGTCCTGGTGGATGAACGCCATGTTCGCGCTGGCTTCGGCCGATCCCAGCGGGTGCCCGCCGACTGTGATGCGGCCGCTGGTGGGCGTGTGCAGTCCGGACAGGATCTTGATCAGTGTGGACTTGCCGGCCCCGTTTTGGCCGAGCAAGGCATGGATGCTGCCTGATTCCAGCGTGAGGTTGACGTCCTGTAGCGCCGCGTTGACACCAAAGCGCTTGGATAATTCTTCGATCTGAATCAGCGGCATCGCGGGAGGGTTGAGTCCCATGTTCGCTCCTTGCAGCCCCAGTGCTGCCTAAATTCTGGGTGGTCACCAATGACCTGCGTGACCAATATCTTGTACTACGAACAACATGTTGGTCAATAGCAAGTCGCGTGCCAGGACTCTGCCCGCGGCATCCGGCGTCTTAAAACAAACAGGGCCACCCTTATGGGTGGCCCTGTTTGTTGGAGGTTAGAGGGAATGCGCACTCAGCGGATTGGCGAGGGCGCGGGCGATTTGCTGCAGTTCCTCCACGATTTCCTCATGGTTCAACTCATCGGCACGCGCCTTAAGCAACGTGGCACTGATGGCAAACTGGGCGGGTTCGCCCGGGATGTCCACCACGGGAACCGCGAAGCACACCACTCCAATGTTGGTCTCTTCGTCATCCATGAAATAACCGCGGTGACGGGACTTCTGGAGGTCGGACATGAGCTCGGAGATGCTGGTCAGCGAGCGCGGCGTGAAGGGCACAAAGGCCTTGCCGCGGTACCGGTCCTCCACGACGGCGTCGGGCAATGTGGAGAGGACGGCCTTGCCGGTAGCTGTGACGTGGGCCGGGAAGCGGTCCCCGATGTTGGCGGTGAGCCGAATGGGGTTGGTTCCCTCATAGCGTGCCAGGTAGAGCACATCGGTTCCATCCAGCAGGGCCAGTCGGGCCGCTTCGCGGGAAATCAGGCGGGAGTGGCGGCACAAGGCGTAGAACTCGGAGAGCTGGTCGGCTGAGCGGAGGTAATCGCCGGCAAGCGACAGGATCCGCCGCCCCAGTATCAGCCGGCCATCGGAACGGCGGAGCATGCCCTCGCCCTCCAGCGCCGCGCAGATGTTGGCCGTGGAAGATTTGGCCAGCTCCATCGACTTCGCAATTTCGGGCACGCTGATGCCGGCCTGGCCAGCGGCTGCGACCAGGTCGAGAATGGCCATTGCCCTAGTGATGGCCGGAACGGAGCTCTGAGAGCCCGAGAGTGCTTCTGTCGTCATTTCTTTCTTCCCCTTATCCAAGATATTGACTTTCGACCAGTATATTGGCTTATCATTACCGAGTCACCCCTCCTCGTTCCCGCTCAGGACCGGTGGCTTCTCATGTCCGCCCGGTCCTCCGCCGCGAAGTTGCCGGCCCCGGATTCCAGGGCGGTCCCCAAAATTTCAAGGAGTAAACCGTGTGCGCGGAAGACATCAGGGCAAGCTCACTCTATCCAGCCCCAACCGATCCAGGCTTCACTGTCCCGCAGGACCGCTTCGAGGAGATGTTCGAACAAGTCAAAACCTGGGGCCGGTATGGCAACCCCTCCGCCGGAGCCTGGCAGGCCGTGACCCCCGCAACGGTGGTGGATGCGGCCTCCCTCGTCAGCAGCGGACGCGTGGTGCAGACTGCGCTGCCATGGAACACCGTAAGCGGACCGTCCAACACCAACCCCGCCCTGCACTACATGACGGACCTTGGGGTCCGCGAAGCCCCGGAACCATCCTGTAACAAGGACTTCATCGGCGTCGACTACCACGGAAAAGCCGTCAGCCACCTGGATGCCCTTAGCCATATTGCCTACAAGGGACTCCTGTATGAGGGACAGACCTCAAAAGACGTTGTGACTGCAACCGGCGCCGACTTCGGGTCCGTCAGCGCACTCGGCTCACTGGTGGCCCCTGCCGTACTGCTCGACTTCACGATCCTCTTCGACGTGCCGTGGCTCGAGCCGGGAACAGCCATCCATGCCGAGGACATCCTGGCCGCGGAAGAGCGTCTCGGCTTGGACATCAGGCAGGGCGACGCCGTTCTGGTCCGCACCGGCCACTTCCGCCGCGCCCGCGAACTCGGGATCTGGGACTCTTCGAACCTGAGCGCCGGGCTGCACGTTGACTGCATGCCGCTGCTGGCAGAGCGTGGAATCGTCCTTCTGGGTGGCGACGGCGATTCCGATGCTCGCCCCTCCCCCACCCCCGGCATCCACTCGCCCATCCACATACTGGCGATCACGGCGATGGGCTTGCCCCTGCTTGACAACCTGGACCTCGAAGATCTCGGCGCTGCGTGCGCCGAAGAGAACCGCTACCGGTTCATGTTCGTCGTCGCTCCCCTCAACATTCCGCGCGGCACTGGTTCGCCCGTAAACCCTTTGGCGGTCTTCTAAATGACATTCACAGTGGGGATCTCCCCCGATTTCCTGGACTCCGACGGTAACAACGTGTGGGGCGACATCGGACTTGGTGGACTCGACGACGCGGGCCTGAAGTGGGAGTACATGGAGGAGGACGGGGCCGGGGTCCTTAGTCCCGCGCAAATGGAACGCTACGACGCCATCCTCTACGCCGCCCCCGCCGTCACGGCAGCGTCCTTTGCAGGGGTGGAAAATCCGCCGCTCATTCTGGCCCGGTTCGGTGTCGGGTTCGACGCGGTGGACCTCAGGGCATGCACCCGTGCGGGAACGGTAGCCACCATCACTCCCGACGGCGCCCGCGGCCCGGTCGCCACAGCCACCCTGTCCATGCTCCTGTCCGTACTGCATAACACCGTGATGAAGGACCGCCTGGTCCGTGAAAAGTCCTGGGACCTCCGCGAACGATTCATGGGCACCGGCCTGACCGGCAAGACCGTTGGCCTGCTCGGCGTTGGAAACACCGGGGGCGAGCTGATCCGCCTGCTGCAGCCCTTCGGCGTCCGGTGTGTGGGCTACGATCCCTTCTGTCCGCCCGAGCGCGCCAGCGAACTGGGTGTGGAACTGATGGAGTTGGAAGATGTTGCGTCCAGTTGCGACGCCCTCATTGTGATGGCAGTGCTGACCGAGCAGACCCACCACATCGTCAACGCCGCAATCCTGGACCGGATGAAATCCACTGCAGTGGTCATCAACATGGCACGCGGCCCGATCATCAATGAACCGGATCTTATTTCGGCCCTGGCCAACGGAAGCATCGCGGCAGCCGGACTGGACGTGTTTGAAACGGAACCCGTGACCAACGGGCTTGTCGGTATGGACAACGTAACGCTGTCCCCGCACTGTCTCTCCTGGACCGATGAAATGTCCCTCGGCAACGGCAGCAGCTGCGTGCGCGCCATCGTAGCCGTGGCCAACGGCCGCACCCCCGACTTCGTGATCAACCGGGAAGTGCTCGAAACGGCTGCATTCAATGACCGGCTCAGCCTCAGAGCCGGCTAAGTCCCCTCCCCAAGCAGAAAGCGACTCTGATGACTGAGACAGCCTTTGAAAAAACGGAAGTTATTGTTCGAGAAGCCCGCGAGTTGGCCCACGCCCTGGAGGCCGGGATTCGCAGCCTCCAGGAGAAGGCACTCGCGCATGGGACCGCGGGAATTCTCGTTACGAAGCTCGCGCCCGGGCGGTTCACCCTCGAATTGAGCCACGACGTTCCCTTCGGCTACACGTACGAGAAATCCTGACTACCGGCTCACGGCCACGTTCATATGGTGTCGCCGCGTGGCTGCGGAGGGGCACCGACTTTGTGAAGGAATCCAGACAGTGAAACGCGCCATGAGTGAAATTGACGGCAGGGATTGGGATGCCTCGGAATTCGCAGCGAGGGAGGAAGCCTGGCGGAGTCCCCGCCGCCAGCGCCTCAGTTGTTTGGGTTGCGGGGAGCCTGCATTCTTCCGGGCGGAATCCACCCACCGCCGCCCCAGCTTCGGAGCGAGGCATAGCCGCAACTGCGACTTCGTAGCCCAGTCCCCCTGGAGCGTTTTCAAGTTTCTCCAATAGCACGTACGGCCGCCGCACCAGATGCACAACCACCACCAAGGAGCGCAATGCGCATTGCAAGACTACAGACTGCCGCAGGCCCACAATATGCCGTGGAACGAAACGGTAGCTGGGATCACATTATCGACCCGTTCGTGGAACCACTCACCTGCACCGGGGACACAACCCCTGACGCCGAAGCGGTTTTCCTTGCTCCCGTCCGGCCCGCGGTGGTGCTCGGCATTGCCCACAACCGCACGCTCAACAGTCATCCCCTGCCGATCCAGGCGTGGCACAAGTCTGTCCACACGGTGGCCGCCCCGGGGGATCAGGTATCGGCGGCCCGCGGGCGCGGTACCGTCAACGTCGAAGGTGAGCTCGCCGTCGTCATCGGAAAAAGTGCGAGGGAACTGACAGCCGGGAACGCGCTGGAGCACGTCCTCGGCTTTACCTGCGTTAACGACGTCACCAACGTGGACCAGGGTGCCGTGGACGAGCGGAATTTCCAAGGCAAGGCCGGCACCAACTACACGCCTCTGGGTCCATGGATTGAAACGGAGATCCCGGACCCCGACCTCGTGGGGATCGACGTGTTCGTCAACGGCGTGGTCAGGGCGAAATCAGGTTCCTTCAACCTGCCCTCCTCCGTGTCGGAGTGCCTTGTCTACGTCACGTCCTGGTTGACGCTTGAACCGGGGGACGTCGTGATGACAGGGGCTCCCGGGACAGCAGTTGCCGTACAGCCCGGTGATTGTGTGGACGTTGTCCTCGGCGGCATCGGAACCCTCACGAACGCGATTGTCTAGTGGTGCCATCAGGGAGCGCTCCACATGGCGGGGATGGACACCAGGGCTGCAGACTAGGCCAATTGTCCGGTCCCGCGATCCCGTCGGCGGGGGCTGGTCGCCGTCGGCCTGAGGCTGACCTGCTCGTCGGTGTCCCGTGAGGCGTCCTCGATCAGGGTCAGGTCGCGGCCGCGTGTTTCCGGCACCAGAAACGTTGTGATGAAGGTGATAACGGACAGCGCAAACACATAGGTGGCAACCGGCCACCAGGCTCCGCTGCTTATGCTGATCAACCACGCACCGGCCACCGGGGCGAGTCCGCCCGCGAGCACCGCGCTGAACTCCCGCGCCGTGGCCACACCAATGTAGCGGTGGCGGTTGCCGAAAAGTTCGGGCAACAGGGCGCACTGCGAACCCAGCATCGTATTCACCCCGAAGCCGATGGCAACGGCGATCACGAGGATAATGACGATGGGGTTCCCCAGGGAGAGCAGCCACCAGCCGGGGTAAGCCAGCACCAGCAGAACGCCGGCTCCGAACCGGTAGACAGGGATCCGCCCGAAGCGGTCCGACAACGCTCCGGCCCACGGGACTGAGATCATGCCCACGAGTGATCCGACCGCGACGGCCAGCGGACCGATCCAGGCGCCGACGCCAACAGTAGTGACAACAAAGCTGACGGCCAGCGTATTGAAGAGGTAGGAACCGCCGTTCTCGGCCAGGCGGAGGCCGATGCCGCGGAGCACGTTTGGGAGCGACCGGCTGAAGACCTCGCGCAGCGGACTCTGGGCAATCTGGTCCTGCTCTTCGAGCACGATGAAGGTAGGACTCTCCCGCAGGCGGAGCCTGATGAAGAGGGCGATCGCGATCAGCAGGATCGAGGCCAGGAACGGAATCCGCCAGATCCCGGACAGCAGCACTTCGCTCGGCAGCGTGCCCAGGTAGATGAATACGCCGGCGGCCAGCAGCGTACCGGCCTGGATGCCAATAAACGGCAAGGCGGCAAAGAAGCCCCGGCGCCGGACGGGCGCGTATTCCGCCATCAGCACTGTTGCACCGGCCTGCTCGGCTCCCGCACCGAAGCCTTGGAGCAGGCGCATGAGGACCAGCAACGCCGGAGCCAGAATGCCCGCCTGGTCATACGTCGGCAGCGCGCCGACCAGCGTGGAGGCGCCGCCCATCAGCAGGATGGTGGCCACCAGAACCCATTTCCGGCCAAGCCGGTCGCCAACAGTGCCGAAGAAAAGGCCGCCCAGTGGCCGCGCCGCAAAGGCCACACCGAACGTGGCGAAGCTGGCCACGGTGCCGGTGGCGGGGTCAAGGTTGGAAAAGAAGACCTTGCTGAAGATCAGGGCTGACGCCAGCCCGTAAAGAGCAAAGTCGTAGTACTCCAGGGCGCTGCCCACGCTCGAGGCGAGGGTGGCCCGACGAAGGTTGGCTGCGTACTCGGGATCGGTGGAACCCCTGCCGACGTGTGGTCCGGCGCCGGAACTCATAATGACTGCCTCCGTTGTACGGCCCCGGGGCGGCGGCTGTGCAGTGAAGCCACCGTTGGCTCGGGGCGTCGGCCCCCCCACGCGGGCGTTGCCCGCTAGCGGCAATCTAACACCGTACCGAACCAAGTCAATAGCCTGAACGTATGCAGGGCGTTGGACCTTCCAGCCCCATGGCGGCCCGTCCCGGCCACCGCACTACAGCCGGACGACGGCGGGACCTCCCGCCGTCGTCCGTGCTGTTGCCGTTGCCAGTCACCAGGGTATTAGTACGAACAGTGCCCAGCTTGACAGCGGTGCCACCAGGATCAGGGCGAAACCCCACATGAGCAGTGCCTTGTACGTGCTGGCGCGCTGGTCCTCAGGGACGTTGGCGACCAGCAGCGCGCCGTTCGTGGAGAAGGGGCTGGCGTCAACCACGGAGGCTGAAACGGACAGGGCGGCCAGCAAAGCTGTCGCACTGATTTGGCCGCTCTGAAGAAACGGGATGGACAGCGGCACCAGCGCACCGAGAATACCGGTCGTGGAAGCGAAGGCCGAGACGACTCCCCCGATGACGCAGATGAGAAGGGCCGCAAGAAGAGGTGCGCCGATGGTCACGATGGAATCGCCCAGGGACTGAACCACGCCAAGGCGTTCCAAGACAGCTATATATGTGACGATGCCGCAGACCAGTAGCACCACGGACCACGCGATATGCGTGGAAGCCTGCTTCGCGGTCCTGGGGAAGAGTAATGCGAGGGCCACCGCAACGGTGAGCGCCGTGAGGCCAGCATCGGCTCCGAACACCGAGACCGCCACCACCATGGTGACGAGTCCAGCGATGGTAACCAACTGCTCGCTCGTGAGCGTAGGGACCAAGGTCCGCTGCTGTGTGGCCACTTGCACACCGCCGGCACCGGCGACTCCGCGGTCGGGGCCCACCGGACCGGCTGCCCCGTTGCCGGCTCCTTCGGTGCCGGCTTCGGCTGGGTGGATTCCGCGGCGCCGGAAGATAAACACGGTGGCCCCGGCAACAAGAGTGTTGAAGCCAAACGTCGCCAGGAAGAGGAACGTAGGGTCAATCACCAGGCCGTTGTGATTTGCTGTGGTGACGACGATTCCGCCAAGGATCCCTACGGGGGAGAAACTGCCGGCGGCCGCGCCGTTGACGGCCATCAGCCCGTTCATCAGCGGACTCGTACGGTATTTGAGTGCAAAGGCTATGCCAATGGGTGCGACTATCGCGACGGCGGCCGGTGACGCCGCCCCGATTGCCGCCAGCATGGCAGCGGACGCGAAAAGCACCCACGGGATGACTTCCTTTCGGCCGCGGACGGCGCGGACGGCTGCCGTCACCAGCCACACCACCGTGCCGTTGGTGCTGGCAAGGCCGAAGAGGTACGTGACGCCGACCAGGATGATGAGCAGGCTGACGGGAAATCCGCCCAGCAGGTCCTTGGTCGGTTCCCCGCTGATGGCAACACTGAGGATGAAGGCCACAACGAGGGCGATGGCTCCCATGTTCACCGGCCTGAGCGATCCGAGTAGGAAGATCACTACGAGGCCGGCTAAAGCGAGAATGAGTAGCATGGTGGTTCCTTCCGGCGCCTGCATCATTGCAGGGCCTTGGTTTTCGACGCCCGCATCATTGCGGGGCGGCTATGTGGTCAGGCTTCGCTGAGCCAGGAAAGAATTGAGTCGGTGTGCTGGCCCAGGGCGGGCACGGCCCCCATCTGCACTTGCCTGCCCGCAACGGTCACCGGCGGGATTAGCGCTTGAATGGACCCGGCGGGAGTGGAAACCGCCCGCCACCGGCCGCGTTCCTTCAGTTGCGGATGCTCGGCGAACTGGGCCACGCTGCGTTGTTGGGCGCACGCTATCTGGGCTTCCTCCAGCCGCTGCATGAGCTGGGCTTCGCTCAACTCGGAGAACGCCTCCGTGATGAGCCCGTCCAGTTCCCGCCGGTGGGCAACCCTGTTGGCATTGCCGGCGAACCGCGGATCGCGGGCCGTCTCAGGCTGTCGCAGAACTATGGAACAGAACTTTTCCCATTCCCGCTCGTTCTGTAGGCCAAGATTTACTGTGAATCCGTCGCCTGCCTGGAACGGCCCGTACGGGGCAATCGTGGAATGGCTTGCGCCGCTGCGCGCTGGCGCGGTTCCGCCATACATGGTGTACAGCAACGGATAGCCCATCCATTCCCCGAGGGCTTCCAACATCGAGACCTCAATATTGGACCCCTCCCCCGTCTGCTGGCGATGCAACAAGGCGGTCAGAAGTCCCGTGTAGGCGTACATTCCTGTGGCGATGTCCGCAATGGACAACCCGACCTTGGATGGCACGTCCGGCGTGCCCGTGATGGAGACCAAGCCGCTTTCGCACTGGATCAGCAGATCGTAGGCCTTCTTTTGCTCGTATGACCCGCCTGACCCATAGCCGGAGATGTCGCAGGTGATCAGGTCCGGGCGGGTCGCCTTGAGCTGCTGCGCGCCGATCCCCAGGCGGTCTGCGGCGCCGGGGGCCAGGTTCTGGACCAGGATGTCAGCTTTGGCAATCAGCTCCAGCAATACGCGGCGGCCGTCATCGCTCTTGGCGTCCAGTTCGATGGACTCCTTGCCCCGGTTGAGCCAGACAAAATGGCTCGCGAGTCCGTTCACTGTGGTGTCGTAGCCGCGGGCGAGGTCGCCGACGCCAGGCCGTTCCACTTTGATGACCCGTGCCCCGAGGTCCGCCAGCTGACGGGTTGCGAACGGTGCGGCCACAGCCTGCTCGAGCGAGACGACGACGATGCCGTCCAGCGGTCCACGGGAGATTGCCTTCGGGCTGGTTGCTTGTTTGTCCATGCCATCAGTCTTGTGCCGGCCATCACAGCCGTCCAATGATGGTTGGTAGTGCAATCGATACGTCGCGTGCATAATGGCTGGATGGATCTACGGGAATTGGAATGGTTTGTGGCGCTCGCGGAATCGGAGCATGTGACCGAGACATCCGAGGCACTGAGCATTTCCCAACCGACCCTTTCCCGGGCAGTCGGCAGGCTTGAAAAGCATTTCGGAGTACAGCTCTTCGAACGCTCCGGTAACCGGATCAGGCTCAACCGGTATGGAGAAGTACTGCGTGCCCACGCGCTCCGGTCGCTCGGCGAAATCAGTACCGCCGAGCAGCGGATTTCATCCATGATCGACCCGGGCAAGGGCATCATCTCGCTCGCGTTCGTCACATCGTATGGTTCGTGGCTGGTGCCGCAGCTCATCCAGGAATACCGGAGGGATGCCCCGGAGGCCCGGTTCATCCTGGAGGGAGCGGCGGCTGGCCACGCGCTGGAAATGTTGCGGAACCAGGCGGTGGACGTGGCGATTATCAGCCCGGAGCCGCGTGACGACGCCGTTGATTGGCATCCCATTGCCCAGGAACCGCTGCGCCTTGTGGTCCCGGACGGACACAGGTTTGCGGGGCGCAAAGCGATTGACCTTGGCGAAGCCGCTTCCGAATCCTTCTTGGCGCTCCGTCCGGAGTTCGGTTTGCGTCAGATTTCTGACGCACTCTGCACAGCCTCCGGCTTTGTTCCCAGCATCAGCGTGGAGGCCACGGAAATACCCACACTGTGGGGCTTGGTCCGGGCCGGCATGGGCGTCAGCATCCTGCCGGCATCCATCCGCGGCCCCTTATCCAAAGGCACCCAACAGGTGCCTCTCACCGATGACGGCGCCGTCCGCGTGGCGGGCGCCGCAGTTATGGCGAACCGTCGGCAGCCACCTCCCGTAGCTCTCTTCATCGACTTCCTCCGGGCGCATCCCGTACTCAGGCCGTGACGATTCAGTATGCACTGCATGCATCAACATGAGACGAAAAGGCTATTGGTCAGAAGCGGGGAGCCGCGGTCAGACTGGGTGGCATGACTACCTCAGCAACTACTCCGCACACCGTTGAAAAGAATTACGTCGCCGGCTGGACGGGCAGGTATTTTGAAGACTTTTGTGTCGGCGATACCTACCGGCATCCCCTGGGCCGCACCATCACCAGGACTGACAACATCTGGACTACTCTTCTGACGCAGAACTCATCACCCATCCATTTTGACGCCCATTACGCCGCGCAGACCGAGTTCAAGCAGCCGCTTGTTGACTCGACGTTTACGTTGGCGCTTGTCACAGGCCAGTCTGTTGTTGACCTGTCGCAGCATGTATTCGCCAACCTCGGATGGGACAGCGTCAGGCTCCCGCACCCCGTTTTTGAGGGCGACACAATCTATTCCGAGTCCGAGGTGCTCTCCACCCGGGAGTCCGCATCGCGCCCGGACATCGGAATCGTGAAAGTCCGCACCCTCGGCTTCAATCAGGAGTCCCGGATTGTGATTGTTTTCGAACGCACCATGATGATCTACAAACGTGGCCACGGACCGGACTTCACCGGAGTGCAGCCGGCCTGGGATGAACAGTCGCTGAAGGCCCTCAAGTAGATGGATATCCGGCTCGCGTCCACCTTCCTTTTCGTTCCGGGGTCACGTCCGGACCGATTTGCCAAGGCTGTGGCTTCCGGCGCGGATGCCGTGATCATCGATCTGGAGGACGCCGTGGCACCAGAGGAGAAGCACAACGCGCGGTCTGCTGCTGCTGAGTTTGTGGACGCCACCCCGGCCGTGGTCCGGATCAACAGCCTCGACTCCCCCTGGCTGGAACCTGATCTGGCGGCCTTGACGGGTCGGCGCTACCTCAAAGGGGTGGTGGTCCCCAAGGGGTCTTCGCCGGAGGAACTTACGGCGGTGGCCCAGGTGTTGGGTCCGGTGCCGCTCGTGGCGCTGGTGGAGTCGGCCGCAGGAGTACTGCGCGCCGCCGAGCTGGCACGCGTACCTGGTGTTGTCCGGCTGGCCTTCGGAAATCTCGACTTTGCGGCAGATACCGGAATTTCCACCTCCCAGCCGGATGAGCCGGAGCTGCTGTACGCATGTTCCCTGCTGGTCATCGCCTCCAGGGCAGCAGGATTGGCGGGTCCCGTTGCCGGTGTCACGCAGAGCGTCACCGATCCCGCTGCTGTGGCACGTGATGCCGAAAGGCAGCGGCGGCTGGGCTTCACCGGAAAGTTGCTGATTCACCCCGGGCAGGTGGCCGGCGCAAGGCGGGCATTCCAAGCACTTGAGCAGGACGTGGAGTGGGCGAACCGGGTCCTGGCGGCAGTCAGGTCCTCGCGCGACGCCGTCGTGCTGGTCAATGGTGAGATGGTGGACAAACCGGTGATTCTGCGTGCCGAGCGAATCCTTGCCGCGGCAGGCGCACCCTCCGGTGCTACGTTCCCTTCGATGCGTGGATCCCACGGGACCTTTTGAGGATGACCCCAACTGTTCGACTCCTTTGTGACTGGTTCCCTACCGGGCGGCACCATGTCCGCGCCCGTCAGTTGTCAGTAAACTGGGACGCATGACAGAGCAGGAACCGGCCCCGCCCGGGGCCGCTGCGGACGCGGCTGTCACCTCAGCGCAGGTTGAGGACGGCGAGGCCCCTCGCGCGGCGGATCCCGGCGGCGTCGACACCTCCTTACGCACTTCGGCACAGCGGTCCCGCACGTTTGCCGGGATCCTGGTGAACACCGCCCTGGCCAACATCACCACCAGCTACCTGTGGTTCGCCCTGACGTTCTGGGTCTACCTGGAAACGCGGAACGTGATCGCCACCGGAGTGATCGGCGGCGCGTACATGCTGTTGATCGCCCTTTCCAGCATCAGCTTCGGCACCTTCGTGGACCGCTACCGCAAGCTGGCGGTGATGCGCTTCGCCGCCGGCTTCACCCTGGTGATGTTCGTGCTGTCCGGAGTCATGTTCCTGCTGACACCCTTCGCCTCGATGCTGGACCTGACACAGCCGTGGTTCTGGATCTTCGCCGTGATCATCCTGGTCGGTGCGGTGGTGGAAAATATGCGGAACATCGCCCTGTCCACCACGGTCACCATCCTCATCGAGCCGGACCGGCGGGTAAATGCCAACGGGCTGGTGGGCATGGTGCAGGGACTGATGTTGATCGTCACCTCGGTGCTGTCAGGGTTGTCGGTCGGGCTGCTGGGCATGGGCTGGACGGTCGTCGTCGCCCTGGTGCTCACGGCGCTGGCCTTCGCGCACCTGCTCACCTTGCGCATGCCCGAGGAGGTGCGCGCGGCGGCGACGGACGCACACGGCGGCTTCGACCTGCGCGGTTCGCTCGCCGCCGTGTTGGCCATTGGCGGACTGTTCGCGCTGATCCTGTTCTCCACGTTCAACAATTTCATCGGTGGCGTCTATATGGCGTTGATGGACCCGTATGGCCTGGAGATGTTCCCCGTGGAGTTGTGGGGCACCTTCTTCGCTGTTGCTTCCACCGGGTTCCTCGTGGGCGGTGCGTTGATCGGCAAGTTCGGACTCGGGTCCAACCCACTGCGCACCATGCTCATCGCGGTGATCGTCATGGGCGTCCTCGGTGCGGTTTTCACGCTGCGGGAGTTGGCATGGCTGTACATCGCCGGCATCTGGCTGTACCTGGTCCTGGTCCCCTTCGTCGAGGCAGCCGAGCAGACGGTCATCCAGCAGGTGGTGCCCCTGCCGCGGCAGGGCCGGGTGTTCGGATTCGCCATGGCGTTCGAGTCCGCGGCAGCGCCGATCACCGCGTTCCTCATTGCGCCGATCGCCCAGGTCTGGATCATCCCGTACGCGCGGTCCGCGGAGGGAGCCGCCCAGCTGGCCCCGCTGCTGGGCCAAGGCACCTCCCGCGGCATCGCCCTGGTGTTCCTCATCGCCGGGATCATAATGATCGCGGCAGCGCTGCTGGCCTTCCTGACCCCGGTCTACCGCCGGGTCTCGGCGTCGTACAAGCGGGCGGCAGAGTACGAGTAAGAAACCTCAGCGGGACCGCCCTCGCCGCGGCCGGCGCGGATGACGCCGTCGTCAGGCTGCCAGCACCAGACCCTCACCGCGGACTCCGGCTCCTTGGGGGGCGAGGATGCTGAACTGGTAATCGGACTGGAGCGGATCCACGTGAGCGGGCAAGTGGTGAGAGCGCGAACAGTCGCGAAGCCGTTCCAGGGCGTCCGGTTCTACAAGGGCACCGGTCACATCGATCTCGATGCGTAGGCCGGCTGTGATCGAGTTGGCGCGTTTCATCACCGCATACAGGCCGCGAACGTTCTCCATCGTCACGTGGCCCTCGGCGGCAACTTGTGCCTGGGCGCAGTCAAGGTCCACTCGGACCATCACTCTGAGCTTGTCTATCACGTGCTTCTTCCTACAGGGTGGGCCGCGACGCTGCGGCCCTCGACAACACTAAGCCCCGAATGTGACCTATGCAACATTTGATGCGGCTTATCAATCTGCCCGCGAAGAGCTGCCGGGCTCGCGGTCGTTCTGTACGGCTTCGTCACTACGAGGGGAAGCCGTCGATGCGATCGCGAAGCCCGGCCGCGTTGCCGGGGGTCAGGCCCGGCTCCTGCGCGTGACGGCGCCGAAGATCCCCAGCACGATCACGGCGCCGAGAATGGACAGCAGCCAGGTCCGGAGGTCGAAGAAGTCACCGAGGCCCCCGCCGAAGATCAGGGAACCAATCCAGCCGCCGAGGATCGCTCCGACGACGCCCAGAACCAGCGTGACTACCCAGCCCCCGCCTTGCCTGCCGGGAAGTACAGCTTTGGCGATGGCTCCCGCAATCAGGCCGAGCAGGAGAAATCCGAGAATTCCCATGACGCACTTCCTTCCGGTTGGAACATCAGCGTCGTAATGGCGCTATGTGCATGATTTAATCAGCACGCTTAGCATCTGGCAAGGGCCCGCTTATGAAGACCAACCCTGAGGTGACCCAAAGCGAACGCGTTGGTTGGCAGCGGGCAGCCACTGACCGGGCAGGGGTGATCGCGGCCCGCCCGGGGTCAGCTCTTGCGCCGTGCCTTGGCTGCGGCGAGTTCGCGTTCCAGGTGCCGGTTGGCGGATTCCAGTTCGAGGACTGCCCGGACGCCGGCAAGGTTTAGCCCCTCCTGGAGGAGCGTGCTGATCCGGCGCAGCGTCACCAGGTCCTGTTCACTGTACAGGCGGGTCCCGCCAACGGTCCGCCCCGGTTCCAGCAGCCCTTTGCGCTCGTAGAGGCGCAGGTTCTGCTGCCCCATCCCCACCAGTTCAGCCGCCACGGAGATGGCATAAACTCCCGTGACCCTGCTGCTGTCCTGCGCCATCGGCCCCTCCTTGAAACCCAAAATACCCTCTTGCAACAGTCTCACACGGGTGCTATAAAAAATCTATCTCAGCCATGACAGATAATCCGGCTGTGAATAGGAGTCATACACGATCTGTAAGGAGTGAGGAAGACATGCTGATGCGAACCGACCCGTTCCGTGAGCTCGACCGGCTCACCCAGCAGGTCCTCGGGACGACGGCCAGGCCGGCCGCGATGCCCATGGACGCCTGGCAGGACGGGGAAGAATTCGTTGTTGCGTTCGACCTGCCCGGAGTTGACGTCGATTCGGTGGACATCGACGTCGAACGAAATGTCCTGACGGTCAGGGCCGAACGCAAAGGCCCGACGGGCGAGAATACGGAGTTCGTTGCCGCAGAGCGTCCCCGCGGAGTCTTTAGCCGCCAGCTCATCCTCGGCGACGACCTCAACGCCGGCGCTGTGAAAGCCGGCTACGACGCCGGAGTGCTGACATTGCGGATCCCGATGGCCGAAAAGGCAAAACCCCGCCGGATTGAGATCGAAACAAACAAGAACCAGCGCCAGGAAATCAACGCCTGACCGGCCCCGCTTCCCCACTCAGCCGCCCTATCCGGGCCATCCGATGACAGGCAGGAAAGGAACTGACATGACCTCAACCCACTTTGACCGGTTCCTCCGCGAATCCCTCATCACGGAGCGGGAGACCGATGCCGGACTGGGCAAAGACGAACTTTACGGCCTCTACACCAGCTGGTGCCTGCTAAATCAGGCCACGCCAGAACCGGCCCGCTCGCTCTGGGCGGCCCTCAAACAACACCGCATCAACCCCAGGCACAACCACTTGACCATGACCGGTCCCGCCGCCACCGACTACATCCTCGCCAGCACCGGTCACTGGTGAACGGACGCCGGACCCGCGATCAATTCAGGCCGGTCAGCCGAAGGCATACTGGACATGGGCACGGATGGCGCCGATTACCGGCGCCGATCCCCGAACGCGGTAGACATCGATGGGTCTGGAGCCCAGCTGCACGTTCGGGCTGCACATCCAGTGCATGGCCTGGGCCGGCGTGAAAGCACTGTGGAGGTGCCCTACAAGGGCGTCCAGGTCCGCAAGCCGGAGCCGGCCGTCTGCATCCGGCGCATCCTGGCCCGATATCCAGCGATCCAGAACGTCCACGCTGACGCCCAGCAGGGGTGCGGCAGCATCCGAGCCCAGCGAGTTTGTCAGCCGTTCGGCTATTGCCTTTGGGCTATAGCCGGGGGCGTCCCTCAATTCCGCGAGGCTGGCGAAAACCGTGGTGGCAGACAAGACCGGTTCGTCCGGGCTCGTCTCTTGCAGCTGTTCCATGATGCAATGCTATTTGTTGGCGTCACTTTGGAGTAGGGTCACAGGACCTCTCGGGTGTTCGTCAACCACGGGGTCCGGCTTCAATGCCGGTCCGCGGTCAACGCACTGAGGTCCCGGCCTACGCGTTCCGGTTCGGCTTCAGCGGCATGTTCGCCTGGTCCCTGACGCCGTCGAACGAACCGGCCGCAATGACGCCGTCCGCGGAGCTTCCCGCGTGGCGGGTGTCGCCCTGCAGCGGTGCGATTGCCACCTGGTCATCGTCGTTATAGTCGAACCAGCCGGGACGAACGATCGTGTAGGCGTTGCCGCTGGCGTCGATGTCGGCGACAGCGTCGGCGAGGGTTTTGGTCCGGGTCAGTTCGCCCACAACCTTCTCTGCGGCTGAGTCGAGGCGGCGTGCGCGCGACGTGTCGCGCACGAGGGCCCGCGGCTTGTAACCCTGGTGTACCGCTTCTGCCACGACGCGGCGGCCGACGCTTCCGGTCGCGCCGACCACGAGGACGGTGCCGCGCTTGGTGCTCCGATCCATCTTGAATTCATTTCTGTGAGAGCCGGGCCAAACTCCCTGCCAGCGCTCGTTGTCCGTCATGCTGGTGTCCGGCTTATCGCGGCACCAGATGCTTTTGTGCGGCTCGTGTCCAGCGTTAGCTGGACGGGCGGTCTTGCTGCCGTGCCGAGCAGTACCGCGGTTTCGGCCGCGCCCTCCATGCCTTCAGGCTATGGCCGGCGAAGCAGCGGTGGGAGGGCCGCACGCCGCATCTCCCGAACCATGCCCTGGCAGTACCTGTTCACCTGAACGGTTCTGCTGTTACCTGATGAGTGGAGGTGGAACCTTTCGATCCACCGACCGAAGAACGGAGAGGCATGCGGATGCGAGCAACTTTTATGTACGGCGCCGGCGATGTGCGGGTGCAAACGGTGCCCGACCCGATCCTGCAGGACCCGACCGACACGCTGGTGCGCATTGTGCCGTCCTGAGTCAACGCCGGCATCCGAACGTAACGCGCCACCACCCGTTCCAACGAAAGGAATACACAAATGGCTACATGGCTCATCACAGGATGCTCCACCGGACTTGGCCGGGCACTCGCCCAGGCTGTCCTCGCCCACGGACACAACGCCGTCGTCACCGCCCGGAACGCTGCCACGCTGGAAGACATCGCGTCCGGCTTCCCCGACACGGCGCTGGCCCTGCCCCTCGATGTCACCGACAAAGTGCAGATCAGCTCGGCCGTCGAGCAGGCGCAGACGCGCTTCGGTGGCGTCGACGTGCTGGTCAACAATGCCGGCTACGGTTACCGCAGTGCGGTTGAGGAAGCGGACGACGCCGACATCCGGCAATTGTTCGACACCAACGTTTTCGGCGCGGTGGACATGATCAAGGCAGTCCTCCCAGGCATGCGTGCGAACAGGTCAGGGTCCATCCTGAACATCTCCTCAATCGCAGCACGCATCTCACCGGCCGGCTCCGGCTACTACTCGGCAACCAAGGCCGCCCTGGAGGGCCTGTCCGGATCCCTCCACAAGGAGCTGCAGCCGCTGGGAATCAACGTCACCGTCATCGAGCCGGGCGCGTTCCGCACGGACTTCGCCGGCCGCTCACTGACCCAGTCGGCGACGCCGATCGGGGATTACGCGGAGACGGCCGGGAAACGGCGCAAGGAGAACGACACGACGCACGGCACCCAGCCCGGCGACCCGGCGAAGGCCGCCGAAGCCATCCTGGCGGTCGTCGAAAGTCCCAACCCGCCGTCGCTCCTGGTGCTCGGACAGGACGCGTTTGGCGCCTTCGCCGCCGTCGCTGAGGCACAGCGCGCGGAGCTGGAGCAATGGCGGGACCTCAGCCTCAGCACCGGGATCGAGGGCTGAGACGTGGAATACACACGCCTGGGCCAGTCCGGCCTGAGAGTCAGCCGCATCTTGCCCACCGGCTACTGAACGGGACAGCTGCATCAGCGGGAGAGGGCCACCAGGTCGGAACGTCGGTCGGCGTTCTCTGCGTCTCTGAAGAACCGTTCCCCGTGGTCGTGCTGATTGTCGGTTTCATCATGGGTGACGCCAGTGGCGTGGGCAACCACATCTGCGAGGCTGCCGCGGCGTTTGTAAGCCTCCCGCTGCCGTGTGGCGCCGGTGCCCTGAATGAGGAGTCGGTGCAGGGACTCCTCCACGTAGGCAGTGTCCCCGGTCCCGTCGAGGGCGTCCCGGACGTGGTCATAAAGTGCATCAACAACGTTTCTGGCGGTGTCTGGCTTGTGCACGAGTGGATGGAGCAGGTTCCCGTCGATACCGAACCGGCTTGCCAGCCAGGCTCCCTGTCGCAGGATCGCCGTAGGAACCGTGTCTGCCGGCTGTCCGGCCTCCCATTCCCTCGCCGCGGTCTCCACCAGTGCCCGTACCAGAGCCGCGATAAGGGCGGCATCCCGGATATCAAGGCACACATCGGACACACGGATCTCCACAGTTGGATATCGGGCAGACAGCCTGGCGTCAAAATCCGGGCTGGCGACCACTCCGGTACCCGACAGACGCTCCACCAGCGAGTGGTAGGCATCTGCCGACCCGAACACGTCGGTCGGACCGGCCGTGGACCACCGATTCCAGGCCTGCGTGCGGAAACTGGCGTAACCGCTGTCAGTGCCATTCCAGAACGGGGAATTCGAACTCAGTGCGATCAGCGACGGGAGCCAGGACCGGATCCGGTCCAGGACGGCGACGCCTTCCTCGTCCGATCCGACGGAAACATGGACGTGGTACCCGCACGTCAGCTGCTCCCGTGCCGTCAGCGCAAACTTTGCCAGAAGGGCGTCGTACCGGTCGTTGCGGGTGTACCGGGGCGTGACCGGCACCGGGGACGTGGCAAGTGCAGAGATCCTCGCGCCTGCTTTTCGGGCCAGCGCGTCCGCGTAGGAGCGTCCGGCGCGTATTTCGTCGACCAGCCCGCCCAGGCGGCTGTGCGGTCCCGTAATTACTTCGAGTTGTTCCTGCTGGAGCTCAACAGCCAGCATCGGGTACGAGGGAGGAGCCTCGGCCGCACGCCCCAAATCATGAAGGCGCAGGACCTCGCCTGCTATCGGCAGCGGACCGCCATCGCGGGGATCAACAATCAAAAATTCTTCCTCAACACCAAAAGTACGCACGTGCTAAGTGTGGACCACGAAACCACGGGCAAATGACCACCCTCCCACGTCCACAAAAGCTTTTGTCGCAGAGACCTCCGATGCGGGCCGACGGGTTTCCCATCCCAGGTTGCCAATCGCGTGGCGGACCTAGCCGCGTGTGCAGATGTGCGGTGCAGACAGGGGAAATCTGCGGGCTCCCACCCCGCGTTCTCCGCCAGCATGTTCACGGAATGTTCATGGGAGCAAAGTACGTAATCTCGATGAACGTGCTTGTCCTGGCCCATGACACCGGCCCGCGGGACTGTCGGCGGCGCTATTCGATCGTTTGATCAAAGTGCGCCGATGTACCGTTGAGCGTGTGAAGGTCCCGCCGGTCCCCCATCGACGGGCTTCGTCACGTCCACTTTGGCTGCACCACACGAGAGGCCCCACCATGCAGACCCGCCGGGTTCTATACTGCGCCTATGCCTGATATCAGAATCTGGCCCACAGGCCGCCTGTTGTCGACCGCCGCGCGGCTCGTCGAACACGCGTGGAACGAGAAGCTGGGCGATATCGGGTTGACCCATGCCGGGGTGATCGCACTGGACGTCTTGGCGGCTAACGGCCCCATGACCCAGGCTTCACTTGCGCAGATCGTCCGGGTGCAGGCCCAGACTATCGGCAAGACCCTCATGCGCCTCGAGGCGTACGGGTACGTCGTTCGCCAGCGCAGCCAGTCCGACCGCCGCAGCCAGGTCGTGTCCATCACCGCGGCCGGGACGTCCGCACGCGAAGAAGCACGCGACCTGGAGCGCTCAGTCCTGGCAAACGCGGACGTCGACACCGACACACTGCGTACAGAACTGCAGGCGATCGTGCGCGGCCTCGCAGCCCAGGCGGAAGAGACAACCCATCCCGCTGAACCAAGGGATCCCGGAAGCTAGACGCTGGTCGTTGACCGGCGCTCCCATGGTGGGGCTCGAGACGGGCCCCGTAGGGTTGGACCGTGAGCAAGACTCGGGTGGTCCCAACGCGGCTAGGTCCTGTTGAAGTCATGTACCGGCCCGGGGACAAGCCAGCCGTGCTGTTCTTCCCCGGTGGACATTGCTCTGCCGCCAGCGATTGCGGTTGGAGCCTTTACACCTCAGAAGGGCACGGGGTGCTGGCGTTCTCGCGCCCCGGCTATGGGAACACGGATGTGGGACCCCTGAATGCCGCCGAGTTTGTTCCCGCGGTGGCTGAGTGTTGCCAGGAGCTGGGCATCGGCCAGACCGCAGCGGCCGTTGGTGTCTCCTTCGGTGGCATGCAGGCCCTTCACGCCGCATACTCCCTGCCGGAATTGGTGCCTCGACTGGTGCTGCACAGCTGCGCCCCTTCGACGCTCGCGTACCCGGACACCCGCCTCGAATCACTCTTCGGCCCGTTGGCTTTCTCGCCGACACTGCAGGGCCCCACCTGGGCGATGGTGGCATGTTTCGTCAGGTCCGATGCCGGGCTGCGTCGGATGGTTGGCGCACTGTCAAAGACGCCAGTGGATAATTGGTGGCACACCTGGTCCATGGAGGACAAGCGCCGGGCACGGGAACTGTTCAGCACGATGCGCTCCGGCAGCGGGTTCGTCAACGACCTGCAGCAGGCCCGAGCCG
Organism: Arthrobacter sp. P4_H3; assembly: GCF_056400885.1. Lineage (NCBI taxonomy): Bacteria > Bacillati > Actinomycetota > Actinomycetes > Micrococcales > Micrococcaceae > Arthrobacter > Arthrobacter sp. P4_H3. The sequence goes on from NZ_JBFUKK010000015.1 coordinate 76,348, forward strand.
ATCGTGCCCCATACCGCCGGCTGGTCCAAACCCGGACCAGCTGCCCGACTTTGGTGACCGGCTCACGCCAGGATGCCGGTGTCGCCTTCGCCCACGCCGAGGACTATGCGGACACCATCCCCGGTGCCGTGCTCGTCGAGCTGTCGGCGCCCAGCCACCTGTTCTGGCTCGGACCGGCGGGCCAAGAAGCCCAAGCCGCCGTCAGTGCCTTCATGGCCACCCGTGCCTAAACATCTCCTTTGGAACTGCAGAGGTCTTTGATCCGGCGGGTCGGAGACCTCCAGGGCCGGGTCGTAGCATTGGGCGTATGAAAGTTCGTAAAGTCCAGGGACGCTCAGGGCGGAAACTGCAATGACCCGTGACAGGGATCGGGACGCTTCAAGGCGTCCGCGCCAGGCCCGGCCCCGTGACGCGCTGGGGCGGCCGCTGCCGTACGGAAGCGCCGGCGTCGAACCGGTCTCGGAAGAGCCGCTGCCGCCGGCGCAGACTTTGGTCTCAGCCCGGAGCCTGGTGGAAGCCGGCCGGCCCTTCGCCGCCCATGAGGTACTCGAAGCCCGCTGGAAAGCCGGGCCAGCCGAAGAACGCAACCTCTGGCAAGGGCTCGCCCAAATCTGCGTCGGGCTGACCCACGCCGCCCGTGGTAACAGCGTCGGCGCGCTCCGGCTTTTCGAACGCGGTGCGGCCCGACTCGAGGAGTACGGTTCCGGCGAAGGGCCGACCTACGGGCTCGATTTGTCCGCCGTTGTGAATTGCGCACGCGATCGGATGCACACCGGCCACTGAGCTGCCGGGCAACGCCCTCGCGTCCGGAGGCTGCATCAGCAGGCCGGGACCCCCGAATCCACGGGCCCGTCGGACGGGCGGATCCAGAGGTTGTTGATCACCTTGTACCAAACATTGCCGGTGGCCCCGGTGGGCTTGCCGGTGGCTCCGTCGTAGATGGTGTACGCGGCACCGGTGGTCACGCATTGGACCTGCACCCGGGAGCCCTGGGCCACGAACGTTCCTCCTCCGGCGGCGCAGTTCGCCGGCGTGTCTGATGCTGAAGTGCCGTTTGTGGGCCATTCGCAGGTGCCGGGGCTGGCTGAACCGTTATCCACCGTAAGGTACTTCGCGGGAGCTGTCCTTCCGGTCGCCGACACAGCCGTGCGCTGTCCGAGGTCGTCTACGACAGTGACTGTGATGGAGATGGACTGGTCGTACCCGTTCCCCGTGGTGACAGATCCTCCTCCTGCCCCCAACGTGCCCGACTTCCCGTCGGACGACTGGTATTCCAGTGCCACGACCTGACGCCCGTTGTTGACCACGGCGCCGACATCGAACCTTACCGTCGTGGTGACCGTAACGGGGTTGATGCTCGCGGCGTGCGGCTGGCCGTACGGCGCCACCGGATTGGAGTTGGTGACCGGGCCTTCGTAGGTTGCGCCATCCATGCTGTTCACGGCCCGCACGCCAATGGTGTAGTTGCCGTTATTGGGCACGCCTGTGCGGATGACCCTGTCCGAGGGCACGGTTTGGAAGGCGCTTCCGTTGACCTGGTACTGGTAGCTCGGGGTTGCGCCGTTGCCGGCGGCCGCCCCAAAGGAAAGCTGCACCGCGTTGTCGAGCGGATCAGCACGGACACTGGGAACGGCGCCGGGCGTGCCGAAGGCGCGGCGGGGGTCCGACGGCGGACTGGCCGCCGAAGTGCCTGCCTTGTTCTCGGCCACCACCGTGAAGGAGTAATCGCTGGTGGAGTTGCTGACCGTCACGGGCACGCTCAGCTGGCTGCCGGACACCGTTCTGCTTGTAACGGTGGATCCGCCCTGAACGGCATTCACGGTGTACGTGTCGATGGAGGCTCCGTTGTCCGCCGCGGGAGCCCATGACACCACCATGATCGATTCCGAGCCGCCCGAGGTGGAGCGGGTGACGGTCGGCTTGCCCGGGGCGCCGGGTACACCGGCCGGGATGACCGTCTCTGAATAGGGGCTCCATTCCGAGGGATCCGGCGCTTTGTTGGAGGCTTGGATCCTGATTTGGTAGGGCGTCCCGTTCTCCAGGCCGGACCAATGGTAGGACGTGCCGGTGAGGTTGCTTGCCCGGATGTTCCCGGCGGGTGGCGCCGGTGAGATCTCCAGGTTGTAGCTCTCCACCGGTGAGCCGGGGCTGTTTGGCGGAACCCAGTTCACCGTGAGGGACCGATCGCCAAATACGAGCGTCGGAGCTGCCGGGGTGTCCGGCTTGGCATCCGGGCGGGCAGGGGCGGAAGCAGGAGACGGTGCGGAGTCGCCCACCTCGTTCGTGGCCACCACCGTGAAGGTGTATTCGACATTGTTGGTCAGGCCCGTGAGGGTGCAGGTGGTGGCGGGGCACTGCTGGGAGAACCCTCCGCTGCCGCTGACCTTGTATCCCGTGATTGCTGCACCGTTGTTGGCGGGAGGGGACCAGTTGAGGACAACAGTGCGGTCACGCACCTCGCCGACCGTCGGCGTCGACGGAGCATCCGGTTTGTCCTTGACCGTGAGCCGGATGCGGCCATCGATTTCGCGTTCGGCGTCCTGGGTCTTGTCCTGGACCCGGTAGCGGACCACCATGGTGCCCACGAACTTCTCGGCGGGCGTGACGATGACTGCCTCACCGTCCACAGCGGCCGTACCGGTTCCGGTTTCGACGGCGGCGCTGAGGATTTTCAGCGGCGCCTCCGGGAACGGGTTGAGGTCGTTGTCCAGCACCTGTACCCGCTGGGACTGTCCCGCCCGGGCACCGGCGATGACGTCGTCGTTGGCCGACGCCAGAGGACGTTTGGACGCAACCACACGGACGTCCACGGCACCCGCAACAGGGGCGCTGCGCCCGTCCGAGACGGTGACCGGGACCGAGAGTGTGCTGCCCTTGGCTGCGCCATCGACGGTGGCTTTGAAGAGGCTGCCGTCCAGGGTGGCCTTGATCCCGGCAGGCGGCGTACCTTGCAGCGCGAACGTGAGCTTGTCCTTGTCTCTTTCATCGATGTCGGAGGCAACGTCGCGCAGCTCCAGGCTGGAGTCCTCGCCCACCGCTGCCTCAAGGGTGCTCGAGGGGAACGTTGGAGGATGGTTGCGGGTGGGGTCGGGCAGGACCGTGATGCCGATCGTGAGTACCGACGTGCGCCCGTCAGGGTCGTCGACGCTGGCGCCGTCGGTGACCTCGAGGGAAACGGCCGCCGGGCCGGTGTAGTCGTCAGCGGAGGTGAACACGATGGTGGTCGCGTCCTTCACCAGCGGCGCTCCGTCGGAAGCCACGGCCTGTACCTTCGAGTCCTGGGTGATGCGGGGACTCTTGCCGGCCCGGACAACCACCAGGTCCTGCAGGTTCAGGGTCAGCTGCCGGCCGCTGAGGACTTCCAGCGGGGCAGTGCTCCGCAGCGCGGGTGCCTGCCCTTCGAGGCCGGGAACCAGGATGAACGCCGTCGAACTGAGATTGTCGATGTCGGTGACGGTATACGCGATGATTTGCGGCTGGTCCGCGAGCCGCACGGAAACTTTGCCCGGGGCTGGGATGCCGGCCGTAGGTGCGCCCTCCGGGAAGGTTATCCGCAGTTCGCTTGCCACCCCGTCCGGGTCTTCGTCGTTCTTCAGAATGGGAACTTCGATGACCGTCTTGCCCAGGGTCTCGGCGAACGTCACGCGGTCGTCCCGGGCGATGGGCGCCAGGGCGGCGGCATCGCTGCGCACCTGAACCTTAAGGGTGCCGACGGCGGTGCCGCCCCGGCCATCGCTGATCTCGTACCTGACGATCGCCGTCGCGGAGGTCCCCGCAGTCGACGGGGCAGTGAGCTGCACCCGCCCGTCGATGACGTCGGCCTTCAATTCCGCGGCAGCTTCGAGCCGGTTGGCTGTGAGGGTGACGTTGTCGCCGTCGGGATCAGAGTCGTTGGCCAGCACGTCCACTGCGACGTGGCGGCCCGGGAGAACGGTGATGCTGTCCTCAACGGCCGTCGGACTCTGGTTGGATCCGGGAGCGGGAGCAATGCCTACCGCCACCAGCGCTGTGGATCGTGCCCCGTAACGGTCCTCAACAACATAGGAGAAGCTGTCTTGCCCGGAGGCGTTCGCAGGCGCCGTGTATTCCACGTAGCTGGCACCGACGACAGCTGTTCCCTTGCGCGGCGCCTGCTCCAGTCCCACCAAGGTGACCGAGTCGCCGTCGGGATCAATGCCGTCCAAGGGAATGGCGATCCTCGTCGTGTTGCCGGCAACCACCCGACCGGTGACATGCTGGGGAAGCGGCCTGGAGTTCGTGCCCTCTCCCCGAATGTGGATGGTGACCTGCGCCGAGTCTTCCTGCCCATCCGGGCCGGTGACTGCGTAGATGGCGTGTACCGTTCCGCCTGCTCCGCCTGCCTTGAACCGCAGCACGTCCCCCGATACGGCAAGGAGGCCCTGGGCGGGGTCGATTCCCTGCACGAGGACCGGCTTGAGCTGAAGCTTGGCGCCATTGGGGTGGGAGTCATTGGCGAGGACTGCGATGGTGGAGACGTCGTTCGCCCGGACGGTGATTTCGTCGGGGGCCGCCACGGGCGGGACCAGTTTGGCGGGCGCCGGAATGGGCAGGATGGTGACTTCGCCGGTGGCGGACGCAACGCCGTTGGACACTGTATAGGTCAGGCTGGTGGGAGCGCTGAGGCCGCGGACGTCGGTGATGCGCAGGATGTGGTGGTCCAGGACGGCAACCGAGACCGCTGAGTTCCCGGGCAGGCCCACGGATTGGATGACGAGGACGCCGCCGGCCGGGTCGGAGTCGTTGGCAAGAGCGTCCAGCAGTACTTCGCCGCCCACCGGCAGCAGCGCCAGATCCGCGACGGCCACCGGCTCGCCCTCTCCTCCGGCGGCGTTGACGTCGATCCTGACGAGCCCTTCAGAGCTGTCCGGTCCGTTCGTTACCAGGTACGTCACGTAGTACGTTCCAGGGTTTGTCGCACGGAAAGTGAAGGTCCCGGCCTGGTAATCAGGGGTGACGGCCTGCTCCGGAGGTCCTGCCACGCGGGTCAGCCGGAGTCCTTCTCCGGTCGGATCCGTGTCATTTTTCAACGGGGAGACCAGGATGTCCTGCCCCGCTACACCCGAAACGTGGTCTGCGTTGGCCTTCGGCGGAAGGTTGCCCTTGGCACGGACGTCCACAACCACCGTGCCCTCGGACTGGTCACGGCCGTCGGAGACAGTGACTGCCACTTCCTTCTTGCCCAGGCTTGCCCCCACGTCCTGGAATGTCAGGAGGCCATCGGCCCGGGTCCGCACCTGGTCGCCGTCGCTCGTGGCGCGGGCCCCCAGCAGCAGCAGGTCGTCGCCGTCGGGGTCCATCCAGTCCGTGAGGACGTTCTGGGAGATGCTCTTGCCCTGTTCCAGGATGATTGTGGGCACCCGTTTTTGCTTCGGTGCCTCGTTGCTGGCAGGGTCCTTGACGGTCAAGGTGACCTTGGCGCCGGCGGTGCCGCCGCGGCCGTCACTGGCTTGGTATTGGAACTGCGACGTTCCGGCGGCATCGGCCGGAACCTTCACTTGCAGGCCGGTTCCGTTATAGACAGCCTGCACGGTTCCGACGGCGGGGTTGTTGCCTTGGACCTGCGCGGTGAGGACGTCGCCGTCGGGGTCGGAGTCGTTGTCCAGCACCGGCAGGAGGGTGGTCCGGCCGGGGCGGACTCCGAACTGGTCGTCAACGGCGGAGGGCGGCCGGTTTTCTTTGGTGCGGTCCGGGAGGGTGTTCACCGGGTTGTCGTCAGCCGCTGGTTCGTCCTGGTCCTCGGTCTTGTCCGGCGGCGGAATGATGTCGTCCCAGTTCGCTACAAGCCTCATGTTCTCGGTGACCAGCCAGATGTTGCCCGTGGTGACATCGTTGAGGACCACGAGGTCCCGGTTTACCCGGAAGACGAGGTTGGACCGGGCACTTGCGCCCGGGATGTCGGCGCTGCTGTTATCGGCGGGGTCCGTGCATTCGCGGAGGTATTTGCCTGCGCCGGACCAGGCCGCATAGACGCAATCGTTGACGTGGACCGGAGTGGCAGGGGTTCCGGAGGTTCCGAGTTCCACAACGGTTGCGGCTGAGCCGTCCAGAGGCTGCTTGATCAGGCCCGTCTTGGTGGCGACGGCGACGAAATCGGCGGAAGGCCCGCTTTGCTGCAGTTTTGCGTCCTTGGCGTCGGGCAACTGCGCCTGGCGACCGCCGGGAAGGTGGAGTGTTCCGCTCCCCGGGTCGAATATGACTGGCTTGTCCCCCACTGCGGCGATCTGCAGGTCCTCGACGTTGCGGATGGCCCCGTATTGGGCGGAGTCCCGGGAGTCCTCTCCACCGGTTGCATTCACCCTGAGGGAGGTCACCTCCCCGCGTGCGGGATCCGCGGCGTGGACGACGTCGTCAGTTCCTACCGTCGCGACGATTCCCCGGGCGTCGGTAATCACGGGTTCCTGCGTGTCGTAGTCGATGGAACCCAGCATGTTGCTCTGGGTCACCCAGAGACGGCCCGAGCTCGGATCAGCCACGGCAACCGCTTTTTCCCCGAAGGCCGGGACCGCGGTTCCCGGAAGCTGCTGGGGTTGTTCAAGAGTAACGCTGGAGACCTTGACCCTGCCCAAGGAGGCATTGCCGCGATCCGAGACGAGCACACTGCTGCCGTGCTGGAGGACATCGAAGTCGCCACTGGCTGCCATGAGGCCGCCGTCCAGGGTCTTCGACTGGAAGTTCAGGTGGCCCACAAGGTTCTTGCCGGAATTGGTCACCCACACACCGCCGTCGTTCAGGTCTACGTGCGTGGTGGTGAACCCTGGGTGGATAACTGCCGTTGCCACAAGCAGTCCAACTGCGGAAAACGTTGTTGCCGCCGCCAGTGCCCGTTGTTTTGCGCGCACCCATGAACGAAGCCGCATCTGTCCCCCAGTCTTATGAATAGCCCGAAGCCAATATACGCGGGTCGGACGCCAACTAAGTTCTGCTGGGGCATTAGACCGTTGGCCGTTATGGCGCCACCGCTTACGGTGACGGTAGCTTTGGATTACTTTTCCTAGGAAGCAGCCGAGGTGCCGGAGGTACCGCTGATGCAGGGCTTGTCCACTTCATTGGTTCTGATCGCCTTGCTGGCTGTCGCAGCGCCCCTTGCGGCCCGCTTTCTTGATCGTGTGGTCAAAGTGCCGATCATGGTGTTCGAGATTGTCCTCGGAATCCTGCTCGGCCCCAGCCTGTTGGGGTGGATACAATCCACCGGATTCACGGATACGCTGGCCGAATTCGGGCTGGCCATGCTCTTCTTCGTTGCAGGCAACGAGATTGATTTCGCCATGATCCGCGGCCGGCCCGCCAACCGTGCGTCTGCTGGCTGGGTGATTTCCTTGGCGGCAGGCATTGGTGCCGGCCTCGTCCTGGCCCCCACACCGGAGGCTGCCGTAATCATCGGCGTCGCCTTGTGTTCCACAGCTTTGGGCGCGCTGCTGCCTATCCTTCGCGACGCCGGCGAATCGAAATCCCCGATCGGCATCGCGGTCACCGCGCTGGGTGCGGCCGGTGAGTTTGGTCCTCTGGTTGCGATCTCACTGTTCTTTAGTGGCAGGCAGTTGGGACCGGCAACAGCAGTACTTCTCGGTTTTGTTCTCCTGACCGGCCTCGCGATTTATCTCGCCTCCCGCGCCCGCCACTCACTGCTCCACTCCCAAGTCACCAGGACTCTCCACACCAGCGGCCAGTTCGCTGTCCGGTCCATCATGTTTATCCTCAGCGTGCTCGTTGTGCTGAGCATGGTTCTGGGACTCGACATGCTGCTGGGTGCATTCGCCGCCGGAGTCCTCTGGAAGGTTGCCATCGCGCGCGCTCCCGAACCGGACCGGAAGGTCATCGAGACGAAAATCGACGCCATCGCGTTCGGATTCCTGGTGCCGATCTTCTTTATCGACACCGGCATAGATTTCGACCTACGCGCGCTCACTGCAAGCCCGGCCGCTCTCGCACTGGTCCCCCTGTTCCTACTCCTCCTGCTCATCATCCGTGGCCTGCCGTCGCTGCTCGCGGCTCCCCCCCAACTCCACCTCTGCCAATAAACGGGCCGTCATGCTGTTTGGAGCAACGGGATTGCCGATTATCGTGGCGGTAACAGGCATCGGCCGGGACGAGGGGCTGATCTCAGGCGGAATCGCATCGGCACTCGTTGGGGCAGGAATGCTCTCCGTGCTCCTGTTTCCGCTGCTCGCACTCCGCCAGCAGCAACGCCGACCATCGGGACGACGCCAACGCGGCACCAGGAAATCCCCCAGGAGACCGGACCAGGCCGACGTCGCTGGTGGTGCACCAAAGTGAGCCTCAGGTCCCAAAACCGCCGGCGCCGTCACTAAACCTGCCGAGCTCATGGACCGGAGCTCATAGAACCCTGCCCTCGTCAGGCAGCGGCCGATTCAGCGTCCGGGGCCTTCGGTGCGGTGACGCCGCTGCACACAAGGACGATCTCAAGGTCGGCCATGTCCAGCAATCGCCGCCCGCCGGTCAGCTCGTCCAGGATCCAGAACAGGCCGTGGTCCGGGACCCGCTCGGTCACGCGCCCCCGGTGAACGAGGGAACCCTTGTGCCGGGCGACGATAAAATCCCCGGCAGCGAGTTCATGGCAGGCACCCACAACAGTTTCTTCACTCATGGTCATGAGTCGCATCCTTTCCGAAGCGTTCCGCTCTCACAGAGTGCACGTTCAAGGTTGCACGAAAGTTTCCGCCGCATGATTTCTTCGCGCCCGTGCCAGGGCCGCGCAAACCCTAAGGAAGCTGATGGACGCCTGCGGCCCCGGGCATCAAACTTGTCGGATGGACGACACGGAAAAGCACGACACCATCGCCAAAGTCACTGACCGGCTCGCCGCACGCTATCCCGACGCCCCCCGCTCCCTCGTGGCCCGGGTCGTCGCGGAGGAATACGAATCATTGGACGCCAGCAGGATCCGGACCTACATCCCGACCCTGGTCGAACACGGAGCCAAGAACAGGCTCAAACGCGAGTTCGCCGCCGAATCCGCGGAAATCTGACGTCCCAGGCTTCTTCTCGGAACGAGGACTGGGCAGTTTTTGGGCGTCAAGGGTTTCATTGAATCGTTACATTCCTTGACTCGTCCTCATCCTTGGTCCAGAGTTGGGTCGGAGAAAGCGTTTTCTTGTGCATCGCAGATCCACTGCGCTCTGGTCATAGCGGGCAGAAACGGAGATCCCTTGAGAACACCATCCGGCACCGCCGACGCGCCGGTTCGCTCATCGTACGGAACCGCTTCCTGATGGGCGTCTTCCCCGCCGAAGCAATCCCACCCATTGCGTGCCAGGGCGAACTCCAGGCTGCCGGCCTGCTGACCGACGGGCTCTCGCCCTGCCTCACTGCGTCGCCGCATCCGGTGTTTGGCTGGCAGCTGAGCCAGCCGGAGGGTGCGGATCCCGCCGCTGCCCGGCAGACCGGCTTCGAAATCGCCGTCGAGGATTCCGGCGGAGCTGAGGTCTGGTACTCCGGTCCCGTTCCGTCCCCGGTGCAGTCCGGGATTCCTTACGGTGGACCTGGCCTGGCCGGGGATGAGGATTACAGCTGGCGGGTCCGGGTGCGTGACGCCGTCGGGAACCCCGGCCCCTGGTCCGACGCGGCGGTATTCAGTACCGGGCTTTTGGACACCGGGTGGGGTGCCGACTGGATCCACCGGGCCCCGGGCGGCCGGGCTCCGCTGGACCTCCTGGACGGCGCCCTGCGTGTTGCGGGCTCGCCGTTCCTTCCCGTCCCTTGCACGCGCGTCCGGCAGTTCACTCTGGAGGCCCGCCTCCGGCCGGTGATGGGGTGGGCCGGCCTGCTCCTCCGCAGCAACGGCCCAGGCACTGGATTGTTGCTGGAACTGAATACGGCGGGCAGCGTTGTGCTCCGCCGTGCCCCGGCCTGGCAAATCCCTGCCGCTGCTACTCCTGACACCGACGTCCTGGCCAGCGCACAGCTGGAACGGGGCGCCGTGGCCAGCCAGGAGCGGCTCCCCGGCAAGGACCCGGTCCCGGGCACGTGGCAGGACCTGACGGTCACCGACAACGGCGTCACCATCACCGTGAGCCTCGACGGGGTTGAACTGCTTGCCGTGGCTGAAGCCTCCCCTGCCGGAGTGGAGGGATCGCTGGCACTCCACCAGGGACCCCGCAGCCAAGCCGAGTACGCCTCCTTGCGGGTCACCGTCGCCGGGCCCACACCTGACGCTGCTCCCACACGCACCGCGGATGCCATCAGCTGCAGGGTGCTCCTGGACCACAGGTTCGATGCCGGACCGGAGGAAGCCCGTGCCTTCCTGAGCCACTGGGCGCGCACCACGGTTCACCGGCAGCCCGATGAATGGACGCTCTTCCGCACCACCATCCGGCTCACGGGTTCCGTTGCCCGTGCGCGCCTTTTCGCCGCAGCCAGCCATCACGCCCAGCTCGCCGTGAATGGCACGCCCTGCCTCAGCACCACCTCCTTCAGCTACCCCGGCGAGGGATATTACGACGCCGCCGACGTCACTGCGCTCCTCGCTGCCCGCACACCGGAAGACTCACCTTCGCGGCCCGGCCAGGCGGCAGAGCCCCGCCAGGCGGCAGAGCCGGTCCAGCAGCAGCCCGCGGAGGTTTCGCTCACGGCCCTCCTGCACTGGTACGGCCCCGGCCAGGGCAGGGCGGCCAGCCTTCCCGGCCTGCTGGTCCGCCTCAGCGTTGACTACACCGACGGCCGCCGCGAGACCTTTGGCTCCGGCCCGGACTGGACAGCCACCGAGGCCCCGTACCGCCAGGCGGGCTACCGGAACGACGAAGGCGATGCCGTCGAGCACCTCGACGGCCAGGCCGCGGCAGCCCCCGACGCCTGCCAGGACAGGCCGCAGGCCCTGAGCTACGGCCCCCACCCTGTCCCGGAATTTCCGGCGCTGCACCCCCGGCGCACTTTCCTGTCCGAGACTTTTGTCGCCCCGGCCGCCTTCGTGACGGCGGCCGACGGAACGCTGGCGGCTGACTTCGGCAAGGTCATCCCGGCGCGCCCGGAACTGGACTTCCGCGCCGGCGTGGCCGGGCGGACCCTGATGATCAGGGCCGGCTACTCCCTGGACGCGGACGGCCGCGTGGACAGCGCTAAAACGGCCAGCCAGAACACCGACATGTCCTTCCCCTATACCCAGGCCGAGGGCCCGCAACACTTCCTCGCCAGCGTGCACCTGGGCTTCCGGTACCTGGAACTCCCCGGCGTGGAGGCAGCCGACCTGTCCCGGGTGGGCGCCGTCGTTGTCCATGGCCGGCACCCGCACGAGGGGAGCTTCAGCAGCTCGGACGCTACCTTGGATGCCGTGTTCGGGCTGCTGCGCGATTCGGCGCTGTACGGGGTCCAGGAGCAGTTCGTGGATACGCCCACGCGGGAGAAGGGCCAGTTCCTGGCCGACGCCGTCAACATCTCCTACGCCACCATGGCCCTGTTTGGCGAGCACGCCTACACGGCCCAGGCACTGCGGGAGTTCGGCTGGTCCGCGGCGCGCTACTGGACCGCCGCCGAGGACCTCGGCCGCTACAACGCGGTCTACCCCAACGGCGACGGGAAAAGGGACATCCCCGACTTCTCGCTCATGATGCCCGAATGGGCCGAGGAATACCACCACCGCACCGGAGACCTCGCACTCGTGACGGAACTGCTCCCGCACCTCCGGAACACCGCCGACTACGCGCTGCGGCATCTGGCCACGGACGGTCCGACGGCGGGACTGGTCATCGAACTCGGCGGCGGCTCCGGCCCCTACCTTCACGGCATCGTGGACTGGCCCGCCCCCGGCCGGTTCGGCTACGACATGGACTGCGCTGCGAAGACCACCGTCAACGCGCAGGCCTACTCGGCCCTCATATCCACGGCCCGGCTGTGCGGCGTCGCCGGCCAGGAAGACGCAGCCGTGCACTACGCCGGGCATGCCGGGGCCCTCGCAGAAACCATCCGCACCCGCCTGCGGGTGGACGGCGTGATGGTCGACGGACTGCACGCCGACGGAACCCCCAGCACCCACGCATCCCAACACGCCACGTCCTTCCCGCTGTCCCTCGGAATCACCGATCCTGCGCACTCCTCTGCTGACGCGGACAGGATCGCGGCCCAGGGTATGCGGCAGGGACCCATGACCGTGCACCGGCTGGTGCGGGCGCTGCTGTCCGAAGGCCGCACGGATGCCGTCCTTGACCTGCTCACCAACCCAGGCCAGCCCGGCTGGGCCCGGCTCCTCAACCAAGGTGCCAGCTTCACCTGGGAAGCCTGGGAACTGGAGGACGGCACCGACTACAGCCAGTCCCACGCCTGGTCCGCCTCCGTCGTCAAGGAAATCCTGGAGTTCCTGCTCGGCGTGCGCGTGACTGTTCCCGGAGGCAGCGAACTGCTGATCGAACCGCCGCTCTGCCGGCTCGGGCACGCCAAGGGAAGTCTGCCCCTGCCCAACGGCACCATCAACGTCGCATGGCGGCGGACGGCCGCAGGAACCCAGCTGGAATGCACGGTACCCGCCGGCGTCACGGCGACCGTCCGGCTCTCCGCCGGCACATACGGAATCAAGGGACCGACGGCGGGACCCGCCGTCGTGCGTAACAGCACCGCGCCGTTCGACAGACCTGCAACGCGTGACTTCCGGATCCATGCAGGAACCTGGACCTTCACGCCGACCGAGAAATCCTGAGAGCGGCCCGGTTGGCGGCCAAAAACCACAACGAAGCCGTGTCGTCGAGGACCCTGCCGCGGTGTCAACAAGGGTGCAGAACATCCCTATGAGCGATGGCGCGGGTCTCCCTGCTCTCGACGCGACCGACCTGGATCAGGCAGCGGACCGACTCCCGGAGGCCGGCGTCCGGCTGTGGCGCAACGCGATCACAGCCATCTTCGGCCGGTGGATTGACGAACACGGGTGGTCGGAGGCCGATACCCGCCGCGTTGTGCAGCTTGTCGCGCGGGACAACGCCCGAAGGGTCTACGGGCTGCCAGAAGACGCTGTCACCAACCACCGCGCGTCGGCGTATGTCCCTTTCGTGCATCGTCGGGCATTGCCATTTCGGCCCGCAGGCCCAGGAGTCGGATCGGACGGTCCGCTTCGATTGAGGCTGCGAGGTCCAGGGCCCGCGCCAAAATTTCGTTCCGGTCGAATGTCTCGGGAATCTTCTTTGCGTGGGTCTTGGTGAAGAACGGTGCGTACCGGACCTTCAGGGTCAGCCCAACGACAGGCCGTCCTTCGGCCACGACATCCTCAAGGACGCGCGCAGCCAGTTCCCTCACGGCGTCGACCACCTGGGCGGGCTCTGTCAGGTCCCGCTGGAAGGTGGTCTCCCGGCTATGCCCGCGGGCAACCCACGGGGTGTCGTCCACAACGCTTGCGCCGTCCCCGCGTCCGAGCTCCGCGTACCAAGGACCCATCCTGGGGCCGAACTCCGGGACCAGGTCCTGGGGGTCGGACGCGGCGAGTTCGGCGACCGTGTTGATGCCGAGCTTGGCCAGCCGGCCCGACACTTTGGTTCCGACGCCCCACAGGTCCTTGGTGGGCCGGCTGCCCATGACCTCGAGCCAGTTCCCGGCAGTGAGACGGAAGACGCCGGCAGGCTTGCCGAAACCGGTGGCGACCTTGGCCCGGACCAAGGTGTCGCCGATGCCCACGCTGCAATGCAGCTGCGTTCGTTCAAGGACAGCGGCCTGCACCTGCCGGGCGTAGGCTTCCGGATTCTCTGTCTCAATACCGACAAAGGCTTCATCCCAACCCAGCACCTGCAAGGTGGCGCCGGGCTGCGCGCGCAGGGTAGCCATCACCGTTTCAGACGCCGCAAGGTATGCTTCGTGATCCACTGGCAGGATCACTGCGTCGGGCACTTTCCGGGCCGCAATGCGTAATGGCATTCCGGAACCCACACCGAACGCCCTGGCTTCATAGGATGCGGTCGAAACGACAGCCCGTTCCGTTGGGTCGCCGCGACCGCCGACAATGATTGGCTTGCCCGCAAGCTCCGGCCGCCGGAGCACTTCGACCGCCGCGATGAACTGGTCGAGATCGACGTGCAACACCCACCGGATTCCGTTCACGCCACCAGTCTGCCCTAAACATCCCCGGCAGGCATCGGCTCCTCCCCGAGCTTGGCGTGATGCCTCAAAGGATCTCTCTTCCGAGGAGACTTTGGCATGCCATAGCATGGGCACGCCAGACTGCGGCCGAAGGTGAAAAGGGTAGGAAAGCGGCCACAAGACGCTTGGAAGGGACCAACCATGCTGATCTGCGCAACCTGCGCCGTCGAACGCGACGAACCTGCCCCGGGGCTCTGCCCGATCTGCACCGATGAGCGGCAGTACGTACCCGAGGACGGACAGAAGTGGCTCACACTGGACGCGCTCGCACAGCAGGGCCAGCAGACCTTGCTGAAGGAGAACGAGCCGGGACTTATCGGGATCAGGACGGAGCCGAAAGTCGGGATCGGCCAGACCGCTCAGCTTGTGGTGACACCCGCGGGTTCGCTGCTGTGGGATCCGGTCGGATATGTCGATGACAGCGCCGTGAACGCAGTGCTCGAGCGGGGCCCGGTCCTGGCGATCGCCGCTAGCCATCCACACATGTTTGGGGTGCAGGTCGAATGGTCGCATCGGCTCGGTGGCATCCCTGTACTCGTAGCGGACGCAGACCAGCGATGGCTCGGGCGCAACGATCCGGTCATCGAATACTGGTCCGGCAATCAAACCATCGCCGAAGGACTGACACTGCACCAGACCGGGGGGCACTTTCCAGGCAGCGCAGTGGTGCACTGGGCTGCCGGAGCGGCCGGCAGAGGAGTTCTGCTCACCGGCGACAGCGTGTTCCCGAATCCAGACCGTCGCTCCATCGCCTTCATGCGCAGCTACCCGAATCATTTGCCGCTATCCGGCGCGGTGGCGTTGCGAATCGCCGCGCAGCTCGGAGAGCTCAAGTTCGACCGGATCTACGGCAACTTCAACAATGTAATCGCGTCCGGAGCCCAGGCCGTTCTCCACGATTCCGCCCAACGGCACGCTGCTTGGGCGCAAGGAGACTTCGACCATTTGACCTGAACCGTCCCTTGCTTCTTCACTCATCGGTCTGTGGGGCGCGGATGCCCTGATGCTTGGCCTGGGCCGAACGCCGAACTGAAGAACGGTAGGAAGATCAGCGGGTAGGAGAATCCGCTAGTTGTCGGCGTCTGTCTTGATTGCGCTGCCGAACACATAGGCAAACAGCAGCATGAGGGCGACCTGCGTGTCCCGGTGGTGATGATGGTGTCCACGCTACGGAAGATGTGACGCATGGAGCGGCCCAGCAACACGGCCGTGTCTCCGAAGAAGTGTGCCCTCATGACCTGCCCCTACCTGATTCGACCTTGCCGTCGTTCCCCACAAGTGCGAGGAAGATGGCGTTCGCGACCCTGCATCGGCGAGGTTGAACTGTGCGAGAAGATCATCCGCCACCTGGCCGTGGTTCTTCTGGTGCCGCAGCCTGTTTTTCGCGGATCAGGGCTGGAACCGGTAGCCGATGCCGGCTTCGGTGAGGAGGTGGCGGGGGTTGCCGGTATCGGATTCGAGTTTGCGACGGAGCTGGGCCATGTAGACGCGCAGGTAGTTGGAATCGGTGGCGTACGCGGGCCCCCAGACTTCGGTCAGCAGCTGGCGCTGCGTGATGAGTTTGTCCGGGTTACGGACCAGGAGCTCCAGGATGTTCCACTCGGTGGGCGTCAGACGCACGTCCTTGCCTTCGCGAGTGACACGGTGTTTGCCGAGGTCCACGGTAAACGCGCCGGTTGTGACGACGGAGTCATTGCTATGGTCCGCCGCGCGGCGCAGCAGGGCGCGGAGCCTTGCCAGGAGTTCGTCCGGCCCGAACGGTTTGGTGATGTAGTCGTCTGCGCCGGCGTCCAACGCCTCCACTTTGTCCTCGGAGCCGTGCCGCGCGGAGAGCACGAGGATGGGGACCGGGTTCCACCTCCTGAGTTCCGTGATCACCGTTGTCCCGTCGATGTCAGGCAGGCCCAGGTCCAGGACGATGAGCCGCAGCGGATGCTGCGTGGCGGCCAGGAGGGCGGATTTACCATCCGTGGCGGTAGTGACGGAGTAACCGTTGGCTTGGAGGGTGATTTTCAGGACCTTCAGCAGGAGCGGATCGTCGTCGACGACCAGGACAGCGGTCATGGGTTCTCCTTAGTGGATGGCTGGTAGGGCCGCGAGTCGGTGCGCCTGGCCAGCAAGGACTGCGGCTGCACGGGCGCTTGCCGGTCACCATCATCGATGGCCGCACCCGTCGAGAGAGGAAGCCGGATGACCATGGTCAATCCCCCGCCCGGGGTCTCCTCTGCACTGAGTGTCCCATCCATGGCTTCGGTGAACCCCTTTGCGACAGCCAGTCCGAGCCCCACCCCGTTGGTTTGCGGGATATCGTCCAGGCGCTGGAACGGACGGAACATTTCAACAACGCGTTCCGCCGGTACGCCCTGGCCGTGGTCGATGACCCGCAGCTCGCTGGCCGGCCGCCCGGCGATGGTGGCGGACCTGAAGCCGCCGACTGCTCCCACGAGGATAATCTCGGAATCGGGGGCGTATTTGACCGCGTTCTCGACGATGTTTGCGATTACGCGCTCGAGCATCCCTGGGTCGGCGTCGATTTCGGGCATGTTTGCGGGCAATTCCACCCGGACACGTCCCGGGGGCGTGCCGTGCAGGGCGGCCGGGACGACTTCGGACCAGCGCACAGGACGGAGCAGGGGGTTGACGGAGTCGGCGCTGATGCGGGACATGTCCAGGAGGTTCCCGACCAGCAGGTCCAGCCTGTCTGCGGAGGCGTCGATGGTCTGCAGCAGGTCCTGTTCTTCTTCAGGAGTGTATTTGATGCCGTGCTGGAGGAGGCCGCCGACGGCGAGTTTGATTCCGGCAAGAGGCGTCCGCAGGTCGTGGGACACGGCACGGAGGATGGAGGTGCGCATCGTGTTGCTTTCGGCGAGTCGGAGGACCTCACGGCGGCTTGCCGCCAGTTGCTGGCGTTCCAGTTGAGCGGCCAGGTGCACACCGAACGCGCCGAGCAGCCGTCTATCGCTGGCCGGAAGGGTCCGGCCAGTGAGGACCAGCCGGGTCGTGGGGTCGATCTGTTCGGTGTTGTCCGCAGTATCCGGCCCGGCGGGAGGGACTGCGCCGGCTTCTGCAACGGACCGCCAGCCGGTTCCGCCGGGCGCTGCTGTCCCCGTATCCCCGGCGGATGTGTAGAGGGCTGCGCCGCTGACCTGGAATACGTCCAATGCCTGTTCAAGGAGTCCTTTCAGCGTGTCTTCGGCGCGAGCTGCGCTTCGGGTAAGGTCTCCCAGCGTCGTGGCTTCGGCGCGGGCACGGGAGGCTTCCTTGGATCGGCGGGCCGAGATGTCGACGACGACGGCGACGGCTGCCGAGACTCCGACGAAGACCAGCAGGGCCAGGAGATTCTGTGGGTCGCTGATGGTCAGAGTACGGACCGGGGGGGTGGAGTAGTAGTTGACCAGCAGGCTGCTCCAGAGGGCGGCAAGGATGGCCGGCCAAAGGCCGCCGATGAGTGCGACGAGCACCGAGCCGCTGAGTTGGATGAGCACCGCCGTGGCGATGTTCGGTTCAGAATTCGCGGACAGCAGGAGCTGCAGGAGAGCGGGCAGCACGACGGCCAGTACGAAGCCGGCGGTGACCCTGACCCTGCCGAGGTCGCGTTGCCGGACCGGACCGGTCCCACGCCCGCCGAGGGGGTGGGAGACCATGTGCACGTCGATGTCACCGGAGTCGCGGACCACCCTGGTGCCGATGCCTCCGCCGAGCAGTGCACCGAACAGGCCGGCTACTTTCTTGTGGCGGGAGATGCCAACAACGATCTGGGTGGCGTTGACGCTGCGGGCGAAGTCCAGGAGGGCTTTGGCCGGGTCTTCGCCGGCCACGACATGGTAGCTGCCGCCAAGGTCCTGGATCAGGCGGCGCTGTGCCTCCAGGGCACGCGGGGACTCCTCGGCCACGCCGTCAGCCGCGCGGACGTGGACCGCCAACAGGTCCCCGCCGTTGACGCGGTTGAGGATCCGGGCGCCGCGGCGGATAAGGACTTCACCTTCGGGGCTGCCGGTGAGTCCGACCACGATGCGTTCGCGGGCTGGCCAGGTGGCCTGAATGTCGTTTTCTTCCCGGTACCGTGCGAGTCCCTCATCGACCCGATCGGCGAGCCACAGAAGTGCGAGTTCGCGCAGGGCGGTGAGGTTGCCGAGGCGGAAGTAGTTTGAGAGGGCGGCGTCGATCTTATCGGCGGAGTAGATTTTCCCGTCGCCCAGGCGCTGGCGGAGGAGTTCCGGTGAGATGTCGACCAGGTGGATCTGGTCGGCCCTGCGGACGATCTCGTCCGGCACGGTTTCGGCCTGGCGGACGTCGGTGATGGCGTTGACTACGTCGCCAAGGGAGGCCAGGTGCTGGATGTTGACGGTGGAGAGGACGTTGATGCCGGCGTTGAGGAGTTCGTCGATGTCCTCCCAGCGTTTGGTGTGACGGCTGCCGGGGATGTTGGTGTGGGCATATTCGTCGACGATGGCGGTCGCTGGTGCCCGGGCGAGAACGGCGTCAAGGTCCACCTCCTCGAAGTCGGTGCCCCGGTAGGGCAGGCGCCGGGGCGGGATGACGTGCAGCCCGTCCAGCAGCGCGCGGGTGTCGCTGCGCCCGTGGTCCATCGCGAACGCGACGACGACGTCCTCTCCGCGTTTGCTCAGGCGGTGGGCTTCCTCGAGCATTTCGTATGTCTTGCCGACTCCTGGTGCGGCCCCCAGGAAGATCCGCAGCGTTCCGCGTGCCATGGGGTCAGTCTTTCACCTGGGAGGGACCGGTAGTCACGGTTTCGAGCCGTTCTGCGCGGCGGCGGCCACGTCCAGGTTTAGGACGGTGACGTTGACGGAGGGCTGGCCCAGGAACGCCTCAGGCCCGCTGCTGGTATGGCTCGCCACGAGGGCCGTGACTGCCTCGGGGCTCAGCCCGTGAGCCGCGGCGACACGCGGTATCTGAAGCCGGGCGTACTCCGGGGAGATGTCCGGATCCAGTCCGGAGCCACTGGATGTAACCGCGTCCGCGGGCACGTCCCTTTCGTTGATGCCTTCGGATTCGGCGACGGTGGAGCGGTTGGCGGTGACGGCGTCGAAGAATTTTGGATCGTTGGGTCCAAGGTTGCTGGCGGAGGATGATGCCGGGTCCCATTTCACGGCGGAAGGCCGGGCGTGGAACCAGCGCGGGTCCTGGGCGCCGGTGTCGTCCGCTGCTGACTGGGCGATCAGGGCGGACGCGGCGGGTGCGCCGCCGCTGTCCTTGAGGATTGAGCCGTTGGCCTGGTGCGGGGCGATCAGCTGCCCGGCGCCGAAGACGGCGAGGGGGTAGGCCACGCCGAGGACCAGCGTGGCCAGGAGGAGGAACCGCAGGGCGGTCAGCCCCTGGCGGAGGTAACCGGTGAGAGTGTTCATGGGAAGGCTCCTAGCCGATTCCGGGGATTAGGGAGATCATCAGGTCGATGATTTTGATGCCGATAAACGGTGCGATCAGCCCGCCCAGCCCGTAGACCAGCAGGTTCCGCGCCAGTGCCTGGTTTGCTGAGACGGCACGGTATTTCACCCCACGGAGCGCGAGCGGCACCAGGGCGATGATGATCAGGGCGTTGAAGATCACGGCGGAGAGGATGGCCGAGGATGGGGTTGAGAGTCCCATGATGTTCAGCAGGCCCAGCCCGGGGAAGGCTGCGGTGAACAGGGCCGGGACGATCGCGAAGTACTTGGCGACGTCGTTCGCGACCGAGAACGTGGTCAGCGCCCCGCGGGTGATGAGCAGCTGTTTGCCAATGCCGACGATATTGATGAGCTTCGTCGGATCGGAGTCGAGGTCCACCATGTTCGCGGCGTCCTTCGCTGCCGGGGTGCCGGAGTTCATCGCGACGCCGACGTCCGCGGCAGCCAGGGCGGGGGCGTCGTTGGTGCCGTCCCCGGTCATGGCCACCAGCCTCCCTTCGGACTGTTCCTTTTTGATGACGGCGAGTTTGTCCTCGGGGGTGGCTTCGGCGACGAAGTCATCGACGCCGGCCTCGGCAGCGATCGCCTTGGCGGTGATGGGGTTGTCGCCGGTGATCATCACGGTCCGGATGCCCATCTTTCGCAGTTCGGCGAAGCGGGCGTGCATGCCGGGCTTGACGACGTCGGCGAGGTGGATGGTGCCCAGGATGTCCGCGGCGCGGTCCTTTCCCACCCGGGCGACCAGCAGCGGCGTTCCGCCCTGGGCCGAGATTTCTTTGACCCGGTTTTCTACCTCGGCCGGGGTGTGTCCGCCTAGCTCGGCGACGAATGCCCCCACCGCGGAGGCGGCACCTTTGCGGATCTGCAGCCCGTCAAGGTCCAGCCCGCTCATACGGGTGCTGGCGCTGAACGGGACCACCGCGAACTCCCTGGAACGGTGTTCCAGGCTGGCCAGATCCGGACCTGTCATGCCTTTGTCGGCGGCGAGGTCCACGATGGACCGTCCCTCGGGTGTGTCGTCGGCCAGGCTGCAGACCCGGGCCGCTTCGATCAGTTCGGTGCGCTCCACCTGGTTGGCGGGGTAGAAGTTGACGGCGCGGCGGTTGCCGTAGGTGATGGTGCCGGTCTTATCCAGCAGCAGCGTGGTGATATCCCCGGCGGTTTCCACGGCACGGCCCGAGGTGGCCAGCACATTGTGCTGGACCAGCCGGTCCATCCCGGCGATGCCGATGGCCGGGACCAGGGCTCCGATGGTGGTGGGGATCAGACAGACCAGCAGCGCCACCAGCACGATCGGCGACGGTGTCGCTCCGGCGAGGGACGCGAACGGGGCCAGGGACATGGTGACAGCGAGGAACACGATGGTCAGGGACACCAGGAGCACGTGCAGTGCGATCTCGTTGGGAGTTTTCAGCCGGACTGCGCCTTCGACGAGTCTGATCATCCGGTCAATGAAGGTCTGGCCCGGTTCGGCGGTGATGCGGATGATGATCCGGTCCGAGAGGACCTTCGTGCCGCCGGTGACCGAGGAGCGGTCTCCACCGGATTCACGGATGACAGGCGCTGACTCACCGGTGATGGTGGATTCGTCGACGCTGGCCAGGCCGTCGATGATTTCGCCGTCCGACGGGATGACGTCTCCGGCCTCGCAGATGACGGTGTCGTTGAGTCGCAGCTCCGTACCCGGAACTTCTTTGGTGGTGCCGTCGGGCTGACGGAGTCTGGCCACTGCGCCCTTTCGGCTTGCGCGGAGGCTGTCGGCTTGGGCTTTGCCCCGGCCCTCGGCGATGGATTCCGAGAGGGTCCCGAACAGCACGGTGAGCCAGAGCCAAGCGGTGACGGCAATGCCGAAGACCGAGGGCCGGTACAGCGAGATCGCGGTGCATAGGGCAGCCCCGACGAGCACGGTGAACATCACCGGGGAGTGGATCATCTGGCCCGGCGACAGCTTGCGGACAGCGAGGGGCAAGGCCGCTGCGACGGAGGAGAGCGTCAGCTTCGCGGGTGCCTTGGTGTGGTGTTTGTGTTCGCCGGGGGTGCCGAGGGGGTTTCCGTCGGCGTAGGTCTGGGCGGTGTCCGTGGATAGTGCCGTGCCTGACCGGGTCATTTCAGGAGTCCTTCTGCGAGGGGGCCCAGGGCAAGGGCCGGGAAGTAGCTGAGGGCGGTCAGGATGACTGTCACGCCAATCAGCAGCGAACCAAACAGCGGACCGTGGGTGGGAACGGTCCCTGCGGAGGCGGGGACCTTGGCCTGCCGGGCGAGGGAGCCGGCCAATGCGAGGACCAGGACGATGGGCAGGAAGCGTCCCAGCAGCATGGCAATGCCCATCATGACCGAGAGGTAGGGCCCGGAGGTGGTGATGCCGCCGAACGCAGAGCCGTTGTTGTTCGCGCCGGAGGTGAAGGCGTAGAGCACTTCGCTGAACTGGTGCGGGCCGGTCGCGGGTGCGTTGGCCATGATGTCCGGCAGCAGGACGGTGATGCCGGACAGTGCCAAGACCAGGACCGGGGTGACAAGGATGTACAGGGCGGAGAGTTTCATTTCCTTCGGACCGATCTTCTTGCCCAGGTACTCGGGCGTGCGACCGACCATGAGTCCGGCGATGAAGACGGAGATGATGGACAGGATCAGCATGCCGTAGAGCCCGGAGCCGGTTCCGCCCGGGGCGACCTCGCCAAGCATCATGTTCACCATCGCAACGCCGCCGGCCAGCGGCGGCAGGGAGTCGTGGGCGACATTGACGGCGCCGGTTGAGGTGAGCGTGGTGGACGCGGCGAAGATTGCGCTCGGAGCTGCGCCGAAGCGTTGCTCGAATCCTTCGCCCAGTCCGCCCGCGGCCGCGGTGGCGGTGCCCTGGGCTGTGGCAACGGCCCATCCCATCAACGAAACCGAAGCCAGCCACAAGGCGCCCATCACGGCCGCCACCGTGTAGCCCTGTTTCCGATCCCCCACCATCCGCCCGTAGGCGTACGGCAGGGCCGAGGGGACCAGGAGGAGCAGGAAGACCTGGAACAGGCTGATGAAGACATTGGGGTTCTCAAACGGGTGGGCGGAGTTGGCGTTGAAATAGCCGCCGCCGTTAGTGCCCAGGATCTTGATCGACTCCTGCGAGGCGACCGGCCCGCCCGGGATGCTCTGGCTGATCCCGGACGCCTGGTTGGTGACGTCGGTGGACGAGAAGTTCTGGACTACCCCGCCGATCACCATCACGACGGCGGCGACTGCTGCCAGCGGCAGCAGGACACGGAAGCTTGTCCGGGCCAGGTCGACCCAAAAGTTGCCCAGCCTGTCAGTCCGGGTGCGGGCGATGCCCCGGATCAGTGCGACGGCCACGACGATGCCTACGGCGGCGGACAGGAAGTTCTGCACAGCCAGCAGACACATCTGCACGAAGATACCCACCGTGGTTTCCGGGACGTAGGTCTGCCAGTTGGTGTTGGTGACGAAGGAAATGGCGGTGTTCATCGCCACCCAGGGATCAACCCCGGGAAGCGAGCCGGCACCAGGGAGCACTCCCTGGAGCCGCTGAAGGCCGAACACGGCCAGAATGGAGACGGCCGAGAACGCCAGGACACTGCGGAGGTACACCGGCCAGGTCTGTTCGGTGCCGGCGTCGACTCCGGCGAGCCGGTAGAACAGCCTCTCGGCGCGGGTCGACGTCGTGCCGTCGAAAACGCGGGCGAGGTAGACGCCCAGCGGTTTATGGGCGGCCGTCAGGGCCACGACCAGAACGACAACCTGGGTGAGGAAGGATGCGGTATTGAACGTCACTGGGCGCTCACCACTTTTCCGGATGAATCAGCACTGCGAGCAGGTAACCGAACAGGGCGATGCCGGCGATGAGCAGGACCAGCCACATGATCGCGTCGGCGCTCATTGCCCGTCCTCCGGCCGGTCCTCGGCCCCGCCGACCATTCCGGCCAGGAGGTGGCCGATCCACATCACGAAGCCCATGGAAACCATGAGGATTCCGATCACAGCCATGTCGGCCATTACAGGTTCCTTTCATCTGCGCCCCGTTTGCGGGGCTGATCCCAGTCAAACCCCTGCACAGCAGGGAAATCGGGTTCCTGACGATTTCCTAATGGCCCGGGCCGAATCTTGACGCCGTCTTAACGCGCACGGCACATCAGGCACCCGTCGGCCGGCAGGGAATCAACGGACAGGCTTCAGGAATGCCCGCGCTCAAGTGCGGTCAGGGCGCTTCAGTGCGGGATAGTCAGCCGACGTGGACCCAGGGCCGTTTGGTGACGTCCGGTTCGGCTTCGCGGAGCACTTCGCGGGTCACCGGAGCGATTTCACCTTCGCCAAGGAACAGGAATTTGAGCAGGTTGATGATCGGGTTGCCCTCGGTCCAGCGGAAGTAGATGTGCGGCATCAGGCCCGTCACGTCACGGATGTGCAGCAGGACCGAGGCGATGGTATTGGGGACCACCGGCGCATGGACCTCCAGGATGGGGTAGCCGTGCCTGGTCACGCCGCGGACCTCCAGCTCCGTTTCGAAATCAGAGGAATCGTCCACAACCACCTCCAGGAACAGCGCCTGATAATCCACCGGCAGGTGGCTGACTTCAATTGCGGACGTCAGCTTGTCCCGGTAGGCTTCGGCGGTCAGCCGGAGCGGCTCGTGGGCGATGATGCCGATAGGGCCGGACAGGGTGTTGGACATGAACTCGAGTGCCTCACGGTCCATGTGGACGTGGGTGGCGTGGAGTTCAAAGGACCGCCGGATCCGGGAGAGCAACGAGATCACGATGATGCCTGCGATGAAGAACGAAGCGATCCGGATGCCCTCGGGCCGTTCAAAAATGTTGGCCACCGTCGTGTAAATAAAGACCACGGCGATGACACCGAACCCGAGGGTGCGTTTGAGCTGTTGCCGGCGCCGGGCCGAGAGGGTCACGGCCACCGCGGCGGAGGTCATCAACACCAGCACACCGGTAGCGTAGGCGCCGCCCTGGGCGTCGACGCCGGCGTCGAAGAGCCAGGTGATCAGGAAACCGACTGCAGTGAACACGAGCACCAGCGGTCGTACGGCCCGCGCCCACCCGGGGGCCATACCGTAGCGGGGCAGGTACCGCGGGACCAGGTTCAGCAGCCCCGCCATCGCGGAGGCGCCGGCGAACCAGAGAATGGCGATGGTGCTCATGTCATAGACGGTCCCGAAACCCGGGCCAAGGTATTCGTGGGCCAGGAACGCCAGGGCACGGCCGTTGGCCTGACCACCGGGCTGGAACTCCTGCTCCGGGATCAGAATCACCGTGGTGAAGCTGGTGGTGATCAGGAAGGCACTCATGGTAACTGCCGCGGTTGTCAGGAGCTGGCGGGCCCCCTCGATCCGGCCGACCGGTTTGTCCTCGGTATCCCCTGGCCGGCCCTTGATCTGCGGCATCACGGCGACCCCGGTCTCGAAACCGGACAGGCCTAGCGCCAGCTTCGGGAAGACCAGCAGCGCGATCCCGACCACCATGAACGGATTCCCGTGCGAGGTGGTCAGCGCATGCCACCAGTCGCCCACAGCGACCGGATGGGTAAAAGCCTCGAAAACGGTCGCGGCCACCACCACCACATTCAGGCCCAGGTAAACACCGACCAGAACGACCGCCACGCGGATGGCCTCCTTGAAGCCGCGCAGGAACACAGCCCCCAGCAGGGCCAGCAAAAACAATGTGACCAGCACGTTTTGTCCCTGCAACCAGGCCGGCGCGAAGGGGTTCTGGATCGCGTGAGCCGTGGCATCGGCTGCCGAGAGCGTCATGGTGATCATGAAGTCCGTCGCCGCGAACCCCAGCAGCACCAGCACCAAGAGCTTCCCGCCCCAGCGCGGCATCAACCTCTCCAGCATGGCGATGGACCCCTCCCCCCGGTGGCTCTCCCCCGCAACCCGCCGGTAGACGGGCAAGGCGCCGAACAGCGTAACAGCCACCAGCACCAACGTTGCCAGCGGGGAGATGACCCCTGCAGCGAGCGCGGCAATGGCCGGCTGGTAGCCCAGTGTCGAGAAATAGTCCACGCCCGTCAGGCACATCACCTGCCACCACGAGTGCTTCTTCAGCTGGGAGTCGCTCACCGCACCGGGGCCCTGATGGATGCCCTTGCTGTCCTGCAGCCCGAACAGCAGCCAGCCCCTGAACCTGGCCTTCGCCCTGGGGCGCGGTGCCGAAGGGTCCGCCGGGGGCCTGCTCAGCGTTGTCATCGATGCCTCTCCACGCGATGCGCACCACCGCGGTCTCTGCCGACGCTAACACCGGCCGGGCCGGCCGCTTCCTGCATGGCCTGAATCCTTGCGGAACCTTAACGGCGCCGCGGCTGTGCTGCCAGCCGGTCAGCCCGCCGCCTACCGGACAGCGGGGACGGCAACGGCAGTCGCGAGTTCTGCACGCACAAGCGCCGGCGTTAAGAAACCGTAAAGAAAATGCCGAAACACGGATTTGTGCCCTGCCCGGGGACTAGGTTGAATCGCCGAGGTGTCGGACGTTTTGGAAGAGCTGCGCCCCCGGCAACAGAGGAGACGCGCATGAGCGATACGGGCCACCAGACCATTCCGGCAGAAGTCAGACGGCCGGGGCCGCAGACCGGCACCGAAAACGGGCTGGTGCGGTGGCTGCTGAAACACCGGGTCCAGCCGGTGATAGGACCGGAAAGCCCTGAAGACCACGCCCGGCCGCAGGCATGGTGGAAGGTCATGTGCCTGACCGGAGTCGACTACTTCTCCACGCTGTCCTACCTGCCGGCGATTGCAGCCCTCGCCGCCGGAGCCCTGTCCCCGCTGGCTACGCTCCTGATCGTTGCCCTCACACTCCTGGGAATGCTGCCGATGTACCGCAGGGTCGCCCACGAGAGCCCGCACGGACAGGGGTCCGTGGCCATGCTGGAAAGCCTCCTGCCGTTCTGGCGGGGGAAGCTGTTCGTCCTGATCCTGCTCGGATTTGTGGCGACATCCTGGATCATCACCATCACACTCTCGTCGGCAGATGCCACCGTGCACATGCTGGAGAACCCTTACCTCCCCGAGTTTCTCGACGGACAGTCCGTGCTCATCACCGTGGTCTTGCTGCTGATACTGGGCGGCGTGTTCCTGCTCGGCTTCAGCGAAGCCGTCGTCGTGGCCATTCCGCTGGTGGCCGTCTTCCTGCTCCTAAACGCTGTGGTCATCCTCGCCGGAGTCGCCAGGGTCATCAGCGACCCCGCAGCGCTGGCCGCCTGGACCGGGGACCTCACGGCACGCGGCGGCATCGGGGACATTGTGGGGCCCGCCGTGATTGCATTCCCGCTGCTGGTCCTCGGCTTGTCCGGATTCGAAACCGGCGTCAGCATGATGCCGCTGGTGGCCTCCGCCGGCAGGACGACAGAGGAACGCCTTGCCTCCAGGGTGCGGAACACCCGCAAGCTGCTCACCGCGGCCGCCGCTATCATGAGCGTCTACCTCCTGGGCAGTAGCTTCGTCACCACGGTCCTGATCCCGGCCGAGGAGTTCAAGGCCGGGGGTGAGGCCAGCGGACGGGCCCTGGCCTACCTGGCGCACCAGCAAATGGGAGACACCTTCGGCACGGTCTACGACGTCAGCAGCATCCTGATTCTGTGGTTTGCCGGCGCCTCGGCCATGGCCGGGTTGATCAACATCGTCCCGCGCTACCTCCCGGCCTACGGCATGGCCCCGGAGTGGGGACGCGCCGTGCGACCTGTGGTCCTCGTGTATACGGCTGTCAGCATCCTGATCACCATCGGCTTCAATGCCGACGTCAACGCCCAGGCCGGCGCCTACGCCACCGGCATCCTGGCCATGATGGTCTCCGGATCCATCGCCGTCACGATCTCCTCCCTCCGGCACCGCCAACGGTTGGCAGGAATGGGTTTCACGCTGCTGTCCCTGATCCTGCTCTACGCACTGGCCGCAAACGTCATCGAGAAGCCCGACGGGCTGACCATCTCTGCCTTCTTTATCCTCGGCATCATCACCATCTCGCTGGTTTCCCGCGTGGCACGGACCACGGAACTGCGCGCGGACGTGATCAGGTTTGACGGGAACGCCCGCCGTTTCATCGCTGACTCCCTGGATTACGACGGCGCACTGAACCTGATCGCCAACCGCCGCCAGGCAGGCGACAACCAGGAGTACTCCGAAAAGGAATACGAGCAACGGGGCCAGAACGCCGTCCCCGGGACCGCCGACGTCATCTTCCTCGAAATCGACATCATCGACCCCTCCAACTTCGGCGGGACCCTGGAGGTGTACGGTGTCGACGTCGATGGCCACCGTGTCCTGCGGGTCGAAAGCCCGGCCGCCCCCAACGCCATCGCGGCGGTCCTTTTGGCCCTCCGGGACACCGCAGGCGTCATACCGCACGCGTACTTCGAATGGTCCGAAGGCAACCCGATCGCCCACCTGATGCGCTATCTCCTCCTGGGCCGCGGCGACACGCCACCGGTTGTGCGGGAGATCCTTCGGAAGCACGAATCGGATCCCGCCCGGCGTCCACGCATCCACGTAGGATGACGGCGTTCCCGTGAACATTGGTCTTGCAGGTAAATCCCCGCGCGGGCGGCGTCAGGGGCTCGCGTTCCCGCCGAGGAACGGTTTGAGACGGCCGGACGGGCGCTTCAAGCGGTTGCTGCTGCACCCGGTCCGGTCCCTTCCCGTCGGCTTCCTGGCGGTCATCCTGCTGGGTGCAGGCCTGTTGCTGCTGCCACAGGCAAGGACCGACGGCGACGTGGATGCGCTGATGCCGGCGCTCTTCACGTCCGTCTCGGCCGTCTGCGTCACGGGTTTGATTACGGTGGACACCCCGACATTCTGGACGCCTTTCGGCCAGGCGGTCATCCTCGGACTCATCCAGGTGGGCGGGTTCGGCATCATGACGCTGGCAACGCTGCTCGCGCTGCTCGTCCGCAAGAACCTGGGCCTCCGCGGCCAGTTGGTGGCCCAGTCCGAAACCCAAACCCTGAATTTTGGTGATGTCCGCACAGTGCTCGTCCGGGTAGCGCGAATCATGGGCATCTTCGAGGTGACGACAGCCGTCTTCCTCTCCGTCCGGTTTTGGATCGCCTACGACAGCAGCCCGGCAACTGCCCTCTGGCACGGCATTTTCCACGCCGTCTCGGCTTTCAACAATGCCGGGTTCTCCCTCTACAGCGACAACCTGATCGGTGTAGCCCAAGACCCCTGGATCATCGTTCCCATCTGCGCGGCCGTGATCGGCGGCGGACTCGGGTTCCCCGTGATTATCGCCCTGATGCGCGACGGCTTCCGGTTCAAGGTCTGGAACGTCCATGTCCGGCTCACCGTCTACGGAACGCTCGCACTCCTGGTGATGGGTTTCACGCTCTTCGCAGCCTTCGAGTGGAACCGGCCCGAAACTCTCGGCGGGCTAAGTACAGGCGGGAAATTCCTCGCTGCCCTGGCAGGCACTGTCTTTCCCCGCACCGCAGGCTTCAACAGTATCGACTACGGCGCCGCAACGCCCGAAACCCTCATGGTCACCAACGTCCTCATGTTCATCGGCGGCGGAAGCGCGGGCACAGCCGGTGGCATCAAAATCACCACCTTCCTGATCCTGGGATTCGCAATCTGGAACGAGGTCCGCGGCCGCGAACAAGTCACCATCGCACACCGGTCCATCAGCTCATCAGCCCAGCGACAGGCCCTCTCCGTCGCACTGCTTGGCGTCGCCGCCGTCATCGGCGGAACGCTGCTGCTCCTCATGCTCACCGACTACAGCCTGGAAAAGGTCCTCTTCGAATCCATCTCCGCGTTCGCCACGGTGGGAGTGAGCACAGGAATCACCTATCACCTGCCGCCCGGTGCCCAATGGGTGCTGATGGCCCTGATGTTCATCGGCCGCATCGGAACCATCACCGTGGCCTCCTCCCTGGCCCTGTCCGCGAAGCCCAGGCTCTACCACTTGCCGGAGGAGCGGCCGATCATCGGGTGAGCTTCCAGCCTCAGGCAAGCGTCGGGCAGTACTAGGCTTCACCTTGTGATCTCGAACTCTGCCCCCGGCCGGGAGGCGCGTGGACGTCGTTGTGTCAGGCTGGCCGCCGCGGCGGGCATGATCGGGCCGGCCCTTTTCGTGTCCGTCTTCACAATCTACGGGTGGCTGTCCCCCGGATACTCCCCGACCGGCATGTTCGTCAGCGAACTGTCCCTTGGCCCCTTCGGCTGGGTGCAGATCCTCAACTTTGTCCTCACCGGCGCGTTGATTCTGATGTTCGGCGTCGGGCTCTCCGCACAGTTCAGCACCGGCGCGGCATCCCGGTCCGGCCCCGCGCTGATAGAGATTATCGGAGTCAGCCTGATCGCCTCCGGACCATTCACCACCGACCCGTCCGTGATGGTCGACCAACACACCGTCCACGGCATCGTGCACGGCATCTCCGGTGCCTTGGTATTCACATTCGCGCCGATCAGTTGTTTCGTGTTCTACAGGCGGTTCCGCCGTGACCCGGCCTGGCGCCCGCTGGCAGGATGGACACTGAGCAGCGGTATCGTCCTCACCCTCGGAGTAGGCGTGCTCAGAATCAGCCAGCAGCCCGGGAACGGACTGTTTGAATGGAAAGGCCTCGTCCAACGGATCATTCTGGTCACGTTCATGACGTGGATCTTCGCGGTCGCATTCCGCCTGGGCAACCGCTACCCGGGCCGGGCATGACCAGCGCCGAAAATCCCACGACGGCGACCGTCGCTTTCGCTTTTCGTGTACACGTTGACGTAATGCGTATCACCTCATATGCTAAATGAATCGATTCAACGGAAAGGGCTTTCCAGCCGTTTCGATGATCTCGATCGCGAAGCACACCTGCAGAATGGAATTGCGGTTCCTTGCCAAAGACGACGAAGGATCTTATCGAATGAGCACCCCCGGAGACATCCGCGCAAGCCTGAAGGCCAACATCGGCCGGAGGGACCCGAAGAAGGCCGCGATGAGCGGCTGGATCGGAAGCGCACTTGAGTACTACGATTTCGCGTTGTACTCATTGGCCGCGACGCTCATCTTCCCCGCCATCTTCTTCCCGTCTGAAAACCCGACCGTAGCGATCATCGCCTCGCTAGCGACCTACGCGGTGGGTTACCTCTCTCGTCCGGTTGGCGCTGTTGTCCTGGGCGCGTATGGCGACAGGCGCGGCCGCAAGCAGGTGCTGGTCTTCGCGATGCTTTTAATGGGATTCGCGACCTTCGCCGTCGGACTCTTGCCCACGTACGGACAGGTCGGCATCCTGGCACCCGTCCTGCTGGTCATCCTCCGGCTGATCCAGGGTTTCGCGGTCGCAGGCGAGCTCGGCGGTGCCAGCGCGATGATCGTTGAGCACTCCCCCGATGCCAAGCGCGGCTTCTTCGCCAGCTTCAGTCTTCAGGGCACGCAGGTCGGCTCCATCTTGGCCACCGCTGTTCTCCTTCCGCTCGCCGCTTTTCTTCCCGACGACCAGTTCGAAACCTGGGGCTGGCGCATCCCGTTCCTTCTTAGCGCCATCGTAATCCTGGCCGGCTACCTGATCCGTCGTCGGGTACAGGAGCCGCCGGCGTACCTGGCGCAGTCCGACAGGAGTAAGGCGAAGCCCCGGTTCCCGCTCGTTGACCTCCTGCGCACCCACCCATGGGTCTTTGTCCGCTGTGTCATCATGACGTTCACGAACGTGATCGGCATGGCGACCCTCATCTTTGGCGTGTCCTACGCGACCCAAAAGGGCTACGGCATCGGATATTCCAGCAGCGAGTTCCTCTGGGTAACCCTCGTGGCTAACGTGGCTGCTGTAGTGACGATCCCACTTTTCGGCGCTCTGTCCGACAGGATCGGCCGGCGAGGGCTCATGGTGGCTGGCGGAATCGGTGGCGGTCTGTTGGCAGGGGGATACTTGTGGGCAATCGACCAGAGGAGCCTGCCGCTGGTCTTCGTGTGCATCGTAATTGTGCAAGGAATCTTCTTCCAGATGTGGAACGCGACGTTCGCCACGTTCTTCCAGGAGCAGTTCCCTATGCGGATCCGAGTGACCGGGTTCGCGGTGTCGCAAAACGTCGGCCTCATGATCGCGTCGTTCTTCCCGAGCATCTTCACGGCGGTCGCTCCCCCCGGGTCAACCAACGTTCCTCTGGTCATCGGGCTCACCACGTTCGGCATTTGCCTCGTCGCGGCGCTGGCCACCCTGCTTTCCCCCGACACCAAGGGCAAGTCCCTCGAGGACCTCGAAGCTCACAACGCCAAGGCGCAACAGCTTAGGAGCGCCCGCGCATGAAGTGAACTCCTTTGAGCAAATGAAGGGGGCTGCCGTTCCATATGTCGCACAGGCGGGCGACCATCACGGTCTGGCCGTGTTCCGGGCGGGCTGGTTGGCGGCTTGCCGGTGTCAGGCGACTGCATCGGTGTTTCCGCGCCGGGCGCTGCAGTGGCGCTGCCTGCCGACCTTGGAGTTGTCGATGAACGCCCTGACGCAGGCCGGCCGGGCGCAGGTGCCGATCCGGAGCCCGCCGCTCCAGGGCGATGAACAGTGCAAGGCCGCCGGCCGTGACGGCCTTGACCCGGGACACAACATCATCGCCCCCAGGGAAGAGATGCACATGGGGGCGGGAAGCATCATGCGTCGTCAGCGAGATCCTCCCAGCGGAGCGGTCAAGAAGCGGGTTGATGGAACGGCATCGCCCATCAACGCCCTGGGCCGCGAATGCAGACGCCAGTTCACCTGCCCAACCGCGCAGACCCCGCTCCACCGCAAATCCTCTCCGGGCACTCCACATCCACCGGAACCGTCACCTACTGCCACTGCCCCTGCGGCGCCCACACCATATGGCTGTAAAGAACCCATGATCAGGCCCAGGCCACAACCAACCGAGCAGCCTGAACCGGCACCGTCAGATCAATTCCGGTCAACTCCTGAAAACGATTGAGCCTGTTTTGGACGGTATTTCGATGACAGAAAATGCGGTCTGCAGTGACCGTGAAACTGCCCGACTGAAGAAAATGCCGAGCCGCCTCTGTCAGTCTTTCTCGTTCGACACCACGACAGCGCTCCAGCGCAACATCAAGCTGTTCGAGAAGATCGAGCCCGGCCTCCTGGAGTTGTCGCTTGGCCAGTCTGGGCCACGCGAGATCCGCCGAAAGCGGGCCGGTGTCGACGGGATGTAGGAGGGCAGCCAAACTTGAGGCAGTTCGCGCCGCCGAGGGCAATGCCCGCAGTCCGTTCGCCTCGGCTACGCCGCAGGGGATGTCCTTAAGTACCTCTGGCACCGTAAGGGCAGGAATGACGTCTTCGCCCGTCCGCGGCGCCACTACGGGCCAGAACAGGTAGGCCATGTCGCCCGATTCACGGAGGAAGAGTCTTTGGCTGCGCCTTGCCGAGGCGTTTCCCTTCGCGGCCCGCAATAGAGCAGCTGAACTTCCGCTGGCCGCTACAACACCAAACCGCGCAGTGGCCGACACTCCCAGCGCCTCGGCAACCTGGGCGGCCGTTTCTGCGGAAGGATTCACGACACTGAACAGCCTCGCAATGAACTCGTTCTGGATGCTTGACTCCTCCTGAGCCATGCGCACACGCTCGTTGAGGTAACTTGATCTCGTTCGTGTCAACGGCGGATTCCCGATATTCCGGGATCTCCCGCACTTGGGTAATGAACTAACCAGCCAAGATATCCACCCTGTCGTGAAGCAACTCCACGAGCTCGGACCATCTGCGAGTGACGGCACTGTGGTGTGGTTCAGCCTGACCGCCCCCACGGGCGGTGTTTCGTCGGCCGTGTAACGTTCGCGGCCGGTGACAAAGTCCACTTGAGTTAGGTTAGCTTTCCCTTCTACTGTGCAGGGCGTGGATGTACAGCCAGAACTGGCCGGCGTCTCGTTCGCCGCCAAGCTGGCCGGCTTCGGAGACCGCCCCGCCATCAGGACCAATAACCAATCAGTGAGCTACAGCGAACTGGCACGACGCGTGGAGGACACTGCCCGTACCTTCGGCCCCAGCCGGCGGCTGATTGCCCTCGAGGCCGAGAACTCCCTGCCGTCCCTGGTGGTCTACCTCGCCGCCCTCTCTTCCGGCAATCCGTTGCTCATCCTGCCCACAGGCGGCGGGACGGCCACCGAGGCGCTCGTTGCCGCTTACGATCCGGATGTCGTGGTCCGTGCGTCCGACGGTGAGGCGGTCCTGGACGTACGGCGGGAAGAAACCCGGCATGAGCTGCACCCGGAGCTGGCGCTTCTGGTGAGCACCTCCGGATCCACCGGTTCGCCCAAACTCGTTCGCCTGTCCGGGGACTCCGTCCAGGCCAATGCGTCCGCGATCGCCCAGTACCTGCACCTGCGTCCCAGCGACACCGCGGCCACCACACTCCCCCTCTCCTACTGCTACGGGATGAGTGTGGTCAACAGCCACCTCCTGGTGGGCGCGTCCCTGGCGCTGACAGACCTCTCAGTGGTGGACCCGTGCTTCTGGGAACTGGCCCGCACCGAAAAAGTGACCTCCTTCGCCGCCGTGCCCTACACCTTCGATCTCCTCGACCGGGTGGGATTTGAGCACATGGACCTACCCAGCCTGCGCTACATCACCCAGGCCGGAGGGCGGCTGGATCCGGACCGCGTACGTTCCTACGCAGAACTGGGCCGGCGGAAGGGCTGGGATCTGTTCGTCATGTACGGCCAGACCGAGGCCACCGCCCGCATGGCCTACCTGCCCCCTGACCTGGCAGCGGAGTACCCCCACGCCATTGGAGTGGCCGTGCCCGGCGGATCCTTCCGGCTGGAGCCCGTCCCCGGCTTGGACGCGGGCGAGCTCATCTACTCAGGTTCCAACGTCATGCTGGGGTACGCCGAACGGCCGGAAGACCTTGCATTGGGAAGGGTCGTCACAGAGCTTCACACCGGTGACCTGGCCAGTTGCGGGTCCAACGGCCTCTACGAAATCGTTGGCAGACGCAGCCGTTTCGTCAAAATCGTTGGCCTGCGCGTAGACCTGGGCCGGGTCGAACGGTTATTGGCGGACCTTGGCCTGACCACCGCGGCCACAGGCTCGGACGATGCAGTGGTCGCCGCGGTGGAAGGCAGCCACGACCTTGCCCTGGTGGCGAAGACGCTTGCCCAGGACCTCGGCCTGCCACGCTCGGCAGTGCAGCTCCATTCCGTGGACTCCGTACCGCGGCTCGCCAACGGGAAGCCGGACTACCCCGCCGTCCTGGCCCTGGCGGCCCAAAATGGTGACGGCGGCAGCGGCACTGTTACTGGACCCTCAGCACACCCGGCTGACGTCCGGACGATCTTCGCCGAAGTCCTTGAACAGGAAGACATCGCCGATACGGACACATTCGTTTCCTTGGGCGGTGACTCACTATCCTACGTGGCAGCGTCGGTCCGGCTGGAACGTGCACTCGGATACATCCCCCAAGGCTGGCACCTGATGCCTGTCTCCGAACTCGTGCCTGCCCCGCAGAGCCCGGCGGCCGCGACCACAGACGTGTCTGCAGGACAGCCGGGCGGCCGGGCCGCGCGCACTTCGCGGGCCTGGCACCGGCGGATGCTTGCCCCCATGGAAACAGGGATTGTGCTCCGCGCCGTGGCCATCATCTTCATCGTCTCGACACATATTGGCTTCTTCCACTGGGAAGGTACCGCTCACGTACTCATCGCGGTCGCCGGCTATAACTTTGCGCGCTTCCAGCTGACCGGCACCCGACGTGCCCGGCTCCGACGGCAATTGCGCAGCATTGGACGGATCGTCGCGCCCAGCGTTGTGGTTATCGGCTTCGCCTTCGCCGTGACGGATACCTATACCTGGGCCAATGTCTTCCTGCTCAATCCCCTGCTGGGTCCGGAAGGATGGACGGACTATTCCCGGTTCTGGTTTATCGAGATCCTGGTCCACATAATGCTTGGTCTCGCCGCCTTGCTGGCGATCCCTGCCGCCGATCGCGGCCAGCGCAGATGGCCGTGGGCCTTCGCCCTGGCATTGATAGCCGTTGACCTGCCGTTGCTCTTCGACCTTGTCGACACCCGCTATCCGGGCCAGGGCCCAGTCCTATGGCTGTTCGGTCTGGGGTGGGCAGCTGCCGCGTCGCGGACGCTGTGGCAGCAGGCAGCCGTCACAGCCATTGCCCTGCTCACTATCCCTGAATCCTTCGACGACCAGTACCGTAGCGCAACGGTCCTTGCGGGCTTCCTCATCCTGCTCTGGCTTCCCACCCTGGCCGTCCCGCGCGGACTCCACCGGCTGACCGCCCTGCTGGCCAGCGCATCCCTGTACATTTACGTCACTCATTGGCTGGTGTACCCGCTCGTGGATCCGGCGCACAAGGGCATGGCCGTCATGGCTTCCCTGGCAGCAGGCACCCTCTACTGGGCCGTAGCCACCCGGTCCATGGGTCTGGCGGAAAAGTGGCTCAGGAGACGCCAAGTACCACAGCTGGAAATACGGGCGGGAACCAGCCTGCGCGTATGAGCACCCTGACGTCGGGATGCTGGAGAGCAACGGCGGTCTTTGGCACCATGGCCACGCCCATACCGACGCTCACCATGGCCTGGGCTTCCTGGTAGTCGTTGGCCAGGAAACCAATGGTTGGTTCGAACCCGGCGGCGTGGGCGGAACGCTGCAGCACCTCCACTACCGGATGGGTCTCAGCGCGCACGATCCACGATTCGTGACGCAGATCCTCCATGCTTACCTGTTCCCGATCGGCCAGCGGATGACTGCCGGCTACCAGTATCACGGTGCTCTCGCGGAATACTTCTGTCACCCGGATGGACTCGTCATGGAAGCGATTCCAGGGGTAGTCCCACAGCAGGCACAACCCGGTGACCCCGGACTCAAGGTCCGCCACGAGTTCGTCGAACCGGGCGCTGCGCAGCGAGAGGCTGATGGCCGGGTAGCGCTTCTTGAAGGTCCTGATGACGAGCGGCAGGAAGGACCCGGCGAGGGTGGGGAAGGTGCCGACGGTCAGTGACCCGCGGTTGAGGCCCGCAATCTGGTTCAGATCCGATTGGGCCGCCCGCATTTGGCGCACGATCTTGCGGGCATGTCCCGCCAGGACCTGGCCGGCTTCGGTAGGCACCACCCCGCGTGACCGGCGATTGAGCAAAGGCTGCCCCACCTCTTGTTCGAGCTTGCGCAGCTGCTGGGACACCGCCGACGGCGTATACATCATTAGCTCGGCCGCGGCCGTGATCGATCCCTGCTCCACAACCTCCAGCAGCAAGGCCAGCCGTCGCATGTCGTACAAAGATTGATTTTCTTCGTGAAGCAACGCTTTACCCTTCCGAAAATTTGGTTCATTTCCCGCAATAGGAACGGCATCCGCATGATGGCGCGCCCGTTCTGTAGGTCATCAGCCCAATCTCTTCTCAGGCCCTTGGACGACTTTCAGGCAAACGAGGAGATACGAGAAGCAATGAAGATCGAAGCGGAGTCGATGCGCGGAGGCACCAGCAAATGCTGGGTCTTTGTAAGCGGACAGTTCGGTGAGGCTGAAACAAGTCCGGACGCCAGGTCATCATCCAGCGGGTGTCCACGCCCTCCGGTGCCCTGCCAATCGTCCCGCAGGCACAGATGCCCGGTGTCCCGTTTCCCGGATACCGGGTGGGGCTCGGCTTCCAGGACCCTGCCGGCAAAACCACCGGCAGCCTGCTGCCCACCGGGTCAGCCTCAGACTGGATCACCGCCGGCGGAACCCGCTGGACCGTTTCCATGGTCGATGCCGGAGCGCCGGTAGTGATTCTCCGTGCCGTGGACCTTGGCCTTGACCCGGAGCGCTACGACAGCTGGCTCGCCGGGGTGGAGCTGCAACTGCAAACCCTGGAACACATCCGTCGTCAGGCCGCCGTGCGTATGGGGCTGGCAGCGACCACGGGCGAAGCGGCCCGCGCCGTCCCTAAGGTCGCCATCGTGGCTCCGCCGGCCCAGTCCGATCCGGACAGCGACGTCAGCGTCATGATGCTCTCGATGGGCAAGCCGCACCCGGCATTGGCCATCACCGGCAGCATCGCACTGACCCTGGCCGCCCGCACCCCGGGCACCGTACTCAACGACATCACCGGGGACACCCGTCAACCCACCCTTCGGCTGCGCACCCCGGCCGGGGTCATCGAAACCTGGAGCGAGGAACGGGACGGGACGCTGCTCGTCGGCGTCGACCGGACAGCCCGCACCCTCGCGACCACCGTCATCCACGTCCCCGAGGCCCTCGGCAGCGCCGTCGAGGCCTCCCTTGCCAGCGCCACTCAATGAGGAGACAGCATCATGACTAAGACCGTAGAACAAGAAGCACCCCTGCAAAGCGACACAAACGCGCCCAGCACCCAGCGTCCCAACCGTCGCCGCCGTATCCTGCTGATAACGGTAGCCGCCGCCACTATCCTGGCCCTGGCCGCCCTCCTGTTCGGGGGTGTCCTCTTGAACCCCGCGGACACCTCGGGATCGGAGCCGACCATGACCGCCACGCAGATCATCCCGCTGGTCATCCTCGTCGTGATGTTCGTCGTCGCCACGAAATGGCCGCTGAACATCGGTGTCATGGGGCTGGTGGCGTCCTTCGGCGTCGGCTACTTCATCCTCGGAATGAGCGACAAGGAAATCCTTGAGGAGTTCCCGGCCAGCATCGTCCTGACGATCATCGGCGTCACCTACTTCTTCAGCATGGCCCAAAGGAACGGGACCATCGACATCATCGTCCAGAGGTGCGTGCGCCTGGTCCGGGGCAAGACGGCGC
>NZ_JBFUKK010000016.1:0-112063 GCF_056400885.1 Arthrobacter sp. P4_H3
CTCGCCGAAGTCGGGATAAAGCACAAGCGCACAAGGCCATACAGGCCCCAGACCAACGGCAAAGTCGAGCGGTTCAACCGCATCCTCCAGGAGGAGTGGGCCTACGCCAAGGCCTATAGCTCAGAAGCCGAACGCCAAGCCTGCTATCAGGACTTCCTCGAGCACTACAATCACAGCAGGCCCCACACCGCACTCAACGGCGCCTCACCGGCAAGCCGCGTCACCAACGTACCGGGTTAGTACAGCTAGTCCGCCCCTGTGGGGAAGCGCGAACGGACACTTAAGCCCCGGGGCTCAAGTGTCCGTTCGCGCTTCTTGAGGGCTTAAGTGTCCGTTCGCGCAGAGTACGACGGCGGCGCCCCGGGCGGGCTGGCCCCCAGCAACGGCAGCATCACCTCGTCCACCACCTGCACCAGATAATCGTCCTCGATGGGCGCGGCCGAGAAGATGAATCTCTGCCGGAGCAGGGCGGGGCCCGCCTCGATTTTGCATGCCGTGGCCAGGGCGGGGTCGCATTCGCCCCGGGCCACGGCTTGCTCGACGATGGCGTGCATGACCTTGACGACGTTGCCTCGCGCGTAGTCGTGGATTTCCGCGGCCACCGCGGGGTTCTGGAGCGCCTCGCCCAGCAGCCCGCGCATGGCCTGCCCCACCACTCCTTGCAGTTGCTGCGCCACGTGCCGCAGGAGTGCCAGGGCATCTCCGCGCAGGCTTCCGGTGTCGGGGGCGGACGCGGGGCTGGGCATCGCATCGTAGGCTGCCTCCAGCACCAAAGCCGCACGTCCGGGCCACCGCCTGTAGAGCGAGGCCTTACTGGCCCGGGCGCGCTCGGCCACACTGTCCATGGTCAGCGCGGCATACCCTGATTCGGCAATCTCCGCCCGGACCGCTTCGAAGATGGCGCTGTTCAGGGCCGCTCCGCGGCGGCGCGGCAGCTTTCGGTGGTCCTGGAGCTCCGGCATCTCAAGCCCCGTCCGGCGTGGGCGCGGACAGGACCGCTCCGGCGGTTCCGTCCACAAGTACGCGCTGCCCGTCGGCCAGGGTGCTGGTACCTGAACCGGTGCCCATGACGGCCGGAATTCCATACTCCCTCGCCACAATCGCCGCATGCGAGCCGAGCCCTCCGGTGTCCACCACCACCGCGGCGGCCCGCTGGAACAGGGGTGTCCAGGACGGGTTTGTATACGGGCAGACCAGGATCTCGCCACTGCGCAGCTGGCCGAACTCGGCAGGTCCACGGATCACCCGCACGGGCCCGCTCGCCTGGCCGCGGCTGGCTGGCGTTCCGGTGACGAGGGCATCTTTCACACGGCGGTTCCGGCCAAAGAGCAAAGCCGGATCCAGCAACGGGATCCCCTCCAGCTCGCGCCGCTTCGCCGCCCGCGCCAGCACCACCGGACGGAAACGCTCCCGGACGGAAGCTGGCAGCGCCCCGCCGTCGTCCGTGTCCGTGATGGAGGCCAGCTCCTCGAAGCGCAGGTGGTAGACGTCGTGCGCCTCGTCGACCACGCCGGCAAGCACCAGGCGGCGGCCGAGCTCCCGGTGCGCTCGGCGCATCGGCGGAATGACCTTTGTGGCGTAGAAGTGGCTGTCCTCGCGGAACGCCATTCCGCTGCGTGCGGACCCGACGGCGGCCAGCACGCTCCGGCGCAGGGGCTCGAACCGGAGCAGAGGGTGCCTCCTCAACTCGGACAGCGCCATCCCGGTCTGGTCCACCGCCTGGAGCCGCTCGCCGAACATGGCCTTCACCAGCCCCAGCACCACTTCCGGTGCATCGGACCAGGTGGGCGCACTGCTCAGGACAACGCTGATGGTTTCACGGTGCCCGTATTCGAGCAGGAACGCTTTGAAAGCCTCGCGGAAGGCGACGTGCTCGGGTTCCTTTTCCACCACCTCCAGCAGCCGGCCCGGGTCCGACTCCGCAAAGGCGCGTGCCAGTCCGGGATCCTCGGCGGCAATCGCGGCCAGCTGTTCAAGAGCGCGGTTCGCCTGGCTGGTCCGGGTTTCCGCCCCGGCGATCAGCGCGTCCGCCAGCTTAACTTTGCCCAGCAGCAAGAGCATCAGGCGCATTTTCAGCAACGGCACGAATACTCCGGGCAGGTAGGAGACGCGCAGATCCGTGATGCCCCGCATCGTTGCGAAGGATTCTTCCACGAGTGCGACGACGGCACGCCACCGTAACGGGCCGGGATCCTTCCCGTTCAGCTGTTCCACGTCCTCAAGGAAGGCGGAAAACCGTGGATCCTGTGTCCACATGGCCGGATTGAACTGCCTGGCGCGGCGCACCACTGACACAGGCGCGGCCAGCGTCCGGATGGTCGGGTGCGGAACCGGCGGGACGAGCCGCACCACCACGCCGTCCTCCTCCGGGAGCAGCAGCTCAACGGCTGGGAAGACCACCCCCACGCTTCCGGCCATTCGATGCAGCATGGCCAGGATTCCCCGGCTCATCCAGCCGGACACATCCAGCGGATAGGGCCGTTCCTGGAACATCTCCAGGAAAAACGGCCCCAGCCGACGTTGGAAGGGGTTGAGCATCTGCGGCTGGGGCGGCAGCGCCGTCATTGGCCGCGACTGCAGCACGTAAAGGAGTCCCTCGGAGACCGCCCATTCAATGTCCTGCGGCCGCCCGAAGTGTTGCTGTGCACGCTGTCCCAGACGGGCCAGTTCCGTCAGCTGATCCGCGGTGAGCTCCGGCCCGGTGCCCGGCGCTGCCGGGTTTTCCTGTGTGCCGCCGCCCTCGGCCGCACTGATCACCACTTCCCGGCCGCCGGGCGCAAAGCTGAGCGCCTTTCCCGTGCGGTCCAGGACATAGTGTTCCGGCGTCACCCGCCCTGCGACCACTGCCTCCCCCAGACCAGGGCTCGCGTCCACCACGATTTCACCACGCTCGCCCGTGACGGGGTTTGCGGTGAACATGACTCCGGCCGCATCGGCCGGCACCATTCTCTGCACGACGACGGCGATGGCCAGCCCGCGCGGATCGGTCCCCTGGCGCCGGCGGTATGCAACGGCCCGGTCTGTCCACAGCGAGGCCCAGCAGTCGGCGACCGCCTGGACCACGGCGTCCTCGCCGAGTACGTTCAAGTACGTGTCCTGCTGGCCGGCGAACGCGGCCCCCGGCAAGTCCTCCGCCGTGGCACTGGAACGAACCGCCACGGCTCCGCCGCCCAGCTCCGCATAGGCCGCGCCGATCTCTTGCCTCAGCTGTCCGGGAAGTTCCGTTCCCGCGAACAGGGCATGGATGGCGGCGCCGCGGCTTTCACCCTCGGCAGTGCCAATGTCCGCGCCGCCGGCGGAGTCAGCTCGCAGCAGGCCCTCCAGCGCCGCACCCACCCTTGTTTCCGCCAGGAAGGACAGGTACGCGCCGGTGGTGATGATGAAGCCCGGCGGCACCGGAAATCCCTGGCGCAGCAGCTCGCCCAGGGCAGCACCCTTTCCACCGGCGGCGGCGATGTC
Organism: Arthrobacter sp. P4_H3; assembly: GCF_056400885.1. Taxonomy (NCBI): domain Bacteria; kingdom Bacillati; phylum Actinomycetota; class Actinomycetes; order Micrococcales; family Micrococcaceae; genus Arthrobacter; species Arthrobacter sp. P4_H3. The sequence continues at coordinate 3,460 of NZ_JBFUKK010000016.1, forward strand.
TCCTGCGCCGAAATCGGCCAGCGGGGAGGTGGTCTTTTCAGTCATCGGGGGCTCCTCTTTGTGTGCGGTCGGCAGGGTCTGCAGCATCGGAGTGCGCGGCGTCAGGGTCTGCAGCATCGGAGTGCGCCGTGGTCCGCAGCTCCCGCTCGGGCAGGAAGAGTGTCAGGAGGAATCCCGCGGCCAGCACCACGGCGGCATACCCGAAAACGGGCGGAAGTGCATGGCCGAACGCCTCGGCCACTGCACTGCGGTCCGCAGCAGGCAGACGCTCAAGTTCCTTGGGCGTCAGTGATTTGAGGCTCTCCCCCAATGCGGCGGCCAGCGGCGCGGGGACGGCGGCGGCGAAGCGCACGGTGATCAGGGAACCCAGAACTGCCACGCCAACAGAGGCGCCCACCTGGCGAAGAAAGGTCACGGTGGACGTGGCGGCGCCCAGGTCGCGCCGCTCCACGGCGTTCTGCACCACCAGCACCATGACTTGCATGACCAGCCCGATGCCCAGCCCGAGCAAGAGCATCGACGCCAGCACCAGCCACGGGCTGCTCCTCGAATCCATGGTGCTGAACAGCCAGGTTCCGGGAACGGCCAGCAACGTCCCGGCCACCGGGTACAGCTTGTAGCGTCCGGTGCGGGTGATCAGGGTGCCGGATACCGCCGTCGTGAGCAACACCCCGGCCATCAGGACGATCAGCACGCCGCCCGAAGCGGTGGCCGACATGCCCATGCCCACCTGCAGGAACGCCGGAAGGTAGCTCACCGTGGCGAACATGGCGAAGCCGATCAGGAAGCTGACCGCCGTCGGGACCGCGAATGCGGCGTCGCGGAACAGCGACAACGGGATGATCGGATCCGCAGTGCGGCGCGCGGCAAACAACCACCCGGCCATGGCCGCAACAGCCACCACCGCCAGGACAGGCCCCACCCAGCCCGGCCCCGAATAGCTGCCGCCGCTGCAGAGCAGGATCACGGAGACAATTGCCAGGCACAGCAAGGCCGCGCCAGCGTAGTCCACCCGCCGCCCGCGCGGGGTGTCCGGCAGCCGGAGCGTGAGCGTCACCACGGCAAGGGCGGCCAGGCCCAACGGCACGTAGAAATAGAAGATCCAGCGCCAAGAGAAGTGGTCCACCACCGCCCCGCCGGCAAGCGGACCGGCTACCGCGGCCACAATGAAGGCGGCGCCGATGATGCCAAGAAGCCTGCCGCGGTCGCGGGGACTGACAAGTTCGCCAATGATCGCCTGCGCCCCGATCATGAGCCCTCCACCGCCGATGCCCTGAATCGCCCGGTAGGCGATGAGTTCCGGCACGGTCTGCGCCAAGGAGCACAACGCCGCGCCAACAACGAAGAAGACTAGGGAGCCTTGGAGGACGCGCTTGCGCCCGAAAGCATCGCCGAGCTTGCCGGTCAGGGGCATCGCGGCCGTGGCGGCGACAAGGTAGCCGGTGATGATGGCGGACATCTGGTCCAGACCACCCAGGTCTCCGGCAACGGTGGGCAGCGCAGACGCCATGACAGTCTGGTCAAGGGCTCCCAGGAACATCACGAGCAGGATGCCAGGCAGCGCCGCCCTGACGGCAGACGGGATCCGTCTGGTGCGCTGCTGGGTGTTGCCCATAGCCCGGTCCCTCAACTTAGAGAACAACTGGTTCTCTAAAAGCTACGCCTGCCGCATGCGCGGCACAATGGCCGGGGTTCATGATCGGCTGCCATGGAACGGCCGTTTGACGCGGAAACCGCTGTTATGGAGTCATCAACGGTGAATTGACGACGGCGGCCCCCGCACCTTCCAGGGGGAAAGGTGCGGGGCCGCCGTCGTACTATTCAGGGGCCTCCGCCGCCGAGGGTTCCCTGGCTGAGCGGAGCGAAGCTAGGGAGGCGGTGGGGACCTAGCCGAGGCGGGCCTTCAGGCCCTCCAGCTCGGACTGCAGTGCCTCGGGCAGCGAGCCGCCGAAGTTGGCGAACCATTCCTCGATGGAGGCGAGTTCGGTGGCCCACTCGGCCGGGTCGACGCGGACGGCTTCTTCAACCTGGGCAGGCGTCATGTCCAGGCCCTTGAGGTCGATCGCATCGCCCGTGGGAACGAACCCGATGGGGGTCTCCACGGCGTCAGCCTTGCCTTCGAGGCGTTCGATGGCCCACTTCAGGACGCGGGCGTTGTCACCGAATCCGGGCCAGGCGAAGCCGCCCTCGGAATTGCGGCGGAACCAGTTGACCAGGAAGATCTTGGGCAGGCGCTCCGGGTTGGCCTTGGCGGACAGGTTGACCCAGTGGTTCAGGTAGTCGCCTGCGTCGTAGCCGATGAAGGGCAGCATGGCCATCGGATCCCGGCGGACAACACCAACCGCGCCGGCTGCGGCGGCAGTGGTCTCGGACGACAGGGTGGAGCCCATGAAGATGCCGTTGGACCAGCTGCGCGCCTCGGTGACCAGCGGAATGGTGGTCTTGCGGCGGCCACCGAAGAGAATCGCGGAAAGCTCCACGCCGTTCGGGCTGTGGTATTCCTCGGCCAGCATGTCGATCTGGTCGATCGGCGTGCAGAAGCGGGAGTTCGGGTGCGCAGCGGGCTTGTCCGAGTCCGAGGTCCACGAGTTGCCCTGCCAGTCGGTGAGGTGCGCGGGCACTTCCTCGGTCATGCCCTCCCACCACACACCGCCATCGTCGGTCAGCGCGACGTTGGTGAAGATGCTGTTGCCCTTGGCGATGGCGCGCATCGCGTTGGGGTTGGTACCCCAGCCGGTGCCGGGAGCAACGCCGAAGAGGCCGGCCTCGGGGTTGACGGCGCGGAGCTCGCCTTCCTTGCCGAAGCGCATCCAGGTGATGTCGTCACCCAGGGTCTCCACCTTCCAGCCTTCGATGGTGGGATCGAGCAGCGCAAGGTTGGTCTTGCCGCAGGCGGACGGGAAGGCGGCCGAGACGTAGTACGTCTTCTGCTCCGGGGAAGTCAGCTTCAGGATGAGCATGTGCTCAGCCAGCCAGCCTTCGTCGCGGGCCATCACGGAGGCGATGCGGAGGGCGTAGCACTTCTTGCCCAGCAGCGCATTTCCGCCGTAGCCGGAGCCGTAGGACCAGATGGAGCGCTCCTCGGGGAAGTGCACGATCCACTTATCCGGGTTGCACGGCCACGGCACGTCGGCCTGGCCGGTCTCGAGCGGGGCACCCAGGGAGTGCAGGGCCGGGACGAAGAACGCGTTGGTCTCCGTGATGCGGTTCAGCACGTCGGTGCCGATGCGGGCCATGATGCGCATCGAGGCAACAACGTAGGCACTGTCGGTGATTTCGACGCCGAACTTCGGATCTTCGGCATCCAGGTGGCCCATGACGAACGGGATCACGTACATGGTGCGGCCGCGCATGGAGCCGGCGAACAGTCCGCGCAGCTTCTGCTTCATCTCGGCCGGGGCCATCCAGTTATTGGTGAAGCCGGCGTCGTGCTCCTTCTCGGAGCAGATGAAGGTCTGCTCTTCCACACGGGCTACGTCCGCGGGATCAGAGAATGCAGCGAAAGAGTTGGGGAAGAGCTCCTGGTTCAGGCGCGTCAGCGTTCCTGCTGCGACGAGTTCGTCGGTGAGGCGCGTGTTTTCCTCTTCGGTACCGTCAACCCAGTGGATCCGGTCCGGCTGAGTAAGTTCTGCAACCTCTTCGACCCATGCCAGCAGGCCGGCATGTGTAGTGGGTGCTTTCTCAAGCAGCGGCAGTCGTGCGAGATCGCCCATTGCGGTTCCCTTCCTCGGGTTCAGTGGTGTGTCCTAAATGCTAGGGCTCTAGACCACTGGAATTTCTGGGCCAGAGATGGGATGTCCTCGGGGCTAAAAAGCAAAAACCGCGGAAAATCAAGGAACAGCACCCAAGGAATCGGCCCTTTTTGTGAGGAAGGTCACATAGACCGGTCTAGTCGTGTAGATTACACACGTTTCGATTTGGAACTCCGCGGCAACTCGCGTAAAGTAATTCGAGGTTCGGGGGTGAACGAAAAACTCCCGGAGCCGAGAATGCGCCCATAGCTCAGCTGGATAGAGCGTCTGTCTACGGAACAGAAGGTCAGGGGTTCGAATCCCTTTGGGCGCACAGATAGAAAGATCCGCACCGGTTCGCCGGTGCGGATCTTTTTTTGTTTCAATATGTTTCGGTTTGACGGCCGAGGGCGGCCGCCGGCCTGACCGCCCCTTCGGGTCAGGCCGCCGTCCTAGTTCTCTATTGACTCGGTGATGCGGTGACGGATGCCGTCGAAGTGGCGGTTGAGCCGTTCAGCAGCCAGGGCTTTGTCTCCATGCGCCAGTGCCTCGTAGATCCCGCGGTGCATCGCCGCCGTCTCCATCAGATCCTCGGCACCCGTGCCGACCTCGAGGTGAATTTGCCGGTACACCTTCCAGAAAACGGCGAGCAGGTTGATCAGCAGCGCGTTGTTAAGCGGCTCAAATAACCGCCGGTGGAACTCGGCGTCCGCTTCCACAAACGCCTCCCCAGCGGCAGCCAGCTCCTCCATTCGGACCACGGACTCCTCAACAGCTGCCAGCTGCCCGGAGCTCATCGCGTCCATGGCACTGCCAACCAGGCCGGATTCGAGGGCCTGCCTGACGTCCACCAGCTCCAGGGCCTCACCGCCCTTGTGCCGCAGCGACAGCCTGCCACGGAAGGTCAATCCGTCTGCCAGGGCATCAAAATTACTGGGCGCCACAAACATTCCGAATCCGTGGCGGATTTCCACAACGCCAAGCGCCTGCAGCACTTTGAGCGATTCACGGAGCGTATTCCGCCCCACGCCCAACGCCACGGCGAGCTCGTTTTCAGTGGGCAGCGGATCCCCCGCCTCGAGTTCACGTTCCAGAATGAGGTCCATGATGTCCGCCTGAAGCGCGCGGAGCCGCGCCTGGGCGCTGAACCGCGCCTGTGAAGCGACGCCTGATGTAGTCATGGGTTCCCCTAACCGAGAGTCCTGAACCACCGGACACAGTGGGTCACAGCAAACAATATTGGATGTCCCACCTACTGTTAAGCTCCCGCGCCTATCCCGGGCCTGATTGCCGGCGCCAATCTCCCAATCTTCATCCCGCCACACATCCTGGATGCCGGGCGTAGTCTGTTGCCATGACGGCGACAATTGAACGCGAATTCGATGTCATAGTGATCGGCGCGGGCGCCGTGGGGGAGAATGTCGCGGACCGCGTGGTCCAGGGCGGCCTGACGGCGGTCCTGGTCGAGGCGGAGCTGGTGGGCGGCGAATGCTCCTACTGGGCCTGCATGCCCTCCAAGGCCCTGCTGCGCCCCGGCACCGCCCTTCATGGCGCACAAACCGTTCCCGGTGCCGGAGAAGCGGTCACACGGACCCTGGACGCATCCGCCGTACTCAAGCGCCGGGACTACTTCACGTCCAACTGGCAGGATGACGGCCAGGTCAAATGGGTGGAGGACACCGGGATTGAACTGATCCGGGGCCGTGGCCGTATCACCGGCCCCCGTGCGGTGGAAGTGACGGGATTGGACGGCAAGAACTACCTCCTCTCGGCGAGGCACGCCGTCGTACTCTCCACCGGATCGGCCCCCACGGCTCCGCCGGTAGCAGGCCTGGCGGAGCTGGAGTACTGGACTACCCGTGAGGCCACCTCCGCACGCAGCGTTCCGCGCAGCCTGGTGGTCCTCGGCGGCGGGGTGGCCGGCACCGAGCTGGCGCAGGCATTCGCCCGGCTTGGTTCGTCCGTGACGCTCGTGGCGCGCGGCGACCTGCTCAGCATGTACCCGCAGGACGCCTCAAATCTGGTGCTGGCCGGCCTCCGCGCGGACGGTGTGGACGTCCGCCTCAACACCGGCACTGAGCGGGTCAGCAAGAACGACGACGGCTCGGTCACCGTGGATCTGGCGGACGGCAGCAGCGTCAGTGCCGAGAAGCTGTTGGTGGCAACCGGCCGCCATGCCGCCCTGGACGGATTGGGGCTGGAAGCCGTGGGCCTTGGCGCCGACGGCAAAGTACCGCCGCTGCGCACGGACACCACCGGGCTGGTGGAGGGCATCCACGCCGACAGCAGCGACGGCGGCAACAGCCCGTGGCTCTATGCGGTGGGGGACGCGGCCGGCAAGGTCATGCTGACGCACCAGGGCAAATATTCGGCACGCGCCACAGGCGACGCCATCGCCGCGCGGGCCAAGGGTGAGCTGCACGGAACGCCGGCGCCGTGGAGCCGCTTCGCGCAGACCGCCAACGACCATGCCATTCCCAATGTGGTGTTCACGGATCCCGAGCTCGCCAGCGTGGGCCGGTCCGTCCGGCAGGCGGAGAAGGACGGCTACAACGTCTCCTCGGTGGAACTCCCCATCAACGTGTCCGGCTCCTCGCTGCATTCCGAGCACTACGAGGGCTGGGCGCAGCTGGTGGTGGACGAGGACCGGAAGGTGCTGCTCGGTGCCACGTTCGCGGGCCCGGACGTGGCCGAGCTCCTCCATGCCGCCACCATCGCCGTCGTAGGCCAGGTGCCCCTGGACCGGTTGTGGCATGCGGTGCCGTCCTACCCCACCATCAGCGAGGTGTGGCTTCGGCTGCTCGAGGAGTACGGCCTCTGACTGCCTGGTCACATCCGCCGCATTCTATTTGAACTGACCAGTCAGTTCAGTTAGCCTTGAAGCAGAAACCCTCTGCGAAAGGCTCCAATGCTCTCGGTTCGACAGCTTCACGTGAAAGGCCGGCGGGATGACCTCCTCCCGCCGACTTCACTCCAGGCCCGGCGGGGCGAGCTGGTTTTGGTCACCGGCGCCGGCCAGGATCAGAGAACTGCGCTGGCACTCACACTGAGCGGACGCATGAAACCGTCGTCCGGCGGGCTCCTCTGGGACAGCGTGGCGAAGACCAAGCACATTCGGCTGGCCAGCTCCCTGGTGGACGCCCCCGGGGTCAATGAACCCGAGCAGCACCTGAGCGTGCGCGATCTCGTCACCGAGGACCTGGCGCTGATCCCCCGGCGCTACCGCGGTGCGCTGCTCAGCAAACCGTGGCTCAAAGTCAACCGCTTCGAGGACATCGCCGGCCTGTGGACGGAACAGCTGGCCCCTGCCAGGCGCATCGAACTGCTCACTGCCCTCTCGCTCGCCAACCCGGACACCGACCTCCTGGTGGTCGACTCCCCCGACCGCCACAGCGCTGACACCGCAGACTGGCTGCCGCGGCTTCAGGAGCTGGCGTACGACGGCGGCCGGCACCTCGCCGTCGTCGCCACGGTCGCTTCCCTCCCGGACAACTGGACCGGCCCCGCCGCGGTGATCGGCAACGCCGTCCCCCGCCCTCCCCTTGACAAGAGTTTTTGTCCAGATAACGCGGGCAAAACGGCCCCGAAGTCCCTTGATGTGGACAAAAACTCCAGCCCCGAAACCGAAACAGAGGACGCAAAGTGACTGTGCTGCGGCTGGCCCGCTCCGAACTCAAGCGCATGACCGGCGGGCTGCTGCCCAAGCTGACCATCATTGCCCTGACCATGGTGCCGTTGCTTTACGGGGCGGTGTATCTCTACGCCAACTGGGATCCGTACAGCAACCTGGACCAGATCGACGCCGCACTGCTGGTGGAGGACACCGGCGCCACGTCCGGCGACGGAACACAGCTGCATGCCGGCCAGGATGTAGCCGACAGCCTCATCGACGGTCACGTGTTCAACTGGCAGCCGGTCGATTCCGCAGAGAAGGCCGATGAAGGAGTCAGCAGCGGCAAGTACGCCTTCGCCCTCAAAATTCCCAAGGACTTCTCCTCGAACCTTGCCTCCCCCGGCAGCTTCGACGCAGCCAACCAGGCGATGCTGAACGTGACCACGAACGACGCCAACAACTACCTCCTGAGCACCATCGTGGACAAGCTGACCACGGCCGTCCACTCGAGCGTCGCGAAGGAAGTGGGCGAGGAAACCGCCAACCAGCTGCTCACCGGGTTCGGCACCATCCACACCCAGATGGTCAAGGCAGCGGACGGCGCCGGCCAGCTTTCCGACGGCGTGACCAAGCTCCACGACGGCACCGTGGCCCTCCACGACGGCACCACGCAGATGAGCAGCGGGGCCGATGAGCTCTACGGCGGCCAGCTCAAGCTGCGCGACGGCGCCAACCAGCTGAACGCCGGCGCGGCACAGCTGAGCGACGGACTCGGCCAGCTCGAGGACAAGACGGGCTCCCTGCCAGCCGATTCGCAAAAGCTGGCCGACGGCGCCGCCCAGGTGGCCGCCGGAAACGCCACCCTGAACACCAAGGTGCAGGACGTCGTCGGGCAATTGAACACGGCGGACCAGGGGCTGCGGACCCGGGTTGTCGAGTCCAACAGCAGGCTGATGGCTGCCGGGATCATCACCCAGGCCCAGGCGGACAGCATTCTTGCGGACTTTGATGCGGCTGCTGCCTCCGGACCTGTCGCGGACGCCAAGGCCAAAATCCAGTCCGATGCGGCGCAGATCCAACAGCTTGCCGACGGTTCGGCTGCAGTGAGCGCCGGTGCCGCCAAGCTGGCGGCCGCCACACCCGCCCTGACGGGCGCCATCTCCCAGGCGTCCGCAGGAGCCGACCAGCTCCACACCGGATCATCCGCACTGGCGGCCGGCGAGCAGAGTGCCGTTGACGGCGCCGCGAAGCTCGCCGAAGGCGCCCGGACGCTCGACGGCGGCGCGGCGCAGCTTGAGGACGGCGCGGCAACGGCCGCCGGCGGAGCTGGCACCCTTGCCTCGGAGCTGGCCAAGGGCGCGGGGCAGGTCCCCAATCCCGACGATGACCAAAAGGACAGCCTCGCCAAGGTCATGGCCGATCCCGTGGCCGTCAGCAACGTCTCCCAGGCGAAGGCCGGGTCCTATGGGGCCGGCCTCGCACCGTTCTTCCTGACCCTGGCACTGTGGATCGGCATCTTTATGCTCATCCAGGCTATGCGGCCCGTCACGCAGCGGGCGCTGGCGTCCAACGCGCCGTCATGGAAGATCGCCGTGGGCGGCTGGCTTCCCTTCCTGGCTGTCTCCGTTGTCCAGGCGAGCCTGCTCACTCTCGTAGTGGACCTGGCGCTAGGCCTGAACCCCGCGCACCCGGTGCTGATGTGGCTGTTCATGCTTGCGGCCGCCATGGCATTCAGCGCCATCATCCAGGGCATCGTGGCATTGCTTGGTTCACCCGGGAAGCTCGTGGTGCTGATCCTGCTGGTGCTTCAGCTGGTGTCCTCGGGAGGCACCTTCCCCTGGCAGACCACGCCCCAGCCGCTGCACGTGGTGCATGAGGTCCTCCCGATGGGCTACGTTGTCACCGGGATGCGGCACCTGATCTACGGCGCGGACCTGTCGATGATCCTGCCCACCGTGGCCGGCCTGCTTGGCTACACTATGCTGGGGGCCGCGCTGTCAACGCTGGCCGTCCACAAGCACAAGTTCTGGACCCTGAAGTCCCTGAAACCGGAGATCGCCGTATGAGCATGCCGGAAGCCGGCGACAAGAAACTCCGCCCCGCCCGCACCAATGCCACCAAGCAAAAGCTGTTCGAAGCCTCCATGGAACTCATCGGGGAACGTGGTGCGGCCGGCGTCACGGTGGACGAGATCGCTGCGGCCGCCGGCGTTTCGAAGGGGACGGTCTATTACAACTTCGGCAGCAAGTCCGACCTGATCGCCCAGCTGCTGCGCCACGGCGTGGACATCCTGCTGGCCAGGCTGCTGAGCGTAAAGGACTCCTCCGCTGACCCGCTGGCCGCCATGGACGAGATGATCGGCCAGGCCATGGACTTCATGGCCGAGTACCCCTCCTTCGCCAGGCTGTGGGTCAGCGAGAACTGGCGGACCCCCAGCGAATGGCAGGACACCTTTGCCGAGCTTCGCGGCCGCCTGCTGGAAGTGATCGGCGCCGCGATCGAGGGCGTGGCCGGACGGTACGACGTTGACGAATCCATCTCCCGAGGCAGCCTGGAGACCGCCATCTTCGGAGCCTGCTTTGTGGTGGGCCTGGACCGCCAGACGTACAACCCCGAGCGCACGCGCGAACAAAGCGTTGCAGCAATCATGGCAATCATGCGTGGCTACGTCAGGAAGTAGCACGCATCGGGGAAGATTAGTCACATGCGCCACATGGGTAACAGTGGAAGACTAGCCATCGTTGCGGCCTTCGCCGCTGCGGGCCTTCTGGTGCTCACCGCGATCACGCTCGAAGAGGCAGTGATGTACGCGTTCCTCGGAGCCGTGGCCGTGGGATACCTTGCCTGTGTCGTCCAGGTGGTGGCCCGGCGACGAAACGTGGCCCTGCTGGCGGGAGGCGTGGGAACCAGCCTGTTCATCGGTTTCGCCATTGCGTTCCTGCGCATGTGGGGGCTCGCCTTCACCGCGGAACCGGATTCGCTGGGCACGGCTGTGACCACGCAGGACTCCGATATCTACTTCTACCTCGCTGCCGTTTCCGGGGCGGGAACGCTGCTGGTTCTGTTCACCGGCGCGGTGTGGCCGGCCGGCAGGCGGCTCCGGCCGGGCCGCAACCAGTCCGGCCGTAACCTGTCTGGCCGTAACCCGTCTGGACGCAACCAGTCCGGACGGCGCAGACCTGCAGGCACCGCCAGCCGACCGGCGGCCCGGCCTGCTTCGCGCGCGGCTGCCGGGACCGCCTACGGACGCGTTCCCGCGTCAAGATCAGGAGCCTCCCGCGCCCCGGCGGCCAAACGGCCCGCGTCGGCGTCGTCATTTGCCAAGGCCCCCGTGACACGCGTGTCCCGGCCGGCACCCAAGTCCGCCGTGCCCAAGCCGGCCGTGCCCAAGCCGGCCAAGCCATCGCCCAAGTCGCCCGCAAAGGCCACATCACGTCGCTGAGCATGCCATCTGCGCTGGCCCGGCGTGGCTCCCCGCAGGCCAGGCCGGAGGACGGCGATAGCCACTCCGGCCAGCAGCAGGAGCCCGCCGGCCATCTCCGCAGGTGAGGGGACCTCGCCCAGGACCAGCCACGCCGTCGTCATCCCCACCACCGGGACAAGCAACGTAAACGGGACCACTGCCGACGACGGGTAGAGGCCCAGGAGCCAGTTCCAGATTCCGAAGCCCACCAGGGACCCGAGCACAGCCGTGTAGATGGCGCTCAGGATGGTGACCAACTGCAGCCCGGTGAGAGTCCCGCCCACGGCGGCCGGACCGTCGATCAACAGTGACAACCCGAACAGCGGCAGCGGAACCACAGCACCGGACCACACCACGAGGCCCAGGCCGGAGGAGGCCTTGGCCTGCCGGGCGACGATGTTGCCCGCCGCCCAGGACAGCGCGGCCGCAAGCATGATAATCAGGGGAAGAACAGGCGCCACCATGCTGCGGCCGACTGCCACGACGGCAAGGCCCGCCACACCGAGCACGACGCCGGCGAACTGGCGTCCGCTGGGACGTTCACCCAGGATTCCTGCAGCCAGCAGCACCGTTAGCAGCACCTGTGCCTGCAGGACCAGTGAGGCCAGCCCGGCCGGCATACCCAGGGCCATGGCCAGGTAAAGGAGGCCGAATTGTCCGGCACCCATAAACAGGCCGACGCCAAGGATGGCCCGCCAGTTGACGTTGGGCCTGCGGATGAAGAAAATCCACGGAAAGACCACCAGTACAAAGCGCATGGCCACAAATAGCAGCGGCGGCACTTCCGTGCCGTTGGCGTGCAGGCCGAGGTCGATCGCAACGAAATTCGCGCCCCACAGGACGGCCACGAGGACCGCAAGGGCGGAATGGCGAAGGTTCACTCTCCGGCTGCCGGTTCAGTGCTGCAGCGCCACGGTATGCCGGTCAAAGGTTCCGGGGGCGCTCTCCGGGAGCCCCGTCCGCTCCGCTGTCATGCTGGTCGCCGCCCGGGACGGAATCGGTCCGCCGTGTCGTCCCGGGTTCCACGGCGCCCGTCTCCGTGGTGGTGGATTCCGAAGTATGGGGGGCAGCCGTGCGGGGTTCATTCGTGACGGGGGCAGCCGTGCGGGGTTCGTTCGTGACGGGGGCAGCCGTGCGGGGTTCCGCGGCGGCTGGTTCCCCCGCCGGCGGAATGTTGTCCCCGCGTCCGCGGGTGCCCGCTTCCGCACGCGTCTGCGGCGGGACGGGGGCCGCATCGTGCCGGTCTGTGTCGTGCCGGTCTGTGTCGTGGACGTCGGTGTTGTGCCTGTCAGCGGCTTGCCGGTCGGCGGTGACCACGTCCGGGTCAACTTCATCGGCTTCGCGGAGCTGCTCCTGCGACGAGGCCCGCACGCGTTCCGCTTCCTGCTGCTTTTCGCGGGCATCCCGGCGCAGGCGCTCGGCCTCAACCTCTGCCTGCTTGGCATCGGCCTCGGCACGCGCGGCTTTGGCCTCGCGCTCCCGGGCTCCGAGCTCATCGGCCTTGGCTTTTTCACGCATTTCGGCGGCGCGGTTCCTGTCCGCCTCCACCTTGCGCCTGCGGTTGAAGAACAGTACCGCTGCAATAATCGCAACCACCACCACAACGCCGATGATGATGCCCACAAGCTGTCCTGAGTCCACGATGTTCTCCTCTAACCTGGGCCGCCGATGAATATCTCCAGTAAACATCACAAACCCCCTGCTGACCATGAACCGCGGCGGTAAATTGCCGGTGCCTACTTGTGCGCCCGGGGCACCTTGAAGTGCGTCAGCCGGGCGTCCTGGCCGTCCAGTTCAGCCCAGGTCTTTTCAGTTTCCAGCACGGTCAAGCCGCTCGTGGGAAACCGGTTGGCCGCGTCCATGTAGGCATCGTGGTTGGAGTCACGTGAAGCAAGATGCATGGCAAGATCCTGCACGCCGGGCATGTGGGAGATCACCATCAGTGTGGTCACGGTGTCCGGCACGTGGTTAATGACGGTAAGCATCCGAAGTGCCGATGCGCCGTAGAGGCCATCCTCAAGTTTCGGTGTCGGGGCCTTGTCCCCCAGTTCCGCGCACACCCACGTGCACGTCTGCCGGGTCCGCAGCGCACTGGAGCACAGGATGAAATCGGGAACGACTCCGTGTTTGAGCAGCCATTTGCCTGCCAGCGGCGCCTCCCGGTGTCCGCGCTCTTCCAGTGGCCGCTCATGGTCGGGCACGCCTCCGGGCCAATCGGCCTTGGAGTGCCGCATGAGGACCAGCCGCCTGATGTGATGCTCGCTCATGCACCAATCCTAGTGCGGCGGCCTTGCCCCTCAGGTCACGGCCGCCCTGCACACGGTTCAGTCCTCCAGAACGAAGGTCACTTCGAGAACGACGTGCCAGGCAACGACGGCCCCGTTCGCGATTTCGACCTTCTGTTCCTTCACCCATGCGCCCGTAACGCCCCGCAGCGTCTTGTTGGCCCGGTCGATGCCTTCTTTGATGGCATCATCAAACGAGGTTTTCGAGTTCGCGCTCAGGGTTGTAATGCGTGCAACTGACATGGTTCCTCCTGATGGTCGGATGGACGATCAGAGCCTACGCCGCACCACCCCAAGCCAACAGGGCCATAGGACCACAGGACCACACCTAGGCCAACGCCCCCCACCAGCCGCGGAGGCACAACTTCAAGAGCCCACCCCCGCGAAGCACGGTCCCAGCGGGGCAAAGGGCGCTGCAGCGTAGCGGCACATCCCGAAAGCGCCGTTGTTGCGTGAGGAACGAGCGCAGGCGCCGAGGGATCGTGCCGCGAAAGCGAAAGCGCCCGTCCCAACAAGGGGAACGGACGCTTTGCGCGGGGCTAAGACTAGATGGAGTATTCCGGAGCGGCCCAGACCACGACCTCCGGGTGCTCGTAGAACCGGTAGCCTTGGCCGCGGACCGTGCGCACGGTGTTGGCGAGGCGGCCCAGCTTGGAGCGGAGGCGGCGGATGTGGACGTCGATGGTGCGCTCGTTGGGAACCTCTTCGGCGTTGCGCCACAGGCCCTCGAGCAGCTCGTCGCGGCCCACCGTGCGGGTGCCGTTTTCGACGAGGTAGTTGAGGAGCTCGAATTCCTTGAAGGTCAGGTTCAGGGAATCGCCGTCGAGGTGGACTTCGCGGCGGGCCAGGTCGATGAGGACGCCGGACGGCCGGGGATCCTGGGGCTGGGGCAGCCGGGCGGCTTCCGTGCGCTGGCGGGAGTTGACGGTGGGGTCACCGAAGGTGGACCGTACGACGTCGAGCGCGGAACCCGGGGCGCTGGCGGGGGCAACCGCCACGGCAGCGTAGCTCTCCGCACCGGAGACGAGGGACTGTGCGTAAGCGCGGATTTCCTGGGCAAGCTTGGCGATGGAGGTGCCGGCTGCTGCCGCGGTTTCCTCGTCGATGCCCATGTACAGGACAAATCCGCGGGCAACGTTTTCGTTCGCGACGGGGCGGATGGCGCTGCCGTTGGCCGGTGCAATCACGGGGGTGGGCGCCGTCTGCGGGGCTGACTCGGCGGCGGGAACAGCGCGAAGCTGGCCATAAGAGTTCGGGTTGTAGCCCTGCGGCGCATAGCCGGGGGCCGGGAAGCTGTTGCCGGGGGCTGCCGGGGCGAACGCCGGTCGGGCGCCGAATCCCTGGCGTAGGCCGGAAGGCTGGCCGCCCTTGTTGGCGTTTCGGACGGAGATGTGGACGTATCCAGATGCAACTGACATGGAATGCTTACCTCAATGTGAATGGCCGTCATCGCGGCTCGAATGCTGGCTTTCCCCGCAATGAGATCTGGGGAGGGGCGCCCGACGCTGGGCTTGGGGCGAATGCCTAAAAACTTCTCGGGGTAGGAAAGTTAGGCGTGCATTCGACAACAGCGCATGTCTTCGCCAGCGGGTGGGCTGGTCCAGGGTTCTGCGGCTGCAGGTGCTGTTGAGTTCTTGTTCACAATTGAAGTGTGCAACGTAACAATGAAAACTTGCAAGTAACAATGGACCGAATCGTCCGCATCGTGAGACGGAATCCCGCATTGTGGCCCAAATCACGATTCTGAAATGCCAATAAAATAACAGGTGTTTTTCAGAACGATCGATCGGAATTGGTCAGATTCCGAATAATATTCTCCCAAACGGACCCTTAGGTGGCAAAAATTCAGTCAGTATGGAATTGCTGAAATACGAGGTCCGCTTATTGCCGATGTCCAGCCCCCGGTTTTGCTTCACGGAAAAATCTGGCTCAGGGAACCCGCCCGGAACCCCCGCCCGCTCAGTTGGACTGCCCTGTCAGCGTCGTGGCCACGAGCTGAACGGACTCGGCCGGGAACCCGCTGGATTCTTTCACAGCAACGATCCTTACCATGGCGCCCGAGACGATATCGGCAACTGTCAGCTGGCTGGTTGAGGTTCCGCCGGCCTGTTGACGCCTTTGTTGCTGATTGCTCACTGCCGCATCCGAACCCAGCGTATATGTCCGGCTGAACCCGTCCATACTCTTGACGGTCACGGCGTCCGAACTGACCTCGGTGACCGTCCCCTGCTGTTCCACTTTGGTGACGTAAGCGCCGTCCTGCAGGATCACGTATTCGGAGTGCACGGCGGCGGACACCCCACTCCCCATTCCGCCCAGCCCCTCGGGGACGAAGTTTCCGGGTCCACCCTGGGCAGGCATCCCGCCGTCGGCAAATCCGCCCGGCGCACCGCCGCGGGCGCCCGGCAAAGTTTCCTGCAGCGCACCGCCGTCGGCCGTTGCGTCGGCACCGTCCGCCGCCGCGGAGCTGGACGCCAAGGCGTACATTCCGACCCCGGCTCCCCCTACGAGGACAACCGCCGCTCCTGCGGCCACCATCCCCCGCTTCACGGTCCAGGGTTTCGAACGGCCGCCAGGCCCGCTGCCGGGGAAGTGTCCGGCAGACGCCGGGGCGCCCCATCCGCCGGCTGCCGGTCCGGACGAACCCCATTCCGCCGGCAGGGAGCCGGAAGGAGCTGACGACGGCGGTGCGCCCCACCCGGAAGCCTGCCCGGAGCCGGCAGTGCCGGTGACGGGACGGCTGACGGGGGTGCCTGCCGTACCTGGCTGGTTTTCCCCAGTGGGGTCCGGGCTGGTTTCCGGGTTGGTTTCCGGAACCGGCGTGTTCTGGTGGTTGTTCATGGCGTACTCCTCGGGCCTGCGGACGGTGTCCACCCCAGACTCTGAATCGTTCCTGTGCGGGGCCTGTGCACCACACGAGGTGAGCCTGTGACCTTTCTGCGGCCACCTTCAGCGCGGAAACAACCGATTCACGCCATGCCGCCCGGGAAGGGCCGCCGGAGCGTTCAGCTCGCTAGGCTGGGATTCACAGCCGGCCCACAGGATCCCCATAGCGCCGGCTAAACCGCAGATCGGAGAGTTGTCCCATGGCCACTTCGCACTCCATGACTAACAACCTTCCCCAGCTCACCCACCCGGACGGCTCCCCCATCCGCGCCCTGGTGGTTGACGACGAACCCAGCCTCTCCGAGCTCATGAGCATGGGCCTGCGGATGGCAGGCTGGTCCGTTGCCGTCGCCGGTGACGGCCCCGAAGCCGTGAAACTCGCCAAGGAGTTCCGCCCGGACGTCCTGGTGCTGGACGTGATGCTTCCCGGGTTCGACGGCGTTGAGCTGCTCACCAGGATCCGCGCCTTCGCGCCGGAGGTGCCCGCGCTCTTCCTGACGGCAAAAGACGCCGTCCAGGACCGCATCCTCGGCCTGGCGGCCGGCGGCGACGATTACGTCACCAAGCCCTTCAGCATGGAAGAAGTGCTCCTCCGACTGCACCGGCTGGTGCAACGCTCCGGGGTTGCCGCCATGGACACCGCCGAGCTGGTGGTGGGCGACCTCGTCCTCAACATCGACACGCGCGAGGTGACCCGGGCCGGGGAGGAACTGCAGCTCACGGCCACCCAGTTCGAACTCCTCCGCTACCTCATGGAGAACCCCAAACGGGTGGTCAGCAAGGCACAGATCCTGGACCGGGTGTGGGACTACGATTTCGGCGGCCAGGCCAACATCGTGGAACTCTACATTTCCTACCTGCGCAAGAAGGTGGACGCAACGCACCCGCCTATGATCCACACCGTCCGCGGGGCGGGCTATGTCATCAAACCGGCGGATTGAGCGGTGCCCACGCTTGCCGGCGTAATCCGCAAAGAAGGCCGCCGCTGGCTCGATCCCTCAACCTGGCACCTGCGCACCCGGCTGGTGCTCGTGGCCATGGCGTTGCTGGTGGCAATCTGCGGTGCGGTTGGCCTGTTCAGCTACGCGTCCATGGATTCATTCCTGACCAAGCAGCTCGACGATCGCCTGGGCCAGGCCTCTCGGATCTCCAACAACGCTGGCCGGCCTCCGAGCGGCAACCCGACCGGCAGGCCGAATCCGCTGGACGGCCCGGGCCAAGGCATCGGCACGCTGTTTGCCCGTATCAACGGCGAGAACGTCAGCTCCGGATTCCTCGCCAAGGACGCCACCAGGTCATCGTTGTCCTCCGAGGACGACCAGGTCCTGTTGGCCCTCCGACACGACGGAACGCCGGTTGACCGGACCCTGTCCACCGGTTCCTACCGCCTGGTGGCCGTAGAGGCGCCCTACGGGGACGTGATCGTCACGGGACTACCCCTCGATGAAAAGCAGAACACCCTCAACTCACTGGTGTGGACCATGGTGATCGTTTCGATGGGGGGCCTGGTCCTGATCGGCCTGGCCGGAACGGTCCTCATCCGCCGCACCATGAAACCCCTCGAGCAGCTGTCCGAAGTGGCAACGCAGGTTTCGCAACTGCCGCTCGACGCCGGCGAGGTTGCCCTCGCGGTGCGCGTGCCGCCGTCGAACGCGCACCCCGGAACTGAAGTGGGCAGTGTGGGGCACGCCCTCAACCTCATGCTGGACAACGTCTCCAAGGCCCTCGAGGCCCGGCAGCAGAGCGAGACCAAGGTGCGCCAGTTCGTGGCCGACGCCTCCCACGAGCTGCGCACGCCACTTACGGCAATCCGCGGCTACACGGAACTCATGCGGATGACCGAGGACTTCACACCGGACGGCAAGAAATCCCTGGCCAGGGTGCAAAGCCAGTCCGAACGGATGACCACCCTGGTGGAGGACCTCCTGCTGCTGGCCCGGCTGGACGAAGGGCAGCCGCTCAAGATCAGCGACGTGGACCTGACGCAGCTGGTGGTGGAAACCGTCAGCGACGAGAAGGTCATGGCCCCGGACCGCGTCTGGCAGCTCGAGTTGCCCGACGAGCCGGTGGTGGTCCGCGGGGACGCCACGCAGCTGCACCAGGTGCTGGCCAATTTGCTCTCCAACGCGCGCAAGCACACGGACCCCGGAACCACCGTCGTCACCGGCGTGATGCGCTCCGCTGACGGCAGCGCCGTGGTGACCGTGACGGACAACGGCGCCGGGATCCCGCCCGAATTTGTGGACCGGGTCTTTGCCCGCTTTGCCCGGGCGGACGCCGCCCGCACCAGCCCGGCAGGTTCTGCATCGGGTTCAGGCGCCGCGGGGGCGGCCGCCGCTGAGGGGACCAGCGGGCTGGGCCTTTCGATAGTGCAGTCGATCATGGAAGCGCACGGCGGAACCGTCGAAGTCACCTCCCGTCCGGGACGCACGGAGTTCGCGCTGCGCCTCCCCTCCGAACCACCGGCGGCCTAGTACCCGGCGCACGGGAATCACGGCCGGCCGATGCCCGTGCGGACTGGCCGGTCTTTTCTGTGATCAAACGAATTACTGGCAGCTCGGGCGCAAGTCAACGCGCCGCAACCGTGATCCTCGTTACCGAAATGTGACTTAAGGTCCCATCTCCTGTACGGTTTTTAGAGTGCGGCCACCGTTCCGGCCGCATATCCGGATGGACGCCAAACTCTGCCGCTACCCGGATTTCCTCATGATCAGGCAGAGGCGGGGGACCCAGGTCTCCGGGCATTCTGCATCGCCGCCCTCGGGGTGAAGCCGACACGTGAAGTTCCGTGCGGCCGGATGACCTCATCCGAACCCGACAGCTAACTCCGCCGGCATCGAGAGGCAACCATGACTAAATCCACGCCAGAAGTACGTCCAGAGCGCCCTTCACGTAAGACCGCGGTGCCCGCAGAACGCTCACGCCACCGCGCTGAATCAGCCAAGACGACGTCCCCGCTGTCCCGCTTTGCCGCTGGCCTCCACGGCTCCGGCCGCCGCGCCGCAGTGGTGGCGACCGCCTGCGCAGTGTTGGTCGGCGTCGGCGCCGCCGGCCAGGCTTCCGAGCCCGCCGCACCGGCAAGCTCGGCGACGGCCGCAGAAATCGCCGCATCGAGCGCCGACACGAAGTCGAAGCTCGCGTTCGAAAAGATCCTGGTTTCGGCCATGCCGGCTCCGGCTTCTGTCAGCATGTCTGCGCAGTCCACCGAGGAGCGGCCGTCCGAAGAGCAGCCATCCGAAGAGCGGCCCGCGGAAACACCGGCCCCCGCCCCTGCCCCGGCGGCGGCTCCGGAACCCGCTCCCGCTCCCGCGCCGCCTGTCGCCGTGGACGACCCCGCAGCGGCCCAGGCGTATGCCGCCTCGCAGCTCGGCAACTACGGCTGGGCAGCTGACCAGATGCAGTGCCTGACCACGCTGTGGACCAAGGAATCGGATTGGAAGACCACGGCCACGAATGACAGCAGTGGCGCGTACGGCATTGTCCAGTCGCTGCCGGCCGAAAAGATGGCCAGCGCGGGGGGAGACTACCTCACCAATTTCCGCACTCAGATCAACTGGGGCCTGAATTACGTCAAGGAACGCTACGGCTCCCCCTGCGACGCCCTGAACTTCCACTACGCCAACAACTGGTACTAAGCCGGCCCGTACCGGCCGGACCGGTCCGCATCAGCAGATGGCCCCGAATCCACGTGGTTCGGGGCCCTCGGCCGTGTTGCGGGCGTATCGCTTCCCAGCTTCCACAGCAGGCGCACAGCTGTGGCCTAAATCCTTTATATGCGCCAGCCTCATAGTTGAACCATGACGCTCACAGACCAGGCCCCGGGGATCCTGCCGCACACGCAACCGCGGGCGGCCGTCGACGAACGGACCGGAACCGCGGTGCCTCTCCTGGATGCGACCATCCCGGTCTACAACGAGGAACAGGATCTGGAGCAGTCCCTCCGGCGGCTGCACACTTACCTGCGCGGCACGTTCCCGCGCACCTTCCGGATTACTGTGGCGGACAACGCCAGCACCGACGGCACGCTCCGCGTCGCCGAGCGTGTGGCCCGGGAACTCCGCGAGGTCACCGTGGTCCGGCTCCCGGGACAAGGGACGGGGGAACGCGCTTCGCACGGTGTGGCTCGCGTCGCCGTCGCCCGTGCTGGCCTACATGGATGTGAACCTTTCCACCGACCTTGCTGCGCTGGCCCCGTTGATAGCCCCGCTCATCTCCGGGCATTCCGACCTGGCGGTCGGAACCCGGCTATCGCGCAGTTCGCGTGTGGTCCGGGGCCATCGGCGGGCGTTCATCCCCCGTGGCTACAACCTTTTGCTGCACACCCTTCTGGGCGCACATTTCAGCGATGCGCAGTGCGGCTTCAAGGCCATCCGCGCGGATATCGCCCGACAGCTCCTCCCCCACACCGCGGACAATGCCTGGTTCTTCGACACCGAGCTGCTGGTACTCGCCGAAAAATGCGGGCTCCGGGTGCACGAGGTGCCGGTGGACTGGGTAAACGAGTCCGACGCCGGCGTGGATCTTCTCCGGACCGCCCTCGCCGACCTGCGCGGCATGGGCCGCCTCAGCCGCGACCTGGCGACCGGCCGCATACCGGTTCCTGAACTTCGCTCGGCCCTGGACGGCGGCTCCGCGCCGGTGACGTCCGGCTGAACAGCGGTGGAAGGCGCGGCTACCCGTCCCCAAGCCACGTCATGGCTTCGTCAAGGCAGGTGAAATACCGCGTGGGAGCAGCCGGAGAGTTCATGCTGAGAAAGAAATTGGCCATGGCCCGGTCCACCGGGGACGATCCTAGGAGCGCCACCCTCGCCACTGTGCTGGGACGGGCGAAGACGCGCCGTGCACCGCGGCTCATGGACGCCGCGGCAGCCATGTCCACCAGAATCGGATAGCGCCGCCCGCCGCTCAACTCCTTGACCGCCGCCATGACGGCCGTCGCGGCATCCTCGGAGATCGCCAGGCCTTGAATCCATCGCACATGAAGAACACCATCGCGCAGAACAACGGTGCCTCTGGCGCCGTCAATCGAAACTTCGGTCATCCTATCCCCCCAGATAGCGTCAGCACTCTTCACCGACCCTAGCCGACGGGAGCCCGGTTCGGACGTCAGAACCGGAAGGAAATCGTCCGTACACCGGCCTCGTCCACTGCCGTGGTCATGGAGACCCCGGTGTAGTCCTCGATGTGCAGGACGCCGTCCGGCAGCTGACCGGTGTTGGGCCCGATGGCCACGGTCCTGATCCCGGCGGCAAGTCCGGCCGCGATGCCTGCGGGCGCGTCCTCAAAGACCACGGCGTTGGCCGGGTCCACCCCGAGAAGTTCGGCAGCCCGGAGGTAGCCCTCGGGATGGGGCTTGCCCCGCGTGACAAGATCAGCCGTGACGGCAGTGGCAGGCATGGCGAGACCAGCGGCGCCCATCCGGATATCGGCCAGGAGCCGGTCGGCCGACGTCACCAGTGCCACGGCATCCGCCGGCAGCCTGCGCAACAGATCAGCGGCTCCGGGCAAGGCGACAATGCCCTCGGTCCGGACGCGTTCCATTGCGCCGAGTTCCGCAGTGAGCGCGGCGACGTCGGCTCCCGCCGGGGCAAACCGGCGCACCGTGTCCCCGGCCTGGACGCCGTGCGAGGTCCGGAGGATCTCGGCGAGGTCCAGGCCGTAGCGGGCAGCAAATTCGCCCCACACCTGCTCCACAATGGCCGTGGAATCAACCAGGGTGCCGTCCATGTCGAACAGCACGGCCCGTGCGGTCAAGGTTGTCGCGGACCGTGTGGCGGAGACGGGGGTTGCGGCGTCGGCAGGAAAGCTCATGCTTCCATCCTGCCCCACGCCGGGCGGCGCGGGTTTTTGTGACTTAGCCGTTCGGGCGTTGAGGGAGGTACTGGACCGCCCACTTGTTGCCGTCAGGATCGGCAAAATGGACGAAATGGCCCCAGTCCTGGACGTCGATGTCGCTGACCTCAACTCCGTTGTCCTTGAGGTGCTTGTGCGCGGCCTGGATGTCGCTGACCACGACCTGCAGGCTCGGGGCGGTGCCGGGAGGAGCGTCACTGAGACCCTCGCCGATAGCGATCGAACAGGCCGATCCGGGCGGGGTCAGCTGGACGAAACGGATGCCGTCCATGGGCCGCTCGTCGAAGTCGGCGTTGAAGCCCACCTTGTTGACGTAAAAATCCTTGGCACGGTCCACGTCGGACACAGGGACAAACACCAGTTCAAGTTTCCAGTCCATGGGGCACAGGCTATCCGGGGCCGCCGGAAACCGGAAGGGGGCAATCGCTTCGCACCGGCTTAGCCGGCGCCCCTGTTAGCCAGCGATGCTGTCAGCCAGGGGTGCTGTTAGCCGGCGATGCCATAGAGGCGGTCGCCAGCGTCGCCGAGTCCGGGCACGATGTAGGACTTCTCGTTGAGCTTCTCGTCAATGGATGCCAGGACGATGGTCACGTTGGCGTCCGAGAGTTCTTCTTCCAGCTTGGCCAGGCCCTCGGGTGCCGCCAGCAGGCAGATGCACGTGACGTCCGAGGCGCCGCGCTTGAAGAGGAACTTGATGGCTTCGCGCAGTGTGCCGCCGGTTGCCAGCATGGGATCCAGGACAAAGATCTGCCGATCCGTCAGGTCCTCGGGGAGGCGCTCCGCGTAGGTAATGATGTCCAGCGTTTCCTCGTCACGGGCCATTCCCAGGAACCCGACCTCGGCTGTGGGCACCAGTTTGGTCATGCCTTCGAGCATGCCCAGGCCGGCGCGGAGGATGGGAACCACCAGCGGGGTGGGCTTGGTGAACGCGGTGCCGATGGTGGTGCTGACCGGAGTCTCGATGGTGACCGGCTCGGTGCGGACGTCCCGCGTGGCCTCATAGGCTAGGAGCGTGACGAGTTCCTCGGTGAGCTGCCGGAAGACCGGGGAGGGAGTGTTTTTGTCCCGCAGAACGGTGAGCTTGTGGGCGACCAGCGGGTGGTCCACGACGAGTGTGCGCATGGGTCAAAACTATCACTCGGCGGTGGTGTCCCCGCCCCGCGATCCGCCGGCTTCCTGACGCGGGCCCGCGCCGCCGCCACCGGGTTTTCCGCCGTGGGTGCCATGGTGCACGTCCGGCTCCTCCCGGAGTAACGGGTGGTCGAACGTCGGAGCCGGTCCTGCGTGCTCGCGGTGCCGTATGACGTGGA
The DNA here is from genome assembly GCF_056400885.1 of Arthrobacter sp. P4_H3. NCBI lineage: Bacteria > Bacillati > Actinomycetota > Actinomycetes > Micrococcales > Micrococcaceae > Arthrobacter > Arthrobacter sp. P4_H3. The sequence continues at coordinate 26,601 of NZ_JBFUKK010000016.1, forward strand.
AGAGCCGGTGTGCCAGGATCACGATTCCCACCCAGGCGAGGCCAAGGAGCCACCCGGCGATGACATCCGTCAGCCAGTGATGGCCGAGGAACACCCTGCTCAGGCCCATCGCGATGATGAAGATCGCACCGGCCGTGATCATGGACACCCGGGCAACGGTCCGCTGGATCTGCAGGCAAGCCAGATATACCACCAGCCCTATCACTACGGTGGTGTTGAGCGTGTGCCCGCTGGGGAACGACGGCGAATCTTCGTAAGGCGGAACGGCATCCGTGTGGTCCGGGCGGGTGCGGCCAAACAGCTTCTTGCCAAAAGTGGTCGCGGTGACCGAAGCAGCCGCAGCGCCACCCACCAGGATGAGGGGCCGCCAGGTACGCCCTGCCCACGTAAGCCAGGCCGTCAGGATGCTGCCGACGATCGGCATGCCGACCCCGCCGCCGATGTTCGTGAAGGCAGTGACGGCGGAGTTGAGCCAGGGGCTCCGGAGGCCCTCCGACAGCGCCAGCGCAGGCTTGTCCAGATTGGCGAGGCCCGCTTCGTCCACCACGTCGTCGTAGACTTCGGCACCCATAAACGCCAGCGTGACGACGATTGCACCGCCAACCAGCATGGTGATCCAGAGAGCAGCGTAGGGAACAACCCACCGTCCCCATCGGTCGGTGATGCGGTCAGTCAAAGTCTTCACGTCGTCTCCCGGGCTCATCCGTCGTCTGCGCCTGCCGTACCTTCGAAACTATCATTGAGCCATGACTTCCCCGGAGCCCCGCCATGCCGAATGGATGGGCCTTGCCCTCGCCGAGGCACGGGCTGCACTGGCCACCGAGGACGTGCCGATCGGCGCCGTCGTCATCGGACCGGACGGCGAAGTCCTGGGTACCGGGAGGAACGAACGGGAAGCCCACGGTGATCCCACCGCGCACGCCGAGATGGTGGCCATCCGTGAGGCGGCAGCCCGGCTGAAGGCACTTCCCCAAGGCGACGGCTGGCGGCTGGCGGACTGCACCCTCGTAGTGACGCTGGAACCCTGCGCCATGTGCGCGGGCGCCGTTGTCCTGGCGAGGATCCCGCGTGTGGTGTTCGGGGCGTGGGACGAAAAGGCGGGGGCGGCCGGTTCGGTGTTCGACATTCTCCGCGAGCGCCGGCTCAACCACTGGGTGGAGGTCTATGCCGGCGTCCGGGAGCAGGAGTGTGCCACGCTGCTCCGGGATTTCTTCGCCGGCCACCGGCAGGTCAGCTAACCGGCATTCGCCGCGTCCAGGGCGTCAATGCGCTCCTGCCTGGACGCGGGCGAGTCAAGGCTGAAGGAACGGAAATCGCCCAGGTCCTCCCGGATCCACGCTTCCATCTCGGCGATCCGCTGCCCGACACGCGGCGAAGCCCTGCCGAAGAGCCAGTGGGCAATCCGCTGCCCGACGGGATCGTACTGCCAGAGTCCGATGATCCGGCCTCTGTCCAGGATCGGGTGGTCCGGCAGGTCGGCCTGTTGCGCGAGTATCGCGCCGAGCAGTGTCGCGTCCCCGTCGCCGTCCGCGAACAGGTCCGCGGCGTTCCGCCGCTGGATGACGAGCGAGTCCGTCCCCGCGAGAAGCTGGATCTGTTCCTCCGCTGGCACGTCAAAAGCGGCGAGGCGTGCGACGTCGTCGGGCAGCATCCACAGCGCTTCGCCTTTGGCGGCAGGGTGGGCGGTGGGCACCTCGACGGCACCGACGGCGGCCAGGGCCGCCTTGCTCTGGGCGACCGTGAACCCGGAGAACCACTGGGATTGCTTGAGCGCGGCTCCGCCGGTCCAACCCAAGTACTTGCGGATCAGCTCGGTGCGGGCGGCATCCATGTCCAGCAGGCTCGGCGGCAGGTCCCAGAGCGTGTAGGCGTAGCGCTGCTGGTCGAGACGGCCGTTGGCAGGGACGCGGCGGATCCGGCCGTCGCGCTGCAGCAGGCCAAGAGCGGTGGGGAGGGTGGTGGAGACGCCCTGCCTCTTGCCTTCCTCGCCCAGGCTTCGGACGGAATCGCCCAGTTCGTCCTTGAGCTGTTTCGGATCCAGCGGGCGGCCAGCCCCGGCCAGGGCGTGCACCACCTGGTCCTCGAGCAGCGTAAGTTCGCCGCGGTCCACCCCCAGCCTGCCAAGCACCTTGAAGGCTTCCGCGGAATCCTTGCCCAGCTTCAACGCCCACGCGAAATCCTCCGCGCCCAGGATGTAAGTGCAGCCGCGGGCGCTGGGGAGTTCGTAGATCCGCATCGCAAGGACGTCGGCATCAACCTGTTCGCGGCGGATTCCGGCACGGGCGAACAACGTGAGGTAGGGGTTGGCGCCGCCCAGGGAACGTGCCCAGCCGGCCCTGGCCAGGACCTCCGCCGCGGAATGACCGGCGAGGCTGCCGTCGAGGCCCTGTTTGTGCCAGGCCCACGCGCGCAGGCGTTCCGCCGTGACCGTGTGCGCGGGCGGCACACTGACGGCCGCGGGATTAGCCTCCGGAGTCTCAACAATGAGGGGCTCGGTTGTCATAGGGGCCATTGTCCATCAGCCGGCACGGCAACGGAATGACCCGGCGAAGTCCGGCTTCTCGGCGCATTCGGTCCCGCCTTGTCCGCCGCAATGCTGTCCAGCACAGTCCTGGCCGTGGCATCCCAGCCCGGCAGCCGGTTACGCGCATCCAGTGCCGCGCCGCGCCACCGCGAGCGAAGTTCCGGATCCGTCAACCAGCCGCGCAGGACTGCCGTCAGCGGGGACGGGTCCGCGCCGAGGACGACGGCGGCGCCCGGCAGCGCGGGTCCCCCGCCGCCGTCGGGAGCTGCTACCCCGACCGGCGGCCCCGCCGGACCCGGTGAACCCGGTGAACCCGGTGAACCCGCCGAGAGTGCCTCGACGGCGCCGGTGCCGGCCCGCACCACCACCGGGATTCCGCGGGCGAGGGACTCGGTGACCACCATCCCGTACGCTTCAGCCCGCGAAATGAGCAGGCTGAGATCGGCGCGGTGCCATGCCTCGTCCAGGACCTGCCCACTGAGCTCGCCGCTGGCGGTCACCCGGCCGGTCAGCCCGAGCCGGGTTACCGCGCTGCGGACCGTCCGGGCGTAGGCGGGGTCGGCGGAATCGGAGCCCACCAGCGCCGCAGTCCAGGGCAGATCCGTGAGTCCTGCGAGGGCCTTCAGCAGCAGGAGCTGGTCCTTGTTCGGCAGCAGTGCAGCCACTGCCACGAGGTGTGGCGGGTTCGAGCCGGCCGCAGGAGGAGCGGCATCAGTGCCGGGCAGCGCCACGTGGATCGGGACGGGGCAGTGCTTGTCCCGGATTGCCGCAGCCGTCGTCGAACTGGTGCAGATCACGCCCGCGGCGGCCGCCAGCGCACGTTCCTCCAGGTCCGGGTGCGCTGCCAGCGGCATGTGCAGCAGGATCCACGCGGGCCGTCCCGCGGCGGCTGCCGCCTCCATTTCCAGCGGCGCGCCCAGCGCAACCAGACCGTCCACGATGGTCACCGGCCCCCCGGACCCCTCGGCCCCGCCGGCGCTGTCCAGTCCGCCGTCGAGCAGTAACCCGGCCAGCCGCCGTCGTTCTTCCCTGGTGCCCACCGGCCAGTGGCCGTCAGCGGGGCAGACGTCCACGTCCGCCCCAAGCGTGGTGAGCCCGCGGACCAGCGCGGCGTTGTAGGCGTTGCCCCCTGAGTTGTGCAGCACGTTGCCCGGCACGATCAGCCGTATTACGGGTCTCTCCGCGCGGGGCCCGGGCATGTGCTTACGCGGCGTCGAAGTCGAGCGCGAAGGAGGCCCAGGCGTCGGGGTTCTCCCGGAGGGTGACGTCCAGTCCTGCCAGTTCCCGCCCGTCCTCGCCGTCGCGGACCTTCGCGGCGACCGCCTCGGCGATGTACTGCGCGAGGGCCTCGGTGGTGCTCAGCTTCCCGGCAAAGTCCGGGTGCTCGTCGAGGTTCTTGTAGTTCAAGCCGGCCAGCACTTCCTCAATGAGCCCGCCGGCCGCACCGATATCCAGGACGATGGCGTCGTTGTTCAGCGCCCGACGGCGGAAGGTCACCTCCGCGACAAACGTGGCCCCGTGCAGGCCCTGGGCGGGCCCGAAGGCTTCGCGCGGCAGGCTATGGGCAATCATGAAGTGGCGACGGACGGTCAGGCTGAACAAGGGCTACCTCTTGTCTTCGGCGGGGTATTCAATGACGTGGCAGAGCGCATCCAGCCGGCCGTCGGCCAGGTCATGGACGACGACGGGAAGTTCCGCAAACGGGGAGGATCCGGTGAGGAAGGTGTCGTAGACGGGATCGCTGAGCAGGGACACGGCGAGCGCCAGGCGGTCGGCGTTGGTCCGGCGGTGGCGGCGCGAGCGGGCCACGACCCCGACCTGGCTGGCACGGATGGAGAGCCGGCGGGCGTGGAAGTCCTCCCCCAGCGGGATGGTGACCTTCCGGTCGGCGTACCAGGACATCTCGATGACGTCCCCTTCGTCGCCCACCAGCTGCAGGCTCCGTTCGAGGCCCTCCTGGGAGGCCGAACAGTGGATCACGATGTCACAGTCCGCAAGGGCGTCGTCGGGGTGCGCGAATTCGACACCGAGTGCTTCGGCGAAGGTGCGTTTCGCCGGATCGATGTCGATCAGCTGGAGCCGCTGCAGCGGAAAGGTGCGCAGCAGGGTGGCCACCATGCCGCCGACCAGGCCGGCGCCGACAACGGCCACGCGGTCGCCCAGCCGGGGCCCGGCTTCCCACAAGGCGTTGACGGCGGTTTCCACGGTTCCCGTGAGCACTGCCCTCCGGGCCGGGACGTTCTCCGGGACCACGGTCAGCGACTCCACCGGGACAACATAGCGGTCCTGGTGCGGGTGCAGGCAGAACACGGTGCGCCCCACCCATTCCTCCGGGCCTGCCTCCACGGTTCCCACGGAGAGGTAGCCGTACTTCACCGGCGAGGGGAAGGAACCCTCCTGCAGGGGCGCCCGCATTTGTTCGGCAACCCGGGGCGGCACGTTGCCGCAGTGGACCACCGTTTCGGTGCCCTTGCTGATGCCCGAGTAAAGGGCACGGACCAGCGCTTCGCCGGGGCCCGGCGCGGGCAGGTCCTCGCTTCGGAGTTCGCCTTTTTCGTGGCCGACGGTCCAATAGGCCTTGGCTTGGGAGTGCTGCTGGGAATTGATCATCTTGCTTACGAATCTAGTCCCCGGCGCGGGCGCGGGGAAGACATCTGACACCGGCGCGCCCTCGTTTTGGGAAGCGAGCCATGCTCCGGTAACCTATTCAGGTTGGTGACGTGTCCGAGCGGCCGAAGGTGCAACACTCGAAATGTTGTTTGGTGTCAAAGCCAACGTGGGTTCAAATCCCACCGTCACCGCCAAGTGAGTAGGCGTCTACTTCGTTGATAACACAGCGAAGTAGGCGCCTTCGCTTTTCTGTAATTCAGTCCCGTGAGCGCACTTTGAGCGCGACAGCTGCAGCGTCAAGATCATCCACTTGCTGATGCGTCTCATTTCGTCAGTCAGCTCGTCGGTGTTGCGCAGCAGACGCTCAGGCAATCCACCGTGACCAGTTCGCGGTTCGAACGAAAGTGGCGGGGTATCCATCTGACTTTCGCGACCCGCCATCTACGCAGTCAGTATCCGTAGTGATTGACCACGACCTGCACCGTGGAGTTGTCATCCCCGGGTCCGTAGTCGTGCACCGAGATGCGTACGTTCCAGCCGTCAATAATTCCGACAGCCCGGCAGTCCAGTCCACCTGCGTTGAACCGCGGGTTCCTCTCGCACTTTTCCAGCTCCTGGGGAACCAGGCTGACCTGGTAGATGTAGCTCTCCAGGTCGCCTTGCTGGTACGCCTGATGGGTGGCCCATCTGTAGGCATATTGGGAACACGGGCCGCCCAGTGGGATGCACACGGCCGCAGCCACCGGGGGCTGGGTTTCCAAGTTCTCCCATCCCGGACTGGTTTCAAGGCGATCCGCGATCGACTTCAGCTCGGCGATGATCCGGTCGCTTTTCCAGGACGCCCAGACGAAGAAGGCTGTGAGACAGACAGCCAGCGCGGCCAGCACAGCAAGCCAGACCTTGCGGCGGCGGCTCATTCTCTTTGGTATTCCGCTGACCCCCATGAGAACAGGGTAGTCAGGACCAGGTAGCTGCACTCCGCAACCGTATGCAGTCCATTGAAAGCCGGCAGCGAGGCGTGGCGGCCGTCACCCTCTATTCTGCGCGTTGCCGATGTCCTTCAAATCCGAGGACGCATTTGCGTTTAGACTTTGCCGGGATAGGGCCGAACAGGCCGATCACATACTGGGGGAAATATGCTCCGTCGTACCATCAGCGCGTCTTTGCTCATACTCACAGCCACGTTGGCATTCCGCACCCAAGGCAGGTAGCCGAAATGTCGACAGCGCAGATCATTAACATCTCCATCACGGTATTCACGACTGTGTCCATTGCCGCGATTGCCTGGTGGGCGCGGAAGCACCCCAACCGGTCCAAGGAGTACCCGGAACAGGTTCGTATGCCGAAGGTGCTTTTGATCTTTGGCTGGCTCTGCGTGTCCGTGGGGCTCCTTATGGGTCTGTTCGCCTTCACAACAGACCGTGCACCTCTTGGTGCCCGTATTGCTTCGGTGGCGATTCTCCTGGGTGGGCTGGCATTCGTCGCGATGTACCGCAACTTTTACGTGGCTCCGCGCGCCTATGAGGTGGCCTTCCGCAGCGTGCTCGGCAAGGAGCACCTGATTGCCTATAGCGACATCGCGCATTACAGCGTGGGGACGTTGAAAGGTCAGCAGTTCCTGACCGTGAGATCCGTTCACGATGTCAAGCTCAGCCTGAACATGAGCGCTTACGACATGACGCCATTACTGCGGGCCATTGATTTCCGCGAGGTCACAGGCCGTTGGCCTGTGAGACCCGAGGTCGCTATGCACGACATGTAGCGCAGCGGCGCACCCGCCGCCGTCGTTGAGGAGGAAATCGGCCGGCAATCGGCTCCTCATCGTTGGCGACAGCCTCGATCCAATCCACAGCCTCGTCGGAAAGCTGGGGACCGTCTGCTGATTCGCCAGCCCACCCATTAAGCCAGGTTCGCTGGAGTTGGCTCCCAGTTGAGTCGTCTAAGCGCCGGAGATAACGATTAGCGGTCCTGCTTCCAATGTCGGGACCTCGAAGTGATCGTAGTACTTGGCAGCCAGTTCCTCGCTTAGCTGGAAGTTGTCCGCGTGCTCTATCGTTCTGGCACGAATACGCGCGAGGGCTACAGATCTAGGCGTTGCCAAGTAGATGGTTTCCGGCTCAACGCCTAGCGATCTTAGGAGGGCACGGTAGTTCTCACGCATACGTCGCGACCAGAAAGCGGGCACCTACCCTGGCTGGCCAAGAGGCCCGTAGCCGTAGAGCGGCTTCGGGGCACGAGGGTCAGTGGCCAATGCTGAGCAGCGCGTCGGCCGCATCGCGGACCGCAGAACGACGGAGCTCTTGGGTCGCGGTGATGACTTCCTGGACATATCGCGGATCTGCCTTTGCGGGTGACCCGTGGTCGAAAGGAGGTTCAGGGTCGTACTCAATGGCCAGCTGAATGTTGCCCGCGATTTCGCTGCCATATAGCTCCGCCGCGAGAACAATCGCGAAGTCGATTCCGGACGTGACACCGGCTCCGGTAATTCTGTTTCGATCACGAACAACACGCTTACTGACAGGAATTACCCCGAAGTCTTCGAGCATTTGCAACGAGGCCCAGTGGCTCGTTGCCCGGTAGCCAGTCAGGAGCCCTGCTGCTGCTAGAGCGAAAGAGCCCGTGCAGACAGAAGTGACCCACCGCGCGTGGGCTGCCTGGGCGCGTAGGAACTCCAGTGCAGGGCCGTCGGCGAAGAGGTCGAATGTCCCGGCGCCGCCAGGAACGAAGAGCACATCAGCTGCCGGGCAATCGCCCAGAGTAGTGGTGGGGACGATGCACCAGCCTGCATCTGTTTTCACCGGTTCGAGATCATGCCAAGCGAGATGGACCCGCGCATTCGGGAATTTGGAAAAGACTTGGGCTGGCCCTGTGAAATCCAGTTGAGTGACGTTCGGAAAAAGAAGGACGACGACGCTCAGCGGCTCTTGGGTCATGCTGTCTACCTTAGTTGCCCTAACGGTCGAGGCAGATCTTCGTCGCATATGCCTGCACCTCTGTCGCCCCGAAAGGGGTGTCCGTGTAGACAGTTGCGGACAGCGCCCGTAAGCCGAGCCTTCAGTACGCGGGGGGACCGCCCCCAGTTTTGTCGACTCCATCGCCTAGGGCGCTGGGTGACCTCAGCGCCCGGTAATGGATATCTTTCCAGACTGCACCATGAACAAAATAGCGCTGCGACACGCCGCCATTTGCCTCCGAAGCCCACAGGGTACGGGCGCTACGGCTCTGACAGACTTCGACCATGGAAATGCCTGCAACACTTCATCCTTGGCCCACTGTGGCGCCTTGGCCCCACGGTGGCGATACCAGGCTGTGTGGCGTGCATATCTGTAAGAGTCCAGCTGCTTCTGGTACTCCGCCTCAACGGCGTCCTCGACCAGCTGCTCTGCGAGGCCTTCAGGACGTTTTCGTCATTAGAAGCCGCCTGCTCCACGAGTTCGCGGTCTCCTTCACCACGGAGGTCCTCAAAGGCTTCGGGGCAATCTGCAATGGCCTGGCGGTCGGCAGCTGTGCGCTCGGCGGAAGTCATTACTGTCGGTGCGGCGACTGTTGTAGTGCTCAGCTGCGCGGCATGTGAGGACACCTGCACCGGTGCCACACACTGGCTCTGCCGCCGCTTCCAGCGGAGTGCCTTCATGGAGCTATTCTGCGCAGGAGGGGCCAAGCCGGAAGTGGTGCGGGCTTCTCCGTTCGCAGATGGGGTCAGTCGGGCGTGGTCTCGCCGGGCTGGTCCTTCTTGGCTCGTTTCTGCATTCCAACAAGGAGGAACGTTGTTCCCATCGTGAGGAAGGCGATCCACGCTAGATTTCCCATAATCAGCAGGACCACCGCCAGTATGAAAAAGACGATGCAGAGCTGGAGGAATGCCGAGCTCCCGGACTTGTCGGATCGGCTATTCGGCTCTGACGAGGGCTTTCTGTCACCGTTCATCTACGAGACGCTACGCGAGCTGAGAAGACTCCCGACAATCCGTCACGGGTTCCGCAGGAACCAGGACCGCCCATGACGCAGCGCCACAGCAAGATTGGTGATTGCGTCGGCGGCGGACGCACGGAGAGCGCGCGCATCTGTGACATCAGCGAACTGCGCGTCGAGCCAGTCAGCAGTCTTGTTCCGCTGCTCGTCGTGCTCTGTTCGGGCAACAGCGCGGACCTCTGCGATGGCCGAGACGATCTCAGCCCTGACAGATTCAACCTGCTCGGCACGCCGACCGACGAAGTGCCCGTGATGCTCTCGCTGTGGTACCGCGAACTCGCCGCCGACCCGAGAGTGGGCCTGCCGCCGGCAAACCCTTGGAACAAGGAACTGCCTACGTTCGACCCGGCCTTGAGGTCAGCCCTAATCGGGCTTAGGGTCGTTGAGTCACCGGGCGGAAGGTCCCTCACTGTTGACGCCGACGGACCATCCCTTCGCGAAGAAGGCGTTGGCGATTTCACTGATCTCCCGATGGCTTTTCTCTCGATAGGTCAGCCGGATCCACTCGTAGTCCCACTCCTGCATCGCCCGCACATGGTGGACACGCTTGGTGGCGCGCATCTGGGCCGCGAGGTCCTCGTTGACGAGGGCTTTGGGCTCAGGAATCCGGACCGGCTTGGGCGGGCGCGCCGTCGCAGGAGGGGCGGGGGTCCTGGCGTTACGGACCAGTGCCACGGTCAGCGTGATCACGCCAAGTGCGATTAGGAGAACCCACCAATACTGGATGAGAAGCCCGATCGCGGCGAGTGCGAGGAAGAAGCCGAAGGGGCCACATCCGAGCGCACCGGCGCCTGCCGCGGACGCCTTGCTGGATCGGCGACGCTTGCTAGCCATGCTTCAGGATCCCACCAGGCGCTGACAATTTATACAGGCCTGAAGCGAACTTGGGGACGGCGGTATCGCTTGCCCTAATGTGGCACACCGGACTCTCGGACCGCGATCAGCAAGCGCCCGGCTGAATTCAAGAGGGCAGCGGCGGAAGCTGAAAGATGAACCGGTCGTCGGGTGACCAACTGTGCCCGTCATCGCATCTGTAACCACGCAGCCACGCTCGACCGTCTACGACGCGAAGATAGAAGCCCTTCGGATACTCGTCGTCTCTGCTAGGTGCTTCGGAGGCCTGCATGGTCGTTTTCCTCTTGGCGGGGAGAATCGAGTACCGGGTACTCGTGCGCTTCAACCCGCAGTGACTTGTACTGGTATTTGTACTAGAGCGCTGCCCGCATGCCGCTGCGAACATCAAGTGATCAAGTGGATGGGGGAATCGAATATGAAGCAGTATCGCCCATCTCAGAGCCCTTGCTGTGGCCCCTATGCATCGGGGTGCAGTGGGAAGAGAACTTGAAGGAGAACGGTCAGTATGACCCCTCGCGAAGCGCCAGCCCCCGGCTTCCGGGTTGGGAAGCCCGTCCACGAGCCGACGCAGTACGAAGCTGGAGGGCGGTTGAAACCGCGGCCATGGCCTGTTGGCCCGAGTGAGAGCTACGGGAAAGTGGACTTTGATGACAGCGAGGGAAAGGCCGTCCTCACCGTCTACGTACAGCGCGAGCCCGATGAAGGTTACGTCCTGCACGTCGAGCACCTAGCCGCGCCGCTGCGGGTGGATGGCACGCTCCTTCGCCTGAGCCCGGCGCCTCACGTTGATAGGGACGCCGCGGACTTCCGCCGGATCACCGCTGCCCGGACGGCTGCCGCGAAGGCCCAGGCCGAGCTCGACGCCGCCGTCAGCGCCGCCCGCGCGAACGGAGACTCCTGGGAGGTTATCGGTGCGGCCCTCGGCATGTCCGCTCGAACTGCGCGGGAGCGGTTCGGGAACACACCGGGACGGTCGTGAGGCCGGCTGTCGACGAGGTGACGCACGTGCAGGGCCTGTTCTCGCTTCTCCACGCAACGCCCGCAAGTAGGAGATAGCCACAGATGGCAACAGATACGATTGCATCCGCCGTTACGACCGGGGAAGGCACGACGGAGGAAACCTTTCGGCAGAAGAAGAACCGCATCGACAAGGCCGCGTCACCCGACCACCCGGCATCGGCATTCCCCGAGGCTGGTGAAGCGTGATGATGTCGTTGTGCCCGTATCCCCTGCTGACTTAGCAGCATGATCTTCCCACAGACGCCTTCTCGGGATGGATACTGGGGGCCTCAGTAGCCGTATTTGTTGACCACGATCTGCACGATGTTGGTGTCGTCGTCCTGACCGTAGTCAGTGATCGAGATGCGTACGTTCCAGCCGTCAATGACCCCAATGCCCCGGCAGGTCAGTCCGCCTGCGTTGAGGCGAGGGTTCCGCTCGCACGCCTCGAACTCCTGAGGGATCAAACCCACCTGCTGAACGTATCGCTCCAGGTCACCTTCCCGGTACTTCCGGTGAGTGTCCCACCTGTATGCGTACTGGGAACAAGGTCCATCCAGTGGGATGCACAGTGCAGCAGCCACCGGAGGCTGGGTATCCAAGTTCTCCCACCCCGGCTCTGGTTGAAGACGGTCAGCAATCGACTTCAGCTCAGCGACGATCAGATCGCTCTTCCACGACGTCCAGAGGAAGAACGCGGTGACAGACACGGCGGTACCAGCCAGCACAACGAGCCATACTTTGCGGCTCCTGCTACTCATGGCCTGCTGCTACAGCCGGTTTTTCGCGCTTCTGCGCCGGCTGGAAGTAGTCGGTGAGAAAGCCAGCCAGTAGACCAAGCAGGACAAGTCCTGCGGCGGGCAGGAGCGTGACCGGCCCGACGAAGTCGCGGATGTCCACTCTGAAGACGAGCATCAGGACGACCACGAGCAGAACATAACCCACAGCCAGGGCTGTGCTGATTGAAGTGATGTTCTTCCCCCGCGTCCGCCGCTTCTGCTTGGGGAACTGCTTGGCATACTCTTCTGCTGTGCCGAATTCGGCTTCCGCAGGAGTCCCGGTGGCTGCCTCGTGTGAGCGCACCTCATCAAGGGCTTCAGCTATTTCTGACTCAGACAGCCCACGCACTCGGAGGTTGAAAGTCAGTTTTCGCTCGTAGCTCATGGTCGTTCCTGTCGGGTCGTCTGGATGTCGGTGAGTGCCTGGCTCATTCGGCGCCAGGCTGTCCCTGAGCGCTCCAGTTCCTGGCGGCCCTGCTCAGTGAGCCTGAACTGCTTGCGGCCCGGACCTGCCTGGTCGTGATGCCATGTGTGCTCCACAAGACCCTGGTCCTCCAGTCTCTTCAAAAGCGGGTACAGCGTCCCGCCTTTGATGCGCGTGAAGCCGTGCTGACGAAGGACCTCGGCGATCGCGTAGCCGTGACTTTCTCCGTGGCTGAGCACCGCAAGCACCGCCTGCGGAAGCGCCGCGCGGGTCAGCTCCTGGTCAAAGTCGATCTCATTCACAAATAGATAGTGTCACTAACTAGGTAGCTGCGCAACCAGATCGGGCGAAGGGCCAATCGTGGCCATAAAGCGGCCCGGTTTGGCCCGCATCATGGCCCCAGCGTGCGTACCGCCCACAAGCGGCCTCTTTACGGGTCAGATGTGGCCGAACTCGGGCTCTCTACAGCGGCTCTGACTGACCGGGGGCGGTACGTGGGCAGGTTGTGACCGGCTCCGGGCCAAAATACAGTCCAATCATGGGCTTACGGCTACACAGCGCGCCTGGCGGCGCTGATTCTGGTGTGCTGCGCTGGATGCTCCGTGTACTGGCCACGAGCCGCCGATGCAGGACATGTCTTCGGCAGCCGCGGAACATTCACCAAGCGTCAAACAGGTGTGTGCACTGCTACAGGGAGCGGTCGTCTTGATCACCAGGTTTCTCTTCGTCCTCGATCAGAGCCAGAGCCCGTTTCTGTTGGGGTGTCATGACAACCCTCGTACCCTTCACAGCCGGAGCACATGCCACAGCCGGCTCTTTCGGGCGTTCTCCCGGCTGAACGACTGAACGACGGAGTAGGCCTGTCGCATGATCCTCTGCTGACTGCGCACTGCACGCGTGATCGCGAACGCTTGCGCCGCGATCGGCGCGAAGCAGCCGATCCCCGACGCGAACACATAGCGGCGGTCTCCACTGCCGTCATGTGCGGCGCCGTTGAGAACGTAGTTGCACAAACGCGAGGAACTCGTCGTGGCGGTGATGGACGTTACTGCCATGAGCCTGACTCCTCCGAAAGCCCACTTAAACCCTGCCGGTCGAGCGAGCGCGACAACAGCCCAAACGCACGCACAACGTCGTCCAGATCGGCGCGCAGCTCCTCGATGACCGGCGCGGCATTCGCCGCTGCCGCACCACCGTCGGCTCGCCGAAGCATGAGCCGGGCAGCCTTCGATTCAGACACGCCAAGTGCGTCTGCGACATGCACGACCAACTTCCGATCCGTGTCCGTCAGCCGCAAAGACATGACGTGTTCCGGACGACAGCGTGCACGCCCACTGCCCGGAAGTAGGAACTGGCCGGTGGGTGGGCGAATTCGGCGGCGTCGTTGAGGAACCCACCCGGCCTGAACCGAACCCGCCAGGAAAAGTTAGAGGGACGCCGCGTAAATATGGGGTTTCGAGATATGGGTCAAACACGAAGGCAAACCGCGCCTGGCGTCTCGGCCGCGGAGTAGCCGGCCTCGGCCTCGGCGTTTTTCTCACAACCGGACAGATGAGTGACGGGATCGCCGGTTTCGTGGGAGTTATATTCTGCGCCGGCGGCCTGGCTTCGCTCGCGGGCTTGATCCCCGGCAAACACAGATGGTGGTGAGTCGCACGTCCACGGTGAGGTGATCTTCTCTGGTTCCGGAGGCCGTCACTTCGCCTACGGAGTTAGCTGACGCGACGATAGCGGATGTGGGTGGCCAGCGGGGAGTGAAGCACCTCGGCGGGTTCGAAGCCGAATGATTCAACCCCGCCGAAGATGCGCTCCCCTGAACCGAGCAGGACCGGTGCGATGTCGAGGGTGAGCTCGTCGATCACGCCGGCGATCAGTGCCTGTCGGACGGTCGAAGCCCCACCGGCGATGTCCACGCCTTCGTCCCCGGCGGCCTGGCACGCTGCGAAGTAGGCCGCGTCGAAGCCCTCGGTGACGAAGTGGAAGGTCGTCCCGCCGTCCAGCTGGATCGGGTCATGTCCGTGGTGGGTCAGCACGAACACCGGCGCGTGGTAGGGCGGTTCGGCTCCCCACCACCCGGTCCATTCCTCATCCCAGTCCCCGCGGATCGGACCGAACATGTTCCGGCCCATCACATACGCGCCCCGCGGGCGCATGAGCCGCTCGGTCGCAACCTTGTCGGCATGGTTCGCTCGCGGGTCGCCGATGTGCCAGCGGTGCAGCTCCAGACCGCGCTTGCCCAGGGGGTCTTCGCGGCTTTGGTCCGGCCCGGCGACAAAGCCGTCCAGCGAGATCGACATATGGCAGGTGGTGTTCGGCACCGCGAACCTCCTGTGTGATTGCGACTTGCATCCGGTCGTGTGCGGATTGTGGCCGGTGAAGGCCACAGTCCGGCCAACTTCAGCTTCAGTGGACTGTTGGTGTTAGTGCTCCGCGTCTGCGGCAGCCTTCTTGGCGTCTTTCTCAGCGTCCTTCTCTGCGCGCAGTGCCTCCGCATCGTGCTGTTCCTCGGCTTTTTCCTTGTGGATGACCTCTGCCAGGAGCTTCTCCATCTCCTTGGCGACGCCGGCCGCTGACGCCGGGTTTTGGCCGGTCACCAGCCGGTCGTCCACCACGACCTTCTCTTCAAAGACACCGGCGGAGACGTGGGTGGCGCCCTGTTCCTCAAGCCGGTCTGCCAAGAAGAACGGGATGACCTTGTCCTTCCCGGCGGCAACCTCCTCGTCGTTGGTGAAGGCGGCGACCTTCCTGCCCTCGACCAGCCGAAAGCCGTTGGCCAGTTCGACGTTCAGCAGTCCGGCCGGCCCGTGGCAGACAGCGCCCACCACGCCGCCGGCGTTATAGACGCTGGCTACGAGTTTCTGCAAGCCTTCGCTGTCCGGGAAGTCCCACATGGTGCCGTGGCCTCCCACGAGATAGACGGCGTCGTACTGTTCGGGATCAACGACGTCGACGCGGGCCGTGTTGTAGAGACCGGCGCGCGTGGTCTCGTCCTCCGTAAAGGCAACCTGGATGGGATCTGTTGAGTCCACCTCATCGCGCGGCGGCTGGCCGCCCTGAATGGATGCGAAGTCGACGAAATGCCCCGAATCCTTGAAGACCTTCCAGGGGTGAGCCGCCTCAGCCACGTTGTAGCCGGTCTTCTCTCCGGTATCGCCGATCTCGGAAACGCTGGTCAGTACCATGAGGATTTTCTTCATGAAGTGCTCCTATCGTCTAAATTCCACCCTACGCCTAGCCCATATTCAGGTCTTCCCCTCGGCCGAGACAGTGGTGGTCGCCTGCGCCTGAAATCGCCCCTCTTGATAGTCATGGCCCTGCCTCATCTTCGTTAGGCTGTGGGATGTGTGTGCGGCGGCGGGCCGCGCATGGCCCCTTACGAGAACGGACATTGCGGACAAATGGCCGGCACTGAACCCAAACAGCATCCAGGACTGCCCAAGTACTGGTACGGGTACGGGGGGTGGAACAAAGAGGTTGTCATCCACGCTTACACTCGTGAGGAGTGGGGCTTGGGAGGCCACAGTGCCACCGAATCCGCCAACATGGCCAACAGCTTTGTTGGCCAGAGCATCGTTGCCCTGTTGATGACGGTCCCCGCTATCCTGGCCCCTCTCGGAATACTCTTCGGGATTCTCGCCCTGTTCATGTCCTTCCCGGATGCGGGGGACATGGGTATGGGCTTGATCATCATGCTGGGCTCCGCGGTATGCACCGTCCTGTTCACTGGCGGCTGGCTCCTGAGCATCAGTTCCCTTCGCGCTGAACTCCGTGCCCGCAAGCTTCGCAAGCCCAAGGGGCTGCCAAAGCCGATGTACGCGGTCACCGACGATCGGGCACGCAAATGGTTCGAGGAGCACCCCGGAACCTTGGAGATCACCCGGGAGAACTTCCCTCATAGCACCCGCCCCTTTCCCGGAGAGCCGGGATATTTCGAACCCAAGAGGACCGACCATGGTTTATGACCGTGAGCGTGAGCGGCGCAACGATGCCGTGTACGCCGAACACAAGAAGGCTGTAGCGGCCGGTGAGAAGCGTGTTCTGCGCAGGACCAGCACCGGCGAGCTGCACAGCTACCCCGCTGATGAGATCGGCTTTACGCCCGGCCGCGGCCAGGCCCAGGTCAGCACCTGGTGGGGCATGGGAATACTCATGGTCATTTCGGGGATCGGATTCATCACCATGTGTTGGCTGTTCCAGCGCCCTTTGTGGGAGGGTGAGGCACCCGAGTGGGGTGCGTTGTGGCCCATCGGGATCTCAGGGTTCTTCACTCCCTATGCGTTCATACTCGCCCGTGACGAATACCGGGCGTCCCAGCTCCGCAAGCGCCACGGATCCCCAAAACCCGGCACCGGCAGCGTCGACATTGATCTCCTTGAGTTGGGGCGAAAAAGTCCCGACCGACCCGACACGTCCCAATAGGATCCGTTCCGATGTTCAACCAGGATAAGCAGTTCCGCAGGCCTGACGGCACCCTGTACGACCCGAGCAGCTTCAACGTGCGCCACTACGAGGAGCAGTACGGTCCCGGCGCCAAGCGGAGGCGCTGGTTGCGGCAACAACAGACCGAAGCGGCTGGATGAACGTCCCGGCACGCCCCCTAACGAAAGAGGACCATCCGTGATCACAGTGCACCTTCGATATGAGATCGATGCAAGCAAGCTCGCTGACTTTGAAGAATATGGACGGCGGTGGATCCGCCTCGTCAACAGGCTGGGCGGAGAGCATCACGGCTATTTCCTTCCGAGCGAAGGTGACAGCGACGAGGCCTTCGCCTTGTTCACCTTCCCGTCGCTCGCCGACTACGAGAAGTACCGGTCAGCGGCGGCTGTGGATACCGAGTGCATCGAGGCCTACCGATTCGCGACGGAAACAAACTGCATCCGACGATACGAGCGAAGGTTCGTCTCACCCATGTTCGAGTAACCAACGAGGCTCACAGGGTGGCACTTCTAGTGGTGATGGGACCTGGCGCGGATGATCCCGGCAGATAGCCCCGCAGCGGCTACCAGGGATCCAAGCATGATGGCTACGCCTGAGAAGTAGTCAATGATCGTCATTTCGGTACACCTTCCATCTAGTGGTGTACCGAAGCTACCCACGCAAACCCTGTCCCCGCGCAGGATCGCCGAAAGATTTGCTCACAATTGGGACACGGACCAGGCGCTGCGCCCCCGTCCCTTGTGCTGATCTCTTCCGGCGGACACCATGTAGGGACACCTTTCAACGGCGCCAAGGAGTGGTCTCACCGATGCGAATGCTGATCATGGGCCCTCCGGGCTGCGGCAAGGGCACCCAGGCCGAACGTTTGTCCCGGCATCTTGGCGTTAACGGGGTGTCCACCGGGGATGTCTTCCGGGAGCATGTGAAGAACCTGACGCCACTGGGCCGTGACGTCGTGGCGCATCTGGACGCCGGCGATTTCGTTCCGGACAGCCTGACCAACCGCATGGTGCGGGACCGCCTGAACGAGGATGACGTCCGGGACGGGTTCCTCCTGGATGGGTATCCACGCAACGCCGCGCAGCAGGCCGAGCTTGACACGATCCTTGCCGCCAACGGGCAGGCACTGGACGTTGCACTCCAACTGACGGCCGACGATACCGAACTGGTCCGCCGGGTGCTCCACCGCGCCACCCTGACCGGGCGCAGCGACGATACCGAGGACGTGATCCGGCACCGCCTGGAACTCTATTACCGCGAAACCGAGCCGGTGGCCTCGGCATACTCACGGCGCGGGATCCTGCTCAGCGTCGACGGCATGGGCACGGAAGACGATGTTTTCGGCCAGCTGCTCGCAGCACTCCGGGAGTCCTTCCCCTCGGCTGTGCCCGATTCAACCCCTTAGGCCATCGCCAGGAGGCCCGGCCGCCGTGCGGTCCAAGGCCGCAGCGCCTCTACGGCCGCGCCCACTGTGAACACCGCGGCGTCGTCGTACGGGTGCCCGACGATCTGCACGCCCGTGGGAATCCCGCAGTCCGCCATGCCGCTGGGAACGGCCAGCACCGGGCAGCGGTTGGCGATGTTGAACGGTGCCGTCATGTGGCCCTGCCAGTAGTGCTCGAGCTGGTGCCCGCCGGCGTCGATCCCGTCAAGGTACATGCCGCCCGCATCCAGTGCCGCGACGGCGGACGCGGGACAGATCAGGGCGTCGAAGCCGGCCATGGCGGCAGCCAGCTCGGCCTGTAGCCGGGTCTCGGCCCGGATGCCGTCAACAAAGCGGTTCTCCTCGGCTGCCCGCCTGGCATCCTCCATGAAGCGGCGGGTGTAGGGGGCCAGGAGTTCGGTTGAGCCCTCGGTCTCGTCCTCCATGGCCGGGCCCAGCAGGTAGCCGAAGTGCGTGAACATCGTGCGGCTGATGGACTCCGTGGTCCACGGGAGTTCGACCTCCTGGACAACGGCCCCGGCGTCCCGCAAGGCCGCAGCGACCGCGCGGGTGTTGGCCTCGACGTCGGGCGCTACCGGGTAGTTGCCCAGCCGGATACACAAGGCGATCCGCATCCCCGCGACGGTTGCCGCTGCGACGGAACCCCCGCCGTCGTGAATCTCCAGTCCCGGAACCCCAATCCCGGGAGCGTCCGCGAGCGAGGTATGGTCCCCCGGGTGCCGTCCGGCCATGACGTTGGCCAGCAGGGCGGTGTCCGCCACGGTCCGGGCCATTGGCCCGTCGCCGCGGTAGTGGTCGGCGGAGAGCGGTGCCAGGCCGGGGATCCTCCCGTACGGCGCCTTGTAGCCCACCGTTCCCGTAAACGACGCCGGCAGCCTGGTGGAGCCGGCGATGTCCGAGGCTGTAGCCAGCGGAGCCAGCCCGGCGGCCAGAGCGGCCCCGGAACCACCCGAGGATCCCCCGGGCGAGAACTGCAGGTTCCACGGGTTCCGGGTGACTCCCCACAGCGGACTGTGTGTGACCGTCGCACAGCTGTATTCGGGGGTGGTGGTGCGGGCGTGGATGATGCCGCCCGCACGCCGGATCCGGCCGATGGCCGGGTGGTCCTCCGCCGCCAGCTCGTCCTTCCGGGCCACGAGTCCCTGCGAGAGGGTCCGGCCTTTGAGCCCGTGCTTTTCCTTGGCGGCCACCGGGAGGCCCAGCAGCGGGGTGAGGTCCCTTCCGCGGGCGTACTTGGCGGCCGCCAGGCGGGCCGCGGGCAGCGCTTCCTCGAAGAGCGTTTCGGTCAGGGCGTTGATTTCCCCGTTGACGGCCTCTGTCCGCGCAATCACGGCTTCCATCAGCTCCACCGGGGAAAGCTCCCGGGTGCGGAAGAGCCGCAGTGCCGTGGCGGCGTCGAGGTAGTGCAGCTCCGTCATGCGAGCGCCCCGCAGACGAGCTCGCGGGCCACACCGGTCAGCATGTCCACACCTGCCACCATGTCGGCGTCGGAAGTGAATTCACGTTCGCAGTGCGAGACGCCGTCCACGCTGGGAATGAACAGCATGACGGACGGCGCCACCGTGTTCATTGCCACGGAGTCGTGGCCGGCCATGGTCTGGATCCGCCGGGCGGAGAGTCCCAGGTTGGCTGCGACCTTGTCCGCCAGTTCCAGGCCGGCCTCGGGGAAGCGGCGGATGGGCCGGATGTCGAAGTCCTTCACGTTGACCTTGATGTCGTGTTTGCGGGCCAGCACGTCGATCTTCTCCAGCAGGGTGGCCCGGGCGGCCGTGACGATCTCCGGATCGCCCGAGCGCAGGTCCGCCACGAGGTGCACCCTGCGTGCCACCACGATCGGGGAGTTCGGTTCCAGGGTCAGCTGGCCCACGGAGGAAACCAGTGCCTCGTCCCCGAAGTCGCCGGTGACGTCGTGCACCATCAGGATGATCTTCGACGCCGCCACCAGGGCGTCATGCCTGTCCGCCATGGCGGTGGCGCCGGTGTGGGACTGCTCCCCGAGCACCTCGATGTCCAGCTTCTGCGTGTACCAGCTGCTGTCCACCAGGCCGATGTTGATGCCTTCCCGTTCGAGGATCCGGCCCTGCTCAATGTGGATTTCCGCGTAGCCCGCCACGTCCGGGCCCTCGGCGGCGCCCAGGTATCCGATGCCGTCCAGGGCTTCACGGACCGTGACGCCCTGCAGGTCCCGGACATCGAGCATCCGTTCCCGCTCCAGCAGGCCGGCGAAGACCGAACTTCCCATGATGCTCGGCGCGAACCGTCCGCCCTCCTCGTTGAACCAGTTCACCACCGCAAGGTTGAAACGGGGCGCTGCTCCGCCCTCAGCAACCTCGGCACCGAGCCGGCGTGCCGCATGCAGTGCCGCGATCACGCCGTAGGCGCCGTCGAAACGGCCGCCCAGCGGCTGGCTGTCCAGGTGCGATCCGATCAGCACGTACGGTGCGCCGGGAGTCCACTCCAGCAGCCCGAACATGTTGCCGATGCCGTCCACCCGGAGTTCCCAGCCGGCGTCGTGCACCCAGGCGGCGAACCAGTCGCGCGTCTGCGCATCCTCGGCGGTGGCCGCCTGGCGGTCAACGCCGCTGTTGGGTGTGGCGCCGATGGTGGCCACGTGGTGGAAGTCGGAGAGGAAAGCTGCTGCATTCATGGGAAGTCCTTTGTGTATTGCTGTGAAGAGGGCAGGCGGCGGGCTTAGCCCATGCGTCCGCGGGTCTCGGGCACCTTGGTGAACAGCACCAGGAGGAGTACGACGGCGGCAGCGGCCGCCATGTAGAAGCCCGGCGCGTGCGGCACACCGGTTCCTCCAACGAGGGCGGTGCCGATGAACGGGGCGGTGCCGCCGAAGAGGGCGTAGGCGCCGTTGTAGCTGATGGCCGCTGAGGTGAAGCGGGTGCGGGTGGTGAAGATCTCGACGAAGAAGGTGTAGCAGCCGCCGCCGTAGATGCAGAGCGCCACCACGAACAGGGACTGTCCCAGCAGCGCCAGCGGCAGGCTGCCGCTGGTGACCAGCATGAAGCTCGGCACGGACAGCACGGCGAGGGCGAGGGAACCGGCGATGAGCATCGGCTTGCGGCCGAAGCGGTCCCCGAGGCGGCCGCCGATCGGCAGGAGGATGGCGTAGAGGGCCAATGCTGCGGCGTTCACCATCAGCGACTGTTCGCGGCTGAGGTGGCCGGTGGTCTGCACGTAGGAGACGAAGTAGGCCGAGAGGAAGTAGAAGCCCATGGCTGTCAGGCCCATCACGAAGATGACCTGCACCATGCGGAGGCGGTTCTCGCGGAAGGCCTCGCGGACGGGGCTGAATTCCTTGGTCCGGGCTGCCTTGGCCTCGTTGAACGCGTCGCTTTCCACCGTGCGGCTGCGGATCCATACCCCGAACAGGGCCAGCGGCAGGGCGAGCAGGAACGGCAGGCGCCAGCCCCAGGCCATAAAGGCTTCGTTGGGCATCGACTGGCTGAGGACCAGGATCATGGTGCCCGCAACCACGGAGGGCAGGGCGGTGGCGGCGATGGTGATGTTGAGCCAGAAGCCGCGCTTGTTGACCGGGGCGTGCTCGAAGACGAATGACGGCGCACCGACGGATTCACCGCCGGCCGAGAAGCCCTGGATGAGGCGGCAGAGCACAAGGAGTGCAGGGGCCCAGGCGCCGATCTGGCCGTAGGTGGGCAGGAGCCCCATCAGGGCGGTGGCACCGCCGATGGCAACCAGGGTGATGGTCAGGACGCGCCGCCGGCCGATCCTGTCGCCGAGCGCCCCGAAGAACAGGCCGCCGATGGGGCGGATCACGAAAGCGACGCCAAACGTGGCGAAGGTGGCCAGCAAGGCAGCGACGGGGTTGCTGCCGGGGAAGAACAGCTGCGAGAAGATCACGGCAGTAAGGCCGTAGAGGGTGAAGTCGTAGAACTCGATGAACTGGCCGATGCTTCCACCCAGCAGGACGCGCTTCTGCATCTTGGTGGTGCCCGGCTCTGCGGCTCCTGGGCGGGCGGCGTCCTTCTCGAGGGTCGCAGCGCCGGGGCCGGACTGGTTCTTGATGTCGTTGATGGTCATGAGAGCCACGCTAGGTTTGCCGTGTTTCCGGTACCCGATGCCGCGTTACGGGCATTTGAAGAATTTTTTAAGGACGTTGCCGCGCTGTTGCCGCGATACGCCGGTCCGGACATGCGTCGGACACATTCTGTGTGATTCGGAACCATTGAATCTCCTTTGATCAACATGGTCAGCTCGCTGGGCGGGGTCGGCCCAAGCCGTGTTTGCAGCGTTTTCGCCGCTGGAGGATCCCCTGATCCACCCGGTTGCATTAACAGTGTGTGACCCCGTTCACATCTGTCCAATTGATTGTTTTTGGGGAATCGATCGATTTTGTCAATGCCACAATTCGAGCTCGCGGCCGTCTTCGGCGGCATCGGTCAGGCACGACGCCCCGTGTCAGTTGCGCGACGCCCCGTAGAGGCGGATGCAGGTTTCCTCGAAGGCGAGGGCCCGCCGCGTCGGCTGCACACCCTCTGGGCGGACCAGCATCACCTCGATCGGCGGAAAATTGTCCGTCAGCGTCAAGGCCACCACGCTGGCACCGGAATAGGTCATGTCGCTGTGGAGCCGCTGGTTCAGCACCGCGTAGCCGTGCCCCTTGGCCACAAACGACCGGACGGTTTCATAGCCGGCAAACCGGTGCCGGACATTGGGCACCTGACCGGCCAGGGCGTAGAGCTGCTCGTAGTACTCCCTGCTGTGCGGCAGGTCCAGCACCACGGCGGGTTCGCCATCGAGATCCTTCAAGGCGATGGTCCGGTCCGGGCGGGCGGCCGCCGGATGCTCGGCGTGAACCAGCACGTGAGGAGGGACGCGCTCCAGCACCTTGTAGGTGAAGCCGCGCCCGAGGCCCAGGCCGTACATGAGCGCGACGTCGCACTGGCCCTCCAGCAGGGCGGTCTGGAGGCTGGCCAGGTCGGCTTCGAGGAACGAGACCTCAACGCCGGGGTGCTGCACCTCGAAGGTCTGGAGGATGGCCGGAAGCCTGAACGGTGCCAGCGGCGCAAACACGCCCACCTTGAGCTCGCCCACCAGGCTGGCGGACAGGCCCCGGGCAGATTCGTACAGGGAATCGGCGTGTTCCAGCAGTACCTTGATGTCCTGGGCAAGCTGCCGGCCGGACGGCGTGAGGCGCAGGCCGCGCGTCCTGAGCCGCACGAACAGCTGCGTGGACAGACTGGCCTCAAGCTGGGCCATTGCGGTGGACAGGGTGGACTGGGTAACAAGCAGTCGGTCTGCGGCCGCCGTCATGTTCTCGAGCTCCGCTACCACCGCAAAATACCGCAGCTGGGTCAGGGTAAAGGGCTTAGCCATCCGTCAATGTTCGCATTCTGCGGCATCGGCCGCCTTCGGAGGAGTTTTTGTCCAGATAACGCGGCCAAAGGGGCGCGGAAGTCGCGTTATCTGGACAAAAACTCCTCATGGTGAGGTTCACAGCGTCCGGAGCCTGTGCAGCAGGAGGGCAACGTGCAGCGACGTCCGGGATTCGGCGTCGTCCAGGTCCACCGCCAGGAGCTCCTCCAACCGGGCCAGCCGGGCGTAGAGCGTGGGGCGGCTCAAATAGCCGCTCCGTGCCAGCGCCGCCTTGTTTCCGCCGGATTCGAGGTACTGGCCCAGCAGGTCAAGGTACCCGCGTTTCCCCCGGGCCTCGGCCTGCAGCAGGCTTTCCAGTTCGGACTCCACAAACTGCTGCACGCGCGGATCGTTGCGCAGGAGCGCCAGCAGCCCCCGCAGCCGGATGTCGGTGGCCCGGTAGAACGGCTTTCCGGCACCGCGCAGCGTCGCCGCCGTTTCGGCCACGTGGGCAGCCTCATCAATGCCGGCCGCCGCCTCCAGCAGGGAACCCCGCGGACGTCCGACGCCGATGGTCCAGGCCGGTGCCGCCGCCTCCTTCAGGCGGGTGGCGCCGTCGTCCGCTGCCTGTGTACCGGCGCCGGCCTGCACCGCCAGCGCGTCCGCCAGCCGCTGCAGCGAGGCGTCCTCGAGCTGCCTCGCCGGGAGGGCGAGGATCATGCCCACCGATCCGGACTGGATACTGGCAGTCAGCGCGCTGCCCGCCGTGGATTTCACCACCTTGGCCAGCAGTTCCAGGAGGGCGCGTTCCTCCTGTTGGCCGGCCAGCGGATCGCGGGACTGTGCGCCGTCGGACGTCGGCGCAGCCTGCGCCGAGGCGCCGGTGCGGTACACGATCGGCAGATAGAACGGCGAGCGCTTCAGCCCCAGGGCTCCGGCGCGCGCCAGTGCCTCCGCCTCGCTGAGCCCCCGGGGGTGGCGGAGTTCGTTGAGCAGCCCGGCCTGGGCCTGCTGGCTGAGCTCGCGCCGGTCCCGCTCGGCGAGGCGGTTGATCGCGAGGGTCTGCGCCGCGCGCTCAAGCACCATGGCCGCGGTTTCCTCGTCGTCCGGGGTTACCGGAAGGACCAGCCGTCCCCACAGCTGCTCCCGGACACCCACCGGAACCTGCAGCCAGTCCTCCGGGCCGGTGCGCACCGTTCTCGCGGAGGACGGCGTGGTCCGGGAGCGGCGCTCCCAGTCACGCAGCAGCTCTGTTGTGGCCAGGCCCTGCGCCGAGAAGGCGAGGACCAGATGGGACAGATCCTCCAGCACCACCGGCGCTCCGATCATCCCGGCGGCCTGCTCCACCACCCGCTCCGTTCCGGCACTTTCCAGGCTGAGGACCGTGAAGGCCTCGTGGACATCACGGGCGCGTTCCACGCGCTCAAGCTGCTCCGCCACGATCATCCGGTGCACCACCTCCGTGACCTCGACGAAGCGCACCCGCCGCTGCACCACGATCACCGGCAGCGTGCATGACTTCGCCGCCGCCTGCAGCGCGGCCAGGCTGCGGTCCCGCTCCCCCACCAGTTCCACGATCAGCCCGGCGGCCGAGGATTCCTCGAGGGACCGGATGAACGATGCGGTAGCTTCCGGTTTCTTCTCCAGCTCCAATCCGGTGGTGAGCACCAGCTCGCCGCCGGAGAGAAGGCTGGAAATGTCCAGCAGCTCGCTGACGTGGACCCAGCGGACCGGCGCATCAAGGCCGGCAGGGCCGCCCTCGGCGGCGCCGCCAGCCTCGCCGCCGAGAATCTGCGGCGAGGCAGCGCGAAGCACGGGGAGGCCAAGAATGGTGCGGAGGGTTGGCAGCATTTACACAGTGTAATGCCGGCCACATTTTCCTTTACACATCGCCCCTTATGGCCGCGGTCCTCCGGCGACAGACTGGACGCAACGCATGAAGCGACCACAAGCCACATCTAAGGAGATTCCTTGAACATCGTCGAGCACTGGATCAACGGCAGCTACGTCCCGGCCAGCGAGCGCACGGCGCCCGTCACCAACCCCGCCACCGGAAAAGTCACCGCCCAGGTGGCACTGGCCAGCACCGAGGACAGCAACGCCGCGATCGCCGCCGCGAAGGCAGCCTTCCCGGCCTGGCGTGACACGTCCCTCGCCCGCCGCTCGCAGGTCCTCTTCGCTTTCCGCGAGCTGCTCAACTCCCGCAAGGACGAGCTCGCCGCCATCATCACCTCGGAGCACGGCAAGGTCCTCGACGATGCCCTGGGCGAGGTGACCCGCGGCCAGGAAGTGGTCGAGTTCGCCTGCGGCATCCCGCACCTGCTCAAGGGCAGCTACACCGAAAACGCCTCCACGAAGGTTGACGTCCACTCCATCCGCCAGGCCCTCGGACCGGTTGCCATCATCAGCCCGTTCAACTTCCCGGCCATGGTTCCCATGTGGTTCTTCCCGCTCGCCATCGCCGCCGGCAACACCGTGATCATCAAGCCGAGCGAAAAGGATCCGACGGCCGCCAACTGGATGGCAGAGCTGTGGAAGGAAGCCGGGCTGCCGGACGGCGTCTTCAACGTCCTGCACGGCGACAAGGTTGCCGTGGACGCCCTCCTCACCCACCCTGACGTCAAGGCCGTTTCCTTCGTGGGCTCCACCCCGATCGCCAAGTACGTCTACCAGACCGCGACGGCCCACGGTAAGCGTGTCCAGGCCCTCGGCGGCGCCAAGAACCACATGATCGTGTTGCCGGACGCCGACCTGGACCTCGCCGCGGACGCCGCGGTCAACGCAGGCTTCGGTTCGGCCGGCGAGCGCTGCATGGCGATCTCCGCCCTGCTGGCCGTGGGCGACATCGCCGACGAACTTGTGGCCAAGATTGCCCAGCGCGCCAACTCCCTGCGCACCGGCGACGGCCTGCGCGGCTGCGACATGGGCCCCCTCGTCACGGCCCAGCACCGGGACAAGGTCGCCGGCTACGTGGACGCCGGCGAAGTGGCCGGCGCCACGATCGTCGTCGACGGCCGGACCATCTCCCCGGACGCCGAAGGTGACGGCTTCTTCGTCGGCCCCACCCTTTTCGACAACGTCACCACCGACATGTCCATCTACCAGGACGAGATCTTCGGCCCCGTCCTGTCCGTGGTCCGCGTGGACACCTATGACCACGCACTCGAGCTGATCAACACCAACCCGTACGGCAACGGCACCGCGATCTTCACGAACGACGGCGGCGCGGCCCGCCGCTTCGAGAACGAAGTGGAGGTGGGCATGGTGGGCATCAACGTCCCTGTCCCTGTCCCGATGGCGTACTACTCGTTCGGCGGCTGGAAGAACTCACTGTTCGGCGACACCCACGCCCACGGCACCGAGGGCGTCGGCTTCTTCACCCGCGGCAAGGCCGTCACCTCCCGCTGGCTCGATCCCAGCCACGGCGGCATCAACCTCGGCTTCCCGCAGAACGCCTGACCGGCGCTCCTTCGAAAGGAACAGTCATGACTTCCATCCTTGAATCCGTTCCGGCCTTCGGCCAGGCTGAACGCGACGCCGCCCGCCGCGCCTACGAGCTGGACCGCAAGCACGTCTTCCACTCCTGGTCCGCCCAGGACCTCCTGGATCCGATGGTCATCACCGCGGCCGAGGGCTCCCACGTGTGGGACGGCGACGGCAACAAGTACCTCGACTTCTCCTCCCAGCTGGTCAACACCAACATCGGCCACCAGCACCCCGCCGTCGTCGCTGCGATCGCCGCGCAGGCTGCAAAGCTGTGCACCATCGCCCCGAGCTATGTCAACGATGCCCGGTCGGAAGCCGCGCGGCTGATCGCTGACCGCACGCCGGGGGAACTGGACCGGATCTTCTTCACCAACGGCGGCGCCGACGCCAACGAACACGCCGTCAGGATGGC
The DNA here is from genome assembly GCF_056400885.1 of Arthrobacter sp. P4_H3. NCBI lineage: Bacteria > Bacillati > Actinomycetota > Actinomycetes > Micrococcales > Micrococcaceae > Arthrobacter > Arthrobacter sp. P4_H3. Next base: position 53,871 of record NZ_JBFUKK010000016.1, read on the forward strand.
CCGGCTCCACACCGGCCGCCACAAGGTCCTCTCCGCCTACCGCTCATACCACGGCGGCACCCAGCTCGCGGTCAACCTCACCGGCGACCCCCGCCGGTGGCCCAGCGACACCGGCAGCACGGGCACCGTCCACTTCTTCCCGCCCTACCTCTACCGCACGGCGTTCCACTCCAGCACCGAAGAGGAGGAAAGCCAGCGCGCCCTGGAGCACCTCGAGCAGCTGATCAGCCTCGAGGGCCCCGCCACCATCGCGGCGCTGATCCTGGAATCCGTTCCCGGGACCGCCGGCATCTACATGCCACCGCCCGGCTACCTGCAGGGCGTCCGGGAACTGTGCACCAGGCACGGCATCGTCTTCATCGCGGACGAGGTCATGGCCGGCTTCGGACGCACGGGCAAGTGGTTCGCCGTCGAGCATTTCGACGTCGTTCCGGACCTGCTGACCTTCGCAAAAGGCGTCAACTCCGGCTACGTCCCGCTCGGCGGTGTGGCCATCAGCCCCGAAATCGCCGCGACCTTCGGGAAACGCGTCTACCCCGGCGGCCTCACCTACTCCGGACACCCGCTGGCCACGGCAGCCGCCGTCGCCACGATCAACGCCATGGAACGCGAAGGCATTGTGGAACACGCCGCGTTCCTGGGCGAAACCGTCATCGGCCCCGCGCTGGCCGGCTTTGCCGAACGGCACGCGTCAGTAGGCGAGGTCCGCGGCACCGGCGTGTTCTGGGCCATCGAGCTCGTCAGGGACCGGACGACACGGGAGCCGCTGGCGCCCTATGGCGGCTCCAGCCCGGTGATGAACGAGCTAGTCGCGGCGTGCAAATCCAAGGGCCTGCTGCCGTTCGCCAACTTCAACCGGATCCATGTGGTCCCGCCCTGCAACACCAGCGTGCAGGACACCGAGGCCGGCCTGGCTATCCTCGACGAAGTCCTGGAAATCGCCGATCAGGCCATCGCCTGACCGCTCCCCCCGCAACCGCCGGGCTACGGATACCCTGCACGTGGGGATCCGGTGCCCGGCTGCTGACCTTTGGGCGGCAAACCGCCGGCTACGGAGCGCCGGGTCAAGGTCCGGGCTACGGAGCGTCCGGCCGCTGGTCCGGGCGCTGGTCCGGCCTGTGGCCGCGCAGGTTGTCCTGGACCTTGCCGAACAGATCCTTGATGGTGGATTCCGTGTTGGTAAGCATGTCCGGCTGGACGTAGACATTCTGCGTCGGCGGCAGGCTGTAATGCGACGGCAGCCCTCCGGCGCCGTCAACGCCCTCCAGCGCGACGGTCACGCCGCCTTCCTTGCGTGCAATGGCGCCGATCCGGCCGAACACCAGCGTGAACTCGTCCGGCTGAAAGCTGACGGTTTGCCCGATGTGCGTCCGGTTGAGCTCGCCTGCGGCCACTGCTTTCTCGTTGCCGGTCCCTGAGTAGTCCATGATCTCTCCTAAAGGTGGATGGCAGCTTATGCCAGCAGTCTAGGGCGGGGCACGGATGCCGCATAGACCACGCTGGACGGCTGCACAATACTTTGCGGCACCATCATCACTTCATCCATTGAAAGCCGTCCCGGCCACCCGCTTAGATGAATCATGTCGGCGCTGACACACCAGTTGCCGCAGGGGAATCAAGCAGGCTTCTAGGAACGGGCATCGAGGAACATTGTGACGTCACAAACGAATTGGGTTGGCAGCGGACCGGGCTGGGACGACGTGCAGATTGGGGACAGCGTGCAGCTGAGCCGGAACGGGCGAATCGAATTCACCGGTCAGGTGGATGACCGCACCGCAGCCGGTGACATTGTCTGGATCAAGTCGAGCCTTGGCCGTAGGCGGCTCTTCCACGTCGAAGACGGCTTCCAGCTCGCCGGGAGCAGCATGTGACCGCGGCAGCCGACGACGCACTTTGTGAAGAGGACTGCCACTACTGCTCGGGGCCGGAAACGGACTAGCCGAACGGAACTCATATCCCCGCTAGAATTGCAGGGATCCGCAAGCCTCCTCCCGCACCAATGCCGGTATCCCGGAGCGCGCGGATCGCAGCCGGCAACGAACCAGCCTGAGGGAGGACTCCGTGCGCACTCACCACGCCCGGATTCCTTTCCATTCCCTCCGAGCTGCCATGGTTGCCGCCATGATTGTGACTCTCGGCGCGGCCGCCCACGTGGTTGGCGGCGGCGAACTGCCGGTTCCGGGCATCATGCTGGCCGTCCTGGCGCTCACCGGCATGGTGGCCACCGCGGCCACCCGCCTCAGACTGAATTTTCCCGCGATGGCCGCGCTCCTGGGAGCCGGTCAGCTTGTCCTGCACGAGGCCTTCAGCGCCTTTAGCTCCCCCTCCGGGACCGTGCATGCAAATGTACCGGGGCATCACCCGGCGGCCCCGTCACTGGCCGGATTCCCGCTGGAAACCGCCGGCGCCACCCACGTGCACCAGGCCGATTCCCCTTTGGCCGCCTCCCTGATGCTGGCCGGGCATGCCCTGGCCACCCTCGCCTGCGCGCTGCTGCTCGCCAAGGGCGAGGACGCCCTCTGGTCCCTCGCCGCGTGGCTCCGGCCCCTCGTTCAACTTCCCCAAGCGGCAATGCCCGACGTCGCTGCGGCACCTGAGGCCGGCGGCTGGCCGGCGGATTCCGCGCCGCTACCCTGGCGCAACCTCAGGCCGGACTGCAGGCGGGGCCCGCCTGCCGCCGTCGTACTTTCCTGACACCTTTTCCTGGCTCCGGCCTGCCCGCCGAACCGCCGCTCCCGGCAGTTCCAGCGGCCCCTTGCCGCGGCACCGGACGCCCCTCCACAGTTTTGTGCACCGCCACTGGCCCCGTGCACCTTTGAAAGGCCTCTTTTGAAAAAGTCATCACCCAAGTCCTTCCGCCGTACCCTCTCCGCAACAGCCGTGGCCGGCGGCACCGCGGCACTCATGCTGGCCGGAGTCACGGCTGCATCCGCGCACGTCGGCGTCACCCCGGACAAGACCGACGCCAACTCCTACGCGCTGCTCACCTTCGGCATTCCGCATGGCTGCGACGACTCAGGCACCACCAAGGTGACCATCACGCTCCCCGAGGAACTCAACGACGCCCAGCCCACGGTCAACCCGAACTGGACCGTGGAGAAGGTTGCGGAACAGCTGCCGGAACCGAAGAAGCTCGCGGACGGCGCCACCATCACCAAGCGGACCAGCCAGATCGTGTACACCGCCAAGGCACCGTTGGACCCCGAACTCCGGGACGCGCTGGTGCTCTCCGTCAAGCTGCCCGACGCCGCCGGCAAGACCCTCCATTTCCCCACCCTGCAGAACTGTGAGCAGGGGCAGACGGACTGGTCCGAGATCGCCAAGGACGGCCAGGACCCGCACTCCCTCGAAGCGCCGGCCCCGTCGCTCACCGTCACGGCTGCCGCCGCGGACAGCCATGGGTCGGCGTCAGAAACGCCGGAGGCCGCGGCCCACGCCTCATCCGTATCGGACGCGGGGGCGGACGACGGCTCGCAGGCGCGTAGCTGGGCGGGCCTCGTAGCAGGCCTCGGCGGACTTGCCCTCGGCGGGGTGGCACTGATGCGCAGCAGGAACGGCAAGTCCGCCGCAGCCCCTGTCGCAGCAGCCACTTCCGAACCCGGCGCTTCCGAACCGACTGATTCCAGGTCCGGGAAGTAGTACGCGGGATTGATGCCCGGAAATCACAATCCGGGCATCAATCCGCGGCAGCGGTCGTGGCATCGTTGACTCAGGCAACCGCGGGCATGAAGGTTGAGCCATGAGGTCTCAGCCAATTAAAAACGGTCTTGTCATCACGACGGCGGTCGCGGCCGCCGCCCTCCTGCTCACAGCATGCGGGCCCAGCCAGCCCCAGTCCCAGGGGACTTCGGGGCCGGCATCCACTTCCAGCACTCCGTCCGGCTCCTCCGCGCCGGCCACAAGCCAGGCGCCCAGCAGCATGCCGCCGTCGTCGGCCCCCGCACCCGCTGGGCCCGCGCTGTGCAAGGCCGCGAACCTGACGGTGACGGAGGATTCCACCGGCGGGGGCGCCGCCGGCAGCGTCTACTCCAAGCTCATCCTTACCAACTCCGGCGCAGAACCCTGCCTCCTGAGGGGCTTCCCAGGTGTCTCCCTCACCGCGGACGCCACCGGGGCACCCATCGGGGCACCGGCCCGGCAGGACGGGGCGTCGCCCGTTGCAGACGTGCTACTGGCCCCCGGCCAGGCCGGAGCCGCGGAGATGCGCTACACGCAGGCGGGCAATTACCCGGACTGCACCGCAACGCAGGCTGCGGGCTACCGGATCTATCCGCCTGAGGACACCGCCTCATTGTTCCTGGCCGAGCCCCGGAACGCCTGCGCCAACGACGAGATCGAGCTGCTGACCATCGGAGCGTTCCACGCCATGTAGGAATTCGAGGTAGCCGCCCGGCCCTGTTCCCCGGTCACGCAGCCCATGACATGATAAGTCGACTTACGAACTCTTTCGGAGTCCCGACGGTGATGCCATGGGACTGAGGAAAGGCAGGCCGGCCGATGACCTCGTTGTGGTTGGACCGCACCCGCACGTTCCGCAGCGACCAGTTCCATCCCCGCAGCGCGTTTGACACGGTGGTGGCGGGGGCCGGGCTGACCGGGCTGGTGACGGCCCTGCTCCTCGCCCGGTCAGGCAAGAACGTGCTGGTCCTCGAAGCCAGGAGCCCGGGCGCCGTGACCACCGGCAACACCACGGCAAAGGTCTCCCTGCTGCAGGGCACTGTGCTGTCCGCGCTGAGGAACCAGTATTCGCAGAAGGTGGTGGATGCCTACGTCGAGATGAACCGCGAAGGGCAGGCCTGGCTGCTGCGGTACCTCGAGGACCGGGGAGTGGCGTTCCAGCGCCGGGATGCCTATACGTACGCCACTTCTGAAGACGGCACCGACATCCTCCGTAAGGAAATGGCGGTTGCCCAGGCCGCCGGACTTGCTGTGGAGTATGTCCGGGAACCCGGGCTCCCTTTTCCCGTCAATGGGGCGCTCCGCCTGGGCCGGCAGGCCCAGATCCACCCTATGGAGGTCATCGACGCCCTGGTGGATGACGTCCGCTCGCACGGCGGTCAGATCGTTTCCGGCGTGCGGCTGAACGGATTCCGGGGACTTGGCGCGCTCCGGGGTGCGGAATTGGAGGTCCAAACAGACCACGGACCAGTGCGTGCCCGGGACGTGGTGCTGGCCACGGGGACACCGGTCCTCGACCGGGGGCTCTATTTCGCCAAGCTCAAGCCGCTGCGGTCCTACGCGGCAGCCTTCGAATTGCCCGGGGCAACCGCCGTCCCGGACGGTATGTTCCTGTCCGTCGAGCAGCCGATCCGGTCCCTGCGCGATTATCCCGCCGACGGGCGCCGGCTCCTCCTGGTGGGAGGAAACGGGCATCCGGTGGGCCGTGCCAGGTCAACGCAGACCTACCTCGACACGCTGGTGGACTGGACAACGGCGAAATTCCCTGGCGCCAGCCTCACCCACTCCTGGTCCGCCCAGGACTACCAGGCCACCAACCTGATGCCTTTCTTCGGCAAGCTGCCGCGGGGGCTGGGCCGGGTCTATTTCGCCACGGGGTACAACAAATGGGGCATGGCCAACTCCGTGGCCGCCGCCCTGGACATCACGGCCGACATTCTCGGCACCCGGCTCCCCTGGGCCGGCGTCATCCACCACCGGGTCACGTCCCCGGCCGGAGCCGCCTCGGCAGCAACCCTCAATGCGGCGGTGGCCGCCACGCTGGCCAGGGATTGGGCACAGGTGGGACTCAAGCGCTTGGACGAGTCCCGGGAGCAGCCGCCGGAGGGGGCAGGCCTGGTGTTCCGCCGCGGCCGGAAGCCCGTGGCCGTGTCCACCGTCGACGGCACCCGCTGCCAGCTGTCGGCCGTCTGCACCCATCTGGGCGGGATTGTGCGCTGGAACGACAGCGAAAAATCCTGGGACTGCCCGCTCCACGGTTCCCGCTTCAGCAGCACCGGGACGGTGCTGGAAGGTCCGGCCACCCGCGATCTGCGCCAGATTGACTGACCCCGCGGGGGTCCTCGCCGGAACCCGCCGGGAGCGCCGGCAATAGTGTCAGTGCGGTAGGGCATGATGGAGGAATGCAGGGGAAGGACGCCGCCGGCGGGCCGTCAGGCAAAAATCAATCAGGCGAAAAACAACCAGGCGGCACACCATCGGGTACGCCAGCCGGAGGGACTTCTTCCGGGCGGACCATGGACAGGTTCAGCCAGTCCACCAGGGAGTGGTTCCTCGGTGCGTTTTCCGCACCCACACCCGCACAAAACGGGGCCTGGGACGCTATTTCGTCCGGCTCCCATGCGCTGGTGGTTGCCCCGACGGGCTCCGGCAAAACGCTCGCAGCATTCCTCTGGGCGCTCGATCGCCTCCAGGCGTCCGCTCCCACCGAGCCGGAAGCACTGCCCGGCCTGAACCCGGGTGCCAAAGGCAGGAAACCGAAGGCGCCCAGGCGCAACACCCGCGTCCTGTACATATCGCCGCTTAAGGCGCTCGGCGTCGACGTCGAGCGCAACCTTCGCGCGCCGCTGATCGGCATCACCCAGACAGCCAAACGGCTGGGCCTGCCCGCCCCGCTGATCACCGTGGGGGTCCGTTCGGGGGATACGACGACGGCGGACCGCCGCGCGCTGCTCTCCCACCCGCCGGACATCCTCATCACCACCCCGGAGTCCCTGTTCCTTATGCTCACGTCCCGGGCGCGGGAAACCCTGGCCGAGGTGGACACCATCATCGTGGACGAGGTCCACGCCGTCGCCGGCACCAAGCGCGGCGCGCACCTGGCCGTGTCGCTGGAACGGCTGGATGCGCTGCTGCCCAAACCCGCGCAGCGGATCGGCCTCTCGGCCACTGTGGAGCCCCGCGAACTCGTGGCCCAGTTCCTTGCCGGCTCCGCCCCGGTGGAAATCGTGGCCCCGCCGTCAAAAAAGAACTGGGACCTGACAGTTTCCGTTCCGGTGGAGGACATGTCCGACCTTCAGGGGGCTGCCGGCGCCTTCGACTCCGGGCCTGCCTCAGGGCTGCAGCCGCAGGCCTCCATTTGGCCGCATGTGGAAGAGAAGATCGTCGACCTGGTGATGGCCAACCAGTCCACCATCGTGTTCGCCAACTCGCGCCGTCTCGCAGAACGCCTGACCGCACGCCTCAATGAAATTTATGCCGAACGCCAACTGGTGGCCGCGGGCGGAGGCTGGGGCGAATTCGGCGCCGGGGCGCCGGACTTCGAATTCTCGCCGTCAGCAATACCGTCCCCCATGCCGTCGGCGGGGTCGGCCACGGGCGCCGGCATACCGGCGTCGACGGCGACGCCGGCCCACATGATGGCGCAGGCGGGCAGCACCGCTGGCGCCGATCCCGTGCTGGCGCGGGCCCACCACGGCTCCGTATCGAAGGACCAGCGCGCACTGATTGAGGACGACCTGAAGTCGGGCCGGCTGCGGTGCGTTGTCGCCACCTCCTCCCTGGAGCTCGGAATCGACATGGGCGCTGTGGACCTGGTGGTCCAGGTGGAGTCGCCGCCATCCGTGGCCAGCGGGCTGCAGCGGGTGGGCCGCGCCGGGCACCAGGTGGGAGAAGTCTCCCAGGGTGTCCTGTTCCCCAAACACCGCGCCGACCTCGTGCACACGGCCATCACCGTGGAGCGGATGCTCGGCGGCAAGATCGAGCGGCTCAGCGTTCCCGCCAACCCGCTGGACATCCTGGCGCAGCAGACGGTGGCGGCCACGGCCCTGGGTTCCATCGACGTGGAGGAATGGTTCTCCACGGTCCGCCGGTCCGCGCCGTTCGCGTCCCTCCCCCGGTCCGCGTTCGAGGCCACGCTGGACCTGCTGGCTGGCCGGTATCCGTCCGACGAATTCGCCGAGCTCCGGCCCAGAATCATCTGGGACCGGAACGCCGGCACCATCGAGGGCCGCCCCGGGGCGCAGCGGCTGGCCGTGACGTCCGGCGGCACCATTCCGGACCGCGGGCTCTTTGGCGTCTACATCATCGGCACCGAGGTGGAAGGCTCAGCCTCGCCTTCCAGCGAGGGCAAGGCTGCCAGTCCCGGGGCCTCCGCCGCCAAGGGCGGCCGGCGCGTGGGTGAACTCGACGAGGAGATGGTCTACGAATCCCGGGTGGGCGACATCTTCGCCCTCGGAGCCACCAGCTGGAAGATCGAGGACATCACGCACGACCGCGTCCTGGTGTCCCCGGCCTTCGGCCAACCCGGAAAGCTCCCCTTCTGGAAGGGTGATTCGCTGGGCCGGCCGGTGGACCTGGGCCGCGCCCTGGGCGCCTTCGTGCGTGAACTGTCCGCGTCCGACGTCGGACCGGCCACGGAGCGGTGCAAGGCCAGCGGACTTGACGACTTTGCCGCGAACAACCTGATCCAGTATTTGGCCGAACAGAAGCTGGCCACCGAAGTGGTCCCCAGCGACACCACGCTCGTGGTGGAGCGGTTCCACGACGAACTGGGCGATTGGCGGGTGGTCCTGCACAGCCCCTTCGGCCTGCCCGTGCACGCGCCCTGGGCCCTCGCCGTCGGCCAGCGGCTCCACCAGCGCTACGGGATGGACGGCTCCGCGATGGCCGCGGACGACGGCATCGTGCTGCGGGTGCCCATGATGGAGGACGAACCGCCGGGTGCCGAGCTGTTCCTGTTCGAACCCGAGGAACTGGAGCAGATCGTCACGGCCGAGGTGGGTGGCAGCGCCCTCTTTGCCTCGCGTTTCCGTGAGTGTGCCGCCCGGGCGCTGCTGCTGCCCCGGCAAAACCCGGGAAAGCGGCAACCGTTGTGGCAGCAGCGCCAACGGTCCGCGCAGTTGCTGGACGTGGCGCGGAAGTATCCGGCGTTTCCCATCGTGCTGGAAACCGTGCGTGAATGCCTGCAGGACGTCTACGATCTCCCGGCGCTGAAGGACATTGCAGCATCCATCGAGCGGCGTGAATTGCGGATCCTCCAGACCACCACGCAGCAGCCCTCCCCGTTCGCGAAGTCGCTGCTGTTCGGCTACGTCGCGCAGTTCCTCTATGAAGGCGACTCACCCCTTGCGGAGCGCCGGGCTGCCGCGCTGGCCCTGGATTCAACCCTGCTGAATGAGCTCCTGGGCCGGGTGGAGCTGCGCGAACTGCTCGATGCCAAGGTCATCGAGGCCACCGAACGGGAGCTGCAGCGGCTCGCGCCGGACCGCCGGGTGCGCGGGATGGAGGGCGTCGCGGACCTGCTGCGCATGCTCGGTCCGCTGACCCCAGACGAAGTGGCCGCACGGCTGGAACCCGCCGCCCCGGTGGCCGCGCCCGCCGCGGTGGCTGAGCCGGCGGAACCCTTGGTGGTTGAGCCGGCCCCGGTGGCTGACGCCGTCACGCACCTCACCGCACTGCAGCGGGCCAACCGCGCACTCCGGGTGAACATTGGCGGTGCCGAGCGCTTCGCCGCCGTGGAAGATGCCGCCCGCCTGCGGGATGCGATCGGAGTGCCCCTGCCCATGGGGGTGCCGCTGGCGTTCATCGAACCGGTGGCTGACCCCCTCGGCGACCTCGTCTCCCGCTACGCCCGCACCCACGGACCCTTCACGGCAGCTGAAGCCGCGGCAAGGCTGGGACTCGGCGTCGCCGTCGTCAGCACTGCGCTCAAGAGGCTCGCCGCGGACGGCCGCGTGGTGGAAGGCGAGTTCCGCCCGCATTCCGTGCCGCCCGAACAGGCGGCCGCCTCCGACCACCCGGAAACGGGGGACGCTGTTGCCCAGGCCCCATCCGCATCATCCGTGGTGACACTTGCCGGCACCAGTGAGTGGTGTGACGCCGAGGTGCTGCGAAAACTGCGCCGCCGGTCGCTGGCGGCGCTGCGTGCCGAAGTGGAGCCCGTGGATATGGCGGCGTACGGCCGGTTCCTTCCGGCCTGGCAGAATGTCCGCATCCCGGGACGCGGCCGGGGCCAGTCAGCCCTGCGCGGGCTGGACGGCATCATCACGGCCGTCGATCAGCTCTCCGGCGTGCCGGTTCCGGCTTCGGCATGGGAACCGCTTGTCCTCGCCAGCCGGGTGGCCGACTACCAGCCCGCGATGCTGGATGAGCTGATGGCGGCCGGCGAGGTCCTCTGGTCGGGTGCCGGCGCGCTTCCCGGCAACGACGGCTGGGTGAGCCTGCACCTCGCGGACTCGGCCGAACTCACCCTGAACCCCTCGGCTGACTACGAGCCCGGGGACGCCCAGCAGCGGCTGCTGGACCATCTGCAGAACAATGGCGGCGGCTACTTCTTCCGCCAGCTGACGGACATCGCGGGCGGCATGGACGCCGTGATGAGCGACCAGGATGTTGTGGCCGCGCTCTGGGACCTGGCGTGGGCAGGGCGCATCACCGGCGATACGTTCGCGCCCGTCCGGGCCATGATCGCCGGCGGCCACACAGCCCACCGGCAGGTTGCCCGGGCACCGCGGGCGCGCGCACCCCGGATGAGCCGGCTGGGACGCGCCCACGGCACCGGCCTGCTGGGATCTCCCGGGCTGACCGGAGGGCGCTACGGTTCGGTCACCGGTGCCGCCGCCACGCCGCAGCTGGCGGCCGGCCGATGGTCTGCCCTGCCGTCGCCCGAACTTGACCCGACCATCCACGCCCGCGCCACGGCGGAGCTGCTGCTGGACAGGTACGGCGTCGTCACCCGCGGATCAGTCATGGCGGAGAACATCCTGGGCGGCTTTGGGCTGATGTACAAGGTCCTCGCCAGGCTGGAGGAAGCCGGACGCTGCCGCCGGGGTTATTTCATCGAGCACCTCGGCGCCGCCCAGTTTGCTGTGCCGGCAACGGTGGACCGGCTACGGTCCTACACGGAGGACACCCAGCTGGCGAAGCCGGAGCCTGTTGCCCTGGCCCTTGCCGCAACGGACCCCGCCAATCCCTACGGCGCGGCGCTGGCCTGGCCCGCGCTCAGTGTGGAGGCCGGCAGCGGCCACCGCCCGGGGCGGAAGGCAGGAGCCCTCGTGGTCATGGTCGACGGGTTCCTGGTTCTCTACGTGGAGCGCGGCGGCAAGACACTGCTTGCCTTCGATGAGGATCCGGAAATACTCGCCGCAGCGGCGGCAGCCCTGGTGGGGGTGGTGAAGCGCGGCGCGGTGGACAAGCTGATCATGGAGAAGGTCAACGGCCACGGCATCCTGGACACGCCTGCGGCAGCCGCTTTGACCCACGCCGGCGCCTATTCCACTCCGAAGGGACTGAGAATCCGTGCCTGAAGGCGATTCCGTCTGGCGGGCGGCGGCGCAACTGCACGCCGCTTTGGCCGGACAGCAACTCACGGCCTCCGACTTCCGGGTGCCCAGATTTGCCACGCTCAAGCTGGACGGCTGGACAGTGGACGAGGTGGTTCCCCGCGGCAAGCACCTGCTGATGCGGCTCCGGGGTCCGGCGGAGGAACGGCTGACCATCCACTCCCACCTGAAGATGGAAGGCGCCTGGCAGGTCTACCCGCCCGGCGGCCGCTGGCGGAAACCGGGGTTCACGGCCCGGTGCGTGCTGCGGACCGCCACGGCGGACGCCGTCGGGTTTTCCCTCGGCATCCTGGAAGTGGTCCGCACCGCTGACGAGGACTCCGTCGTCGGCCACCTCGGGCCGGACCTCCTCGGCCCGGACTGGGACATAGCCGAGGCGGAACGGCGGCTGCTCGCTGCGCCCGACGTTCCCATCGGCGTGGCCCTCCTGGACCAGCGCAACCTGGCCGGCATCGGCAATATCTACCGCTGCGAGGCCTGCTTCCTTGCCGGCATCCATCCCGCCGCGCCCGTCTCCGAGGTAACGGACCTGCCCGCACTAATGGCAGATGCCAAGCAATTGCTGGAGGCCAACCTGGGACCGGGGCGGCGCACCACCGTGCTCAACGCCCGCGGAACACCGGTGGGCAGGACGGCCGGAAGGCCGGGATACTGGGTATACGGTCGCGAGCACCAGCCGTGCCTGAAATGCGGGACGCCGATCCGCCGCGGCGTGCTCGCCAGAGACACCCGCAGAGGGACGGGCACCGAAGAGCGGGACATCTACTTCTGCCCGAAATGCCAGCCGACGCCGGGAACAAACGCCTGACGCAGAGCGGAGCCGGCGCCGCACTCAGGCGGCCGTCACGGTAGCCTGGGACTGCTCCCCTGCCCCGGGTCCGCCGGCTTCGTCGGAACCCGCGGCGCCACCCGCGCCGGCACGGGCCTTCCGTGTCTCCGGCACGGTGAACCGTGGCAACAGCAGCTGCACCAGCGGGCCGATGGCCAGGGCGTAAACCACCGTGCCCACCCCCACAGAGCCGCCCAGCAGCCAGCCGGTGCCCAGAACGACGATTTCGATTCCGGTCCGCGAGGTACGGACCGACCAGCCGGTCCGCCGCGCCAGCCCGGTCATGAGTCCGTCGCGGGCGCCGGGGCCGAACCGGGCTCCGATGTAGCAGGCCGACGCGATCCCGTTCAGCAGCACGGCTGCCGCCAGCATGCCGATCTGGCCGCCCAGGTGCGAGAACTCCGGAATCAGCGCCAGCCCCACGTCCGCGAAAACACCCACCAGGACGGCGTTGCACAGGGTGCCGAATCCGGGCCACTGCCGCAACGGAATCCACAGGAGCAGGACGAGGAAGCTGACAATGACAACCACCGCTCCGATGGAAAGTCCGGTCTTCCCCGCCACGCCCTGGTGGAAAACATCCCAGGGGTCAAGGCCAAGTCCGGCACGGATGAACATGGCCAGCGATATGCCGTACATGGCCAGGCCGGTGAACAGTTGAAGGAGTCTGCGGGTCATCATGAGATCCATCCTCGGTCAAAACTGGCCTTGTAATCCATATCCAGTTTGAGATACTGGCTACATGTCCGGCTCCCTGAACCCCACTGCACTGGTACGGCTCCTCGGCGAGTGGAACCGCGGCGCGGCCCCCGCCTACCGCGAGCTGGCCGACGTCGTACGTCTCCTGGTCCTGGACGGCCGCGTCCCGCTGGACATGGCGCTGCCCAGCGAACGGGCACTGGCCGAAACCCTGGGGGTCAGCCGGACCACGGTGACTGCCGCCTACTCGAGCCTGCGTGAACAGGGCTTCCTCAGCAGCCGGCAGGGCAGCCGGGGCCGGACCTGCATTCCCCGGCGGATGCCCGCCGGCACCAACGGCCCCGGCGGTGCCACCGACCTGATCAGCCCAAACGCCCTGGCCGGCGCGCCGGGACTGGCGCCGCCGCCCGGCCTGCTCGACCTTGCCTACGCGTCCCTGCCGGCCAGCGGCGAAGTGGTGCACCGCGCCTTCGCCGCTGCGCTGACGGAGCTCCCGGCACTGCTTCCGGGTTTTGGCTACGACGCCATTGGCATTGCACCGCTCCGTGAGGCGATTGCTGCGCGGTATTCCGACGCCGGGGTTCCCACCACGGCTGACCAGATCCTGGTGACGTCAGGCGCGCAGCATGCGCTGAACATTGTGCTCCGCACTCTTGCCGGCCGGCAGGACAAGGTGCTCGTGGACCATCCCACCTACCCGCACGCGCTGGATGCCATCCGGGCCAGCGGCTGCCGGCCGGTGCCGGTTGCCCTCCCGCACGGGCACGGCTGGGACGTGGACGGCATGGAATCCGCCATGATGCAGCAGCGCCCCAAAATGGCCTACGTGGTACCGGATTTTCACAACCCCACCGGCCGGATGATGTCCGAACCCCAGCGCCGCAGGCTCGTTCAGGCCGCCGCTGCAGCGGGAACGGTGCTGGTGGTGGACGAGACCCTGCGCGAGCTGAATCTCGACGGCGTTTCCACGGCCCCGGTGGCGGCCTTCAGTCCGGCGGTGGTGACCATCGGATCCCTGAGCAAGTCGCATTGGGCCGGGCTGCGCACGGGCTGGATCCGGGCAGGCAGAACCCTGATCCAGCGCTTCGCCGCCGCCCGGACCACCATGGACCTGGGCGGGCCCGTGGTGGAACAGCTGGCAGCCGCGCACCTGGTCCGGTCGCTCGCGGAACCGCTGCCTGCCCGGCTGGAGGCCCTTCGCGGGAACCGGGCCGCGCTGCTGGAGCTGATCGGCGGGATCCTCCCGGACTGGCAGCCGGAACGGCCCGACGGCGGGTTGAGCATTTGGTGCCGGCTGCCGGCGCCGATCAGCACCGCACTGACGGTCATCGGCCCCGACGTTGGGGTCAGACTGGCGGCCGGGCCCAGGTTCGGCGTGGGCGGGGCCTTCGAGCACTACCTGCGCGTCCCTTTCACCCTTCCGCCCGCGCAGTTGGAGACCGCCGTCCTGGCCATACGCTCGGCCCAGGACAGGCTCGACGCCGCACCCCAGCTGCGGCGCAGCCTCCGGCAAACGCCCGCCGTCGCCATCGCCTGAGCGGGCCGCACCCTGGACCAGGGTCCATTTATGACGCGCAAAATGCCTGGCGCTGCCGGTATTCCGGTAGCGCCAGGCACTTTGCGTATCGTCAGGCATTTTGCGTGTCGCTGAACAGGGCGGCCCGGCCCGCGGAATCCTACGCGTAGACCTTCTCGAGGTAGCTACCCCAGGCCTCGGCGGTGGCCTCCGGATCCCCGCTGCCGCTGAAATCGTGGACGGTCATGCCCACCGGGGCACCGAACACGTTGCGGCCAAAGAACCGGTACATGGTGTCCGCGGTCCGCAGGCCCAGGAAGTTCTCGTTGGAGAAGTCCACCTGCCCCCTGAGCCGGCCGACGCCGTCGACCTCCACATCGAACATGTCTCCCTGCGACGCGGCTTCCACGCCGAGGGCCTTCTTCAGCTGCACAAAGCCTTCCGGCGCCTGGGAAGCAGCGGGGCCCTGGATGTCCGTGAACACCACGGGCTGGCCGTCGAAGTACTTCAGGTACTGGCCCAGTGTGTGGAGATAGAACTCCGTGTGTTTGCTCGCGCCGTCGTACTGCTGGTCCCAGTTGTCCGCGAAGATTCCGCTGTGCACGTAATGGAGCCAGGCCCGGCCGCCGTCCAGCGGTTCCAACACATGCTCCAGCTGGTTGAACCAGCCGTCGGGCCCGTCCATGCGGGACACGAGGTGCCGCGGGTACTCCTCGACGGTCTTCACGTCCGGCCACTGGTCAGTCGGGAACATCCAGCCGGGCGTGCCCTTGGTGACGGCTTCCCAGACACGCTCCGGGGTGCCGGGCAGCTCGGTGTCGTACACAATCTCAAATTTACGGTCGTCAGTCATTGTCCTGCTCCTTTTCCGTTTCCCCGGACGGGGTGGTCTTGTTTGGTTGTTTGAGTGCGGGATGAAGCGCGACGACGATCCGGTGCTTCCGCCCGCCCGGCCCGCCGTCGTCGTGGTACTTGTCCACCAGCCGGGTGACTGCAACGCCGAGCTCTTCGGCAAAGGCGGCACGGTCGGCGGCGGTACGGAAGGTGATCTCGCCGTCGATCGCGAACGTTGCGAGTTTCTGCCGCGCGGCGGCCGCCCCGGCGATGAGCTTCCCCACTTCCTGGACCATGCGCCCGGCGAGCGCCAGCAGCCAGAAGGCGGAGAACCGGTCCGCAAACCGGTGCGGATCGGGCGCTACGGAGGCCAGGGCCACGGGCGAAATGAGGTAGGACGCCGCCGTGGCCTGCAGGACGCGCTCCGTGACATTGCCCTTCCGGCGCTCCTCAACAAGCTCCACCAGGCCGTGCCGCTCCAGCGCCTTGAGGTGGTAGTTCACCTTCTGCCGCGGCAGCCCCACCTTCGCGGCAAGCTGGGTCGCCGAGCCGGGTTCCGCAAGCTCCCGGAGGATGCGGGTCCGGATGGGGTCCAGCGAGGCTTCGGCGGCCGCCGGGTCCTCGATCACTTCGATGTCCAACATGGTTTAAGTATCGCCACCGACAATTTTATTTGTCAAGAACTTTTTTACCGTCGGTGATGAGTTCGCCGGAAGAGTTCGAGGGGTGAGTTCGCCGGAATGGTGCGGGATCGCCGGAAGATTCCGGCGAACTGGCACGGTTCCGGCGAACTCGGCGCCGGCTGACGGCGAACTCGGCGCCGGAAGGGGACGCCGAAAGGGGACGCCCGGCATCGCAAAGTAGAATGGACCGGTGATGCAATCCCCCCTCCCCGTACGCGACGGCGTGAACGCGACCCGCCTGCGCCTCCCGGACGAGGGGCCCTGGGACACCGCCATGGACTACATGATGCACCGCTGGGGCCACATCGACCCGCAGGGCATCGAGGACCGTTTCGACGCCGGCGAGATCGTGGGCGAGGGCGGCGTCCCACTGGACCGGCGCACCAGGCTCGAGGACCACACCTTCATCTGGTACTACCGCACCCTGCCGCCGGAGACGCGGCTGCCGGTCGAGCTCAGCATCCTGCACCAGGACGACCACATCCTCGTGGTGGACAAACCCCACTTCCTGCCCACCACCCCGGGCGGCACCTACATCCAGGAGTCGGCCCTGGTACGGCTCCGGAACCAGCTGAACCTCCCCGACCTGATCCCCATGCACCGCCTGGACCGGATGACGGCCGGCATCCTCCTGCTCTCCACCAACCCGGAGACCCGCGGCAACTACCAGGTCCTTTTCGAAAAACGCGAGGTCCAGAAGGAGTACGAGTGCGTGTCCGCCGCGGAACCTGCCGCGGGACATCCCGCCGTCGACTTCCCGGTGGTGGTGCGGAACCGCATGACCAAGTCCCGCAGTTACCTCCTGGCGGAGGTCATCGACGGCGAGCCCAATGCGGAAACCCGCATTGAACTGCTGAAGACGTTCGACGCCGGCACTCACGCAAGCGAACCGACGCGCCGGGGGCTGTACCGGCTTGAGCCGCACTCGGGTAAGACCCACCAGCTCAGGGTCCACATGGCCTCGCTGGGGCTGGGCATCGTGAACGACGCTTTCTACCCCGACCTGCTGGACAAGGCACCGGACGACTACGACAGGCCGCTCCAGCTCCTGGCGCGCGGGATCCGCTTTGTCGACCCCATCACCAGGGAGCCGGTGGAGTACCGCAGCAGGCTTCAGCTCAGCGAAGCCCCAGCCTGAGCCGGCTGTCCCTTGCCGCCGGTGAAAATGAGGTAACTTGTGGCCATGGACCTGGCCAACGCCGACACCTGGGGAGCGGCGATCTATTTCTGGATCATCCCCGTCGTCCTTGGCGATGCCGTCTTCCCGCCCATCCCCTCCGAAATGGTGGTGATCACGGGCGGCGCGCTCTCCGCGGAGGGCCGCGCCAACTTCCTGCTGGTGGGCCTGCTGTCCGCCGTCGCCTCGTGGATCGGCGACGTCGTGGTGTTCCAGTTGTTCAAGCGCCGCCTCAGCCACGTCCTGGACCGGTGGCGGTGGGGCCGTAAATTCCACAGCGGAATCCACTCGGCCATCGCCAAGGCAGGGCGTTCCACCACGTACGGCGCCATCATCGGCGTCCGGTTCATTCCGGGAGGCCGGCTCGCGACGTCAGCCGCGGCGGGCATCGCCGACGTCACCACCCGGGCGTTCAGTTTCTGCGCCGCGGTGGGCGCCGTCCTCTGGGCCACCTACCTTGTGGGGCTCGGCTACTTCACCGGCTCCGCGACCAAACTGCCGTTCTGGGCCAGCTCGCTGATCGGCGTCGCCGTCGGCCTGGTGATCGGCGGGGTGCTGGGCATTATTGTCACCCGCCGGCGCGGCAGCCGGTCGCCCGTGGACGAGCCAACCGATGACATCCGCCCCGATACCTCACCGACCTGACGCGGCACCTTCACGCTAGACGGGAGCCCAGCGGCCACGGCTGCGGCGGAGCACCAAAAGTGCGCCCGTCACCGCAACGCGTTCGACGGCGTCGCGCATCATTGCTGCCGATTCGCGCGCTTGGTTGTTCTCACCGCTGAACTCCGTTGCCTCCACCAGGAAGCGGAGGTTCAGTTCCGGCACTCCGCCCGCGATTTGGAGCTGGTTCGATTCCACGTGGTGCCGCGTTCCAAGGGCCTCGACGGCGGCAGCCATCACTGCCTCGGGAGCGTTTCCAGGCTTCAGCCCGGTGATCTTGAGTCTGGTCTGGAACGAAGGCATAAAACAACCCTAGCGTCAGCGCGAACCGGCAGGTAACACCCGCAAATCAGCGTCCATAGGGCATTAGCTGCCAGTTCGCGCTAGCCGCCGGGGGAAGTGTCCGTGTCGCGGACCGGGGCGGCCCAGCGTTCCTCGATGTGCCCGAACCGCCACACTCCCAGCGCCAGGATCCACGTGCAGACGAAGAGTGCGACGACGGTGTATCCGACCGCGTCCAGGTCGATGCCGCCGATGGCTGCCAGCGGGCCCGAGCTGATCCCGGCGCGTTCCACGAGGAGGGAAATCAGTTCGATGGAACCGATCCCCAGTGCGACGGCGACGGACAGGGCCGTGATGACGATGTTGTAGTAGACGCGGCGGACCGGCCTCGACAGGGCCCACCCATAGGCAAAATTCATGAGGCAGCCATCCAGCGAGTCCAGCAGGCTCATGCCCGCGGCGAACAGGATAGGAAGCGTCAGGATCGCGTACCAGGGCAGCGCCGAAGCGGCCGCACCGCCGGCGAGGATCAGCAGGCTGACCTCCGTGGCGGTGTCGAACCCCAGCCCGAACAGCAACCCCACCCCGTAGACCTGCCACGGACGACTGATCAGCCGGGTGGCCCGCCCGAACACCCGGTACAGCAGCCCCGGTGCCGCCGACTGGGCGGCGAGGGCGGCCGCACCGCCGTCGTCCCTTCGCATCCGCAGCACCGACTTGATGATGCCGCGCAGCACGGCCAGGTTCAGGATGCCGATGCATACAAGGAACAGCCCCGAGACGGCGGTCCCCACAAGCCCCAGGAAGGCGTGAAGGTCAGCCGTCCCGTCCGCAGTCCGGTCAGCGAGGCCCCGGATCCCGGCCGCCAGCAGCGCGCACAGGCCGAACACCACACTTGAGTGGCCCAGCGAAAACCAGAAGCCCACGGACATGCTGCGCCTGCCTTCGGCGCGGAGCTTGCGGGTGATGTTGTCGATCGCGGCAATGTGGTCGGCGTCGAAGGCATGCCGCAGGCCCAGCGTGTAGGCCGCCACACCAAGACCAACGCCAAACGCGCCCGTTGAAGCGGCAGGGAGGTTTCCCGGGGCGACGACGCCCGCCAGCACTCCCCAGCCAAGGACGTGAAGGACGGCAACGAACGCGGCCATGCCGCCGATCGAGGCCCATTCGCCGCCCGACAGGGCACGGGTTGCGCCGCGGATTCGGCCCGGACGCGCAGCCTCCGGTTGCTTCATGGTCCAGCCTCGGGTTCCATCTGCGATTGAACTGCCATGGTGACTTCGCTGCTTTAGCGGAAGTATACGCCGGTGTCAATCGGGGTGGTTGCGTTTTACCCGGGGCGAGCCTATCTTGGCAGGAAGGAGTGCCGATCATGCACGAACTCTCTATCACGCAGAGCCTGATCGACGCCGTTCTCGACCGTACCGGAGAACGGACAGTCACTGCGGTCAACCTCCGGGTAGGGCCGTTGTCCGGTGTCCTGCCGGACGCCATGCGGTTCTGTTTTGACGTTGCGTCCGCTGGCACTCCGCTCGAGGGTGCGAGGCTCATGATCGACGAACCGCAGGGCCTGGCCCGCTGCCGGAGCTGCGACGACGAATTCGAACTGGCCGACCTGATCCTGCTGTGCCACTGCGGAAGCGCGGACGTCGAAGTCCTCCGCGGCCGTGAACTCATGCTGCTGTCGGTGGAGGTGGCTTAGCAAATGTGTACAACGTGCGGATGCGGCGATGAGGCCAACACCAGGGTTTCTGCACTGCAGGAACCGGCGGTGTCTCTCCTTCAGGAACCTGCGACGTCCGTCCATCCGCACGAGCACGCGCACGCGCACGAGCACGAGCACGGCCATGACCACGGGGACGGACACGCACACGAGCACGCGCACGAGCACGAGCACGGCCATGACCACGGGGACCACCATCCCGAAACCATCCCGCTGGAACAGAACCTGCTGGCCAAGAACGACCTGCTGGCGGCACGGAACCGGGGCTGGCTGGAAGGCCGGGGAATCCGGGCATTCAACGTGATGAGTTCACCCGGGGCGGGCAAGACCACCCTGCTGGTGCGCACCCTGACGGACCTCGGGGACCGGCTGCGGGCCGGGGTCATCGAAGGCGACCAGGAGACGTCCCTCGACGCGGACCGCATCCGCGCCGTGGGACGGCCGGTCATCCAGATCAACACCGGGGCCGGCTGCCACCTTGACGCCGACATGCTCCGGCGCGGCCTGGACGCCCTGGATCCGGAGACCGGGTCCACGGTGTTTATCGAAAATGTGGGCAACCTTGTCTGCCCGGCGCTGTTTGACCTTGGTGAAGCAGCCAAAGTAGTGGTCGTTTCCGTAACGGAAGGTGATGACAAACCGCACAAATACCCGCACATGTTCATGGCAGCTGACCTGGTGATCGTCAACAAGGCGGACCTGCTCCCCTATGTTGATTTCGACGTCGACGGTTTCCGGCGCCGCACCCGGCAGATCAACCCGCGTACCGAATTCCTGGTCCTTTCGGCCACCACCGGCGATGGCCTCGCCGGCTGGTATGACTGGCTCGGCGGCACCAGTTCCCGGTCATCCACCTTGACTGAACCCCTGACAGACACACTGAGCCCGTAAGGGCCTTCGAAAGAGGCAACGATGCCTACCGAAACTTCACTCAAGGCCGAAGAAGCCCTTATTCACGTGCTATGGATCAACGCAGGGCTCAGCTGCGACGGCGATTCCGTGGCCCTGACCGCGGCCACCCAGCCCAGCGTCGAGGAGATAGCCCTCGGCGCGTTGCCGGGCCTGCCGCGGATCGCGATGCATTGGCCCCTGATCGACTTCGAGTGCGGTCCGCAGGAAGGGGCCGACGACTTCCTGGAATGGTTCCGCAAGGCGGACCGCGGCGAACTGGAGCCGTTTGTCCTGGTGGTGGAGGGCTCCATCCCCAATGAGAAACTCCACGATCCCGGCGGGTACTGGTGCGGCTTCGGGAACGACCTCGAGACGGGCCAGCCCATCACCACGAGTGAGTGGCTGGACCGTCTGGCGCCCAAGGCCACGGCCATCATCGCGGCCGGTACCTGCGCCACGTACGGCGGTATCCACGCTATGGCGGGTAACCCCACGGGCGCCATGGGAGTGCCGGACTACCTCGGCTACGACTGGAAATCCAAGGCCGGAATCCCCATTGTGTGCGTCCCGGGCTGCCCCATCCAGCCGGACAACCTCTCCGAAACCATGACGTACCTGCTGTACCAGGCCACGGGCCAGGCACCCATGATCCCGCTGGACGACGCACTGCGGCCAACGTGGCTGTTCGGCAAGACCGTCCATGAGGGCTGTGACCGGGCCGGCTACTACGAACAGGGCGACTTTGCCACGGAATACGGCTCCCCCAAGTGCATCGTCAAGCTGGGCTGCTGGGGCCCCGTCGTCAAGTGCAACGTGCCCAAGCGCGGCTGGATGAACGGTATCGGCGGCTGCCCGAACGTGGGCGGCATCTGCATCGGCTGCACCATGCCGGGCTTCCCGGACAAGTTCATGCCCTTCATGGATGAGCCGCCCGGCGGGAAGCTCTCAACGAGCGCCATCCGCCCCTACGGCTCGGCCATCAGGGCTTTGCGCGGAATCACCACGCACACGCTGGACCAGGAACCCAAGTGGCGCCGGCCCGGACCCGAGCTCCTTACCGGTGCCAAGCGCACCTGGTAGCCACCCCCTTCCAGACAGGTGAAGAACATGACCTCAACGATTCCTATGCCTTCCGGAAGCGGAACGGGCAACAACAATCTGGTGGAGATGGCGTGGGACCCCATCACGAGGATCGTCGGCAGCCTCGGCATCTATACCAAGATCGATTTCGCGAACAACCAGGTGGTGGAATGCAAGAGCACCTCCTCGATATTCCGCGGCTACTCCATCTTCATGAAGGGCAAGGATCCGCGGGACGCGCACTTCATCACCAGCCGCATCTGCGGTATCTGCGGTGACAACCATGCGACATGCTCCTGCTATGCGCAGAACATGGCCTATGGTGTGAAACCGCCGAACCTGGGCGAGTGGATCGTCAACCTGGGCGAGGCCGCCGAGTACATGTTCGACCACAACATCTTCCAGGAAAACCTCGTCGGCGTGGACTATTGCGAAAAAATGGTGTCCGAAACCAACCCCGGCGTCCTTGCCAAGGCCGAAAACACCCGGGCCCCGCACGAAGGCGAGCACGGCTACCGCACCATCGCGGACATCATGCGCTCGCTGAACCCCTTCACCGGGGAGTTCTACCGGGAGGCACTGCAGGTCAGCCGCGCCACCCGCGAGATGTTCTGCCTCATGGAGGGCCGCCACGTGCACCCCTCCACGCTCTACCCGGGCGGTGTGGGGACTGTGGCCACGATCCAGCTGATGACGGACTACATCACCCGGCTCATGCGGTACGTGGAATTCATGAAGAAGGTCGTACCCATGCATGACGACCTCTTCGACTTCTTCTACGAGGCCCTGCCCGGCTACGAACAGGTGGGGCTGCGCCGCACGCTGCTGGGCTGCTGGGGCTCCCTGCAGGACCCCGACTACTGCAACTTCGAGTACAAGGACATGACCGAGTGGGGCCGGAAGATGTTCGTGACCCCCGGTGTGGTGGTGGACGGGAAACTCGTCACGACGGACCTGGTGCGGATCAACCTTGGCATCCGGATCATGCTCGGGTCCTCCTACTACGAGGACTGGGAAAACCAGGAGATGTTCGTGACCCATGATCCGCTGGGCAACCCGGTGGACCGGCGCCATCCCTGGAACCAGCACACCAATCCGCGGCCGCAGAAGCGGGACCTCTCGGAGAAGTACAGCTGGGTCATGTCCCCGCGGTGGTTCGACGGCGAGAACAACCTGGCGCTGGACACCGGCGGCGGCCCGCTGGCCCGTTTGTGGTCAACTGCCCTGGCCGGGCTCGTGGACATCGGCTACATCAAGGCCACCGGCAGGAGCGTCCAGATCAACCTCCCCAAGACCGCGCTGAAGGGCCCCGCGTCCTTCGAGTGGAACATCCCGCAGTGGAGCAACACCCTCGAACGCAACCGGGCCCGCACCTACTTCCAGGCCTACGCCGCGGCCGCTGCGCTGCACTTCGCCGAAAAGGCCCTGGAGGAGATCCGCGCCGGGCGCACCAAGACCTGGGAGACCTTCACGGTTCCCGATGAGGCCATCAGCTGCGGCTTCACGGAGGCCGTACGCGGCGTCCTGTCCCACCACATGGTGATCCGGGACGGGAAGATCGCCAACTACCATCCCTACCCGCCCACCCCTTGGAACGCGAGCCCCACAGATTCGTCCGGAACCGCCGGACCCTATGAGGACGCCGTGCAGGGGCAGCCGATCTTCGAGGAGAACGACCGGGAGCATTTCAAGGGCATCGACATCATGCGGACCGTCCGCAGCTTCGACCCGTGCCTGCCCTGTGGTGTCCACATGTACCTGGGCAACGGCCAGACCCTCGAGAAGCTGCACTCCCCCACCCAGACCCTGACCGGCGAGTGAGAGCCATGCCTGGCGACGACCGGCCGCGGCAGGCCGGCGACAGGATCGAAAGCCTCCTCGACGCCCTCGGAGCCGGCGGGGCGGTGGCCCGCGGCCGGGCGGAGGAGCTGGTGCGCCAGGTGACTGATCTGTATGGCTCCGGATTGGCCCGGATCCTGGAAATCCTGGACGACCGCGGCCGGCTGGACGATGCAACACTGGAGGCACTGACCGCGGACCAGCTGGTATCCAGCCTGCTGGTCATCCACGGGCTGCACCCCCAGGACCTGGAAACACGGGTGACCGCTGCACTGGACAGCGTCAGGCCCTATCTGGGATCGCACGGCGGCAACGTGGAGCTTCTGGACGTCAGCCCGGAAGGTGTGGTGCGGCTGCGGCTGCTCGGCACCTGCCAGGGCTGCCCGTCGTCGTCGGTCACGCTTAAGTTCGCCGTCGAGGAGGCCATCCAGTCGGCGGCACCGGAGGTGACCGACATCCGGGTGGTGGAGCAGGAAGCCCGCTCGGCCACTCCCGCCGTGATCCCGGTGGACGCGCTGCTGGTCCGGTTGAACCACCCGGACGACGGCGGCACGGCGGGCGGCGCTGGCGGCGCATCGGGCACGGCCGGCGGCGCGCCCGCCCCGGGCGCTCCGGGCCACTGGCAGGAACACACCCCGGGATCCTGGGAAGCCGTGCCCGAGATCGCCGCCCTGGAACAGGGCGAAGTTGCCGGCTTTATGGTGGGGGGCTACCCGGTGCTTGCGTGCCGGACCGGGCAGGACCTCTACGCCTACCGCGACTATTGTCCCCGCTGCACCGGGTCCATGGCGGGGGCCTCGCTGCAGCGCGCCCTGGCCGGCGCGGTGGGCGGCGGCCTGCTGCGCTGCCCCGCCTGCCGTGCGCATTTCGACGTCAGGCAGGCCGGCTCGTGCCTTGAGGACAGGGCCCTGCACCTGGATCCGCTGCCGCTCCTGGTGCGGGCAGGCGTGATGTCCGTGGCCGTGCCGCTCGTCTCCAGCCAGGACGCCTGAAATGACGGCCCCTGGACTGCCCCCGGGACAGGCCGGTGGAGCCGGCCGGACAAGCGGAGCCGGAAGCCAACCAGGAACCGGCCGGACACCGGGCGGCGGACTGCCGGTCGCCCTGCTCCGACGGATCGCTGCGCAGCCTCCTGCTGCTCCGGCCGGCGAGCGCTGCGAAATGTGCGGCGAGCCCATCGCGGAGGCCCACCAGCACGTGGTGGACGTCGAAAGCCACGCCATGATGTGCACGTGCCGGCCGTGCTACCTGCTTTTCACCGACAGCACAGCCCATCTCCGCTACCGTTCGGTGCCGGACCGGTACTTCTCGTTTCCGGACTTCGAGCTGGGCCCGGGCCAGTGGGACGAACTGGAAATACCCGTGGGCCTGGCCTTCTTCTTCCGCAGCTCCAAACTCGACCGGACGGTCGCGTTCTACCCGGGCCCGGCCGGCGCCACCGAGTCCGAGCTCCCGCTCGACGCCTGGGACGCCGTGCTCGCCCGCAACCCTGCCGTGGCCCTCGCCGCCCCCGACACCGAGGCGCTCCTGATCCGCGGCCCCGGACCGGACCGGCGGCAGGCAGACTGCCACCTCGTCCCGGTCGATGCCTGCTACGAACTGGTGGGCCAGCTCCGCCGCCGCTGGCGGGGGTTCGACGGCGGGCAGGAGGCCCGCGACCAGCTCACCGCCTTCTTCGAAAATGTCAGCCGGCGCAGCAAACCGGTGCATGAGGACTCCCGCGAGTCCGTCCCGGGGGGCCCGCAATGACCGGGCTGGCGTTCACCGTCGTCGACATCCAGCCGGAACCGTATGCCGCGGCTCCGCAGCTGACCGCCCGGCTCAGGCTGACTGAAGCCACCGGCACCGCCGTCCACGCCATTGCCCTGCGCTGCCAGGTGCGGATCCTGCCGCAGCGCCGCGGCTACGCGGAGGAGGAGGAGGCGGGGCTGCTGGATCTCTTCGGCGACCGCGGCCGCTGGCCCAATACCCTCAAGTCCTTCCTCTGGATGCAGTGCAGCACCATGGTGCAGGGCTTCGCCGGCAGCGCCGAGGTGGACCTGCCGCTGCCCTGCACGTTTGATTTCGATGTTGCCGCCGCCAAGTACCTCAATGCCCTGCGGGACGGCGAGATCCCGCTGGAGTTCCTGTTCTCCGGCACGGTCTTCACCAAGGGCCAGACCGGGTTCGGCGTGGAGCAGGTTCCCTGGGATCTCGAGGCGTCCTACCGGCTCCCCGTGTCCGCCTGGCAACGGCTGATGGACGTGTACTTCCCCAACGCAGGGTGGATCCGGCTGGACCGCGGCGTCCTGGCGGCCCTGTCACAGTACAAGTCCGCGCGCGGCCTGACGTCCTGGGAGGCCGCCGTCGAATCGCTGCTGGCAACCGCGGCATCCGGCGTGGGCGGAGAGCGGCGGCCATGAACATGAGCCTGAGCCTCGCCCGTGCAGTGGCCGATGCGGTCCTCTACGAGGGCTACCTCCTTTACCCGTACCGTGCGTCCTCGCAGAAGAACCAGTCCCGCTGGCAGTTCGGCATCCTGGGCCCGCCCGGCGCCGCTGAGGCCGGTTCCGGGGAAGAGCCCGAAATGTTTGCCGACTGCCTGCTGAGTCCGGGGCCGGATGCGGAGCTGGAGCTCCACCTCCGTTTCCTGCAGCTTCAGGCGCGCACCGCGGAAACAGCCGACGACGGCGGCAGCTTCCGTCCGGTGGAGGAGCTCGCCGTCGGCGGCTCCCGCTGGCTGAGCTGGGACGAGGCAGTCGAGCAGGAAATCACCCTTGGGCCGTTCGCCGTGGCCCGGCTGCGCGACGGCGATGCGCCGCTTGTGCTGCCCGTGGACATCCCCGCAGGTGAGGACGTGGAGGAACTCAGTGACGACGACGGACTGCCCGCCGGACGGCTGGTGCGCCGCCGCCGGGCACTGCACGGCGAAGTGACGCTCAGCGCCACCGGCACCACTTCAGCCGCCGCCGACGGCGGGCTGGTGCGGCTGCGTGTCTCGGTGGCGAACACGGCCAGGCCGGGAGCGGAACCTCCGAACCGGCAGGAGGCGATCGCCACATCGTTCATCGGCGCGCACGTGCTCCTGAGCCTGCGCGGCGCGGACTTCCTGTCGCTGCTGGACCCGCCGGACCGGGCAAAGGACGCCGCCGCTGCATGCACCCAGCACCGCTGCTGGCCCGTCCTGGCAGGACCCGAGGGGCAGACGGACGTGCTGCTGGTGTCGCCGATCATTCTGTACGATCACCCGGCTGTGGCACCGGAGAGCTCGGTTGCCCTGTTCGACTCGACGGAAATTGACGAGATCCTCACCCTGCGCGTGCTGACACTGACGGACGAGGAAAAGGCCGAGGCCCGGGCAACGGATCCGCGCGCCGCGGCGATCATCGACCAGTGTGAAGCCATGTCGGCGGAGGAACTCCAGCAGCTGCACGGGATCCTGCGCAACCCGCACGCTGCGGACTTCCCGGACACCTTCACCAACACCGGCGGCGAGCCGGATCCGCCCGCCTGGTGGACCCCGGAAGCGGAGGCCCTGGTCCAGCCGCACATGGATGCGGTCCTGATCCATGGCGTGCCGGTTGCCCGCGGGAGCCGGGTCAGGGTCAACCCGAGCCGCCGGGCCGACGCCCAGGATCTCTTCTTCGCCGGGCAGACCGGGCGGGTCACCAGCGTCCATTTCGACGTCGACGGCAGCACGCATGTTGGCCTGGTGCTCGAACAGGACCCGGCGGCGGACCTCCATGAAGGCTACGGACGGTCCTTCTACTACGCGCCCGAGGAACTTGAACCTCTCGAGGATGGAAAGGGAAACCCGCTATGAGGACTGTAGGAATAGCCACGGTGGGCCTGCTGGTGGCTCTGGCGCTCGGCGCCGTTTACGTCGGGATCCGTTCGGTCCCTGACATCCGGCGTTACCTGAAAGCGCGGCGGATGTGACCGTCCTCGTGGCAGGCGTGGGCAACATTTTCCTGCACGACGACGGCTTCGGCCCGGAAGTGGCCCGCCGGCTGGCCGCTGACGCCGACCGGACGGTTCCGGGCGTGCTGGCCGTGGACTACGGGATCCGCGGCATGCACCTCGCCTACGACCTGCTGGCCGGTGTGGACGTCCTGGTGCTGGTGGACACGGTCCCTCCGGCCAGCCCGGAGGCCACGGCGCCGGGCAGCATCAGGGTGCTGCGGGTGGGCCGGGAGGACCTGGACGGTACCGCAGCCCTCGATCCGCACGGCATGGACCCGGTGGCAGTGCTGGGGCGCCTTCGCTCGCTCGGCGGCGAATTGCCCGCCACCTTTGTGGTGGGCTGCGTGCCCGCCGACGTCTCCGAGGGGATCGGCCTGAGCGCCGCCGTGGCGGGGGCCGTACCGGAGGCGATTGACGCCGTCGTCGACCTCATTTCGGAACACAACCTTGTTTCCGAACGCAATCGTGTTTCGGACCGCAACCGGGAGTGAGCAGCATGTGCCTAGGAATACCCGGTCAGGTCATCGAGCTGCTGGAGGGCTACGGGAACCAGCTCGCCCTGGTGGACGTGGCCGGTGTGCAGCGGAAAATCAACATCGGCCTGCTGGACGAGGGGCCGCTGGAGCCGGGCACCTGGGTCCTGATCCATATGGGGTTCGCCCTGGAGCGGGTCGATTCCGCGGGCGCGGACCGCGCCATGGACGGCCTGGAGCTGATGGGCCGGCCCAGGGACTTTGACGGCGACGCCGGCTGACGCCGATCGCAGCCGGCGCCGGCAGGCGGCGAACCACCACAACCAGAACAAGGAGGACACGATGTCACCGACGAATCCGTCCAACGACAGTGATGCGGCAGGTACCGCCCCGGGAACGGCCCGCGCCTTCGGGAGCGAGTCGCCGCTGAAGGAACCCGCGCAGCCCGGATCCGACGAAACCCCCGAAGACGCGGCGATGGCGCCCGACGGCGTAGGAGAGAGCACAACGCGCCGGGGCGAGGACGTGGTCAAGGAGGAAGGGAAGGAACCCGGCCGGGAAGAGACCGGAACGGACGCCACCCCTGCCGGACGTCCCGCCGGCGAATCCTCTCCGCGGGACTCCACCGGAGTCAAAACCCCGGAGGACCCGGACACGGCCGCGCCGCAATCGCCGTAGCCTGCAGCCGCCGAAGCCTGCGGTCAGCGGGGTTGCGGCCTGTCCTTAGCGCCGGGCGTCAGCCGTGGCGCTCAAGGGCGATCGCTGCTCCGCGGTGTTCGACGCCGTTGTTGGCGATCCGGAGATGGCGCGCCGTGAAGTGCTGCAGCCGCTGCAGCTGGCGCGGGGAGAGCCGGTCGCACACCCAGTCCCAGTGCAGCGACACCACATCACCTGCTGCGAGTCCGTCCACGAATCCGGTCCCGTTCACGGCGTGCTTGGCCGTCTCCACCACGGGCTCGCCCACCGCCAGCGCGGCACCGTCCCACACCAGCGGCCGGGACCGCACCACGGCGTCGTCGCCCGCGACCGCCAGCACCTCGCCCCACCGGATCCGGCACCGGTCCAGCACGTTCAGGGCCGTGGCGTGACGGCGGTCGTCGTGGAGCAGCCCCAGCCACGGGTAGATCTCAAAGACATGGAAGCTGTGGTGCGGAACCCCGCCGGCCAGGACGCCCTCGGCCAGGTGCGGGAACTGGCGTCCCGTGCGGGCCCGGAACCGGTCCTCCATGGAGTTGCCGATGTTGGTGATGCCCACCGAGTCCAGGAGGCTGTTTCCCACCCAGTACGCCTCCACCACGCGGGGGTCGAGGGGGTCGGTTATGCCGTTGGTGCCGGCAATTAGCTCCAGGTAGGGCCACGCGCCGGCGAAGCCCTTGGCCAGCTCGCGGAGTCCCTGGTCCGTCACACCGGACTGGCCGTAGTGCAGCAGCGCGTCACTGTCCGGGGGTCCGCAGCTGCCCCGGGAATTGGGCGGGTAGGCGTACCGGACAAACAACAGGGCACCGTCGAGAACCATCATCTGGCCACCTTCTGCAAAAGGTTCTTTGAACGTAGCACCGGCCCCCTGCGCCGACAAGGGGGCCGGAACTCCGCTGCCGTTGACAGCCTCGGCCGTCGGGCGGATCCTGTGAAGAACCTACGCACAGGGGGTCAATCCATGCGAGTCGACGATCTAAACCGCCGCACCGTGCTCCAGGTTCTTGTGGCGGGCGGCTCCGCAGCCCTTCTCGCCGGATGCGGGGCCGCCGGCGCCCCGCCGGCTGCGTCCCCCGTTGCCTCCGGGAGCGGATCCCCGGGCTCCGCCAGTGCAGGTCCCATCAGCATTACAGACCAGCGCGGCAAGACCCTCACGTTCGCCAGGCCGGTGACGAGGGCGGTGACCATCCCGATGCCGGCGGCATCGCTGCTGGTGGCCGTGGACCGCAGCGCCGAGCACCTGAGCGCCATGCACAACGCCTCATGGGTGGCGATGCGTGACGGCATCCTGGGAACCGTGTTCCCGCAGGCGCTGGAGCTGCCGCACGAAATCGCGACCCAGGACTTCAACCCCAATGTGGAGAGCGTGCGGGCCCTGGACCCCGACGTCGTGGTGCAGTGGTCCGACTCCCAGCTGGTCGAGCCCCTGGAGAATGCCGGCCTGACCGTGCTCGGACTCAAGAACACAGGCAAGCAGGAGGACGTGGACGCCTGGATTGCGATGTTCGCCGCGATGCTGGGCAAACCGGAACGGGCCACCGAAATCAAGGAACGCAGCGACAAGGAGCTCGCCGGGATCAAGGAGGCCGCGGCCGGGCGTGGATCCGCGGGACCCGGCATTCTCTACTTCAACCGGTTTACCGGCGGGCTGAAAGCCGCCGCCGCGAACACCTACAACGACTTCTACATCAAGCTGGTGGGCGGAACCAACCCTGCCACCGGCCCGGACCCGCTGCCCGGCACCGGAATGGTGGGCCTGGACGTGGAACAGGTCCTCAGCTGGGATCCGGAAGTCATCCTGCTGGGCAACTTCGACCAGGCAATGCCGCAGGACATCTACTCAGACCCGGTGTGGCAGAACATCTCGGCTGTCCGTTCACGGCGCGTCTACAAGGTGCCCCTCGGAGGGTACCGCTGGGATCCGCCGGGCCAGGAATCGCCGCTCATGTGGAACTGGCTGACCGATATCGCCTTCCCGCAGGAGCACTCCGGGCTGCGCGGCAAAACCAGCGAATACTTCCAGTTCCTCTACAACCACGAGCCCACCGACAAGGAGCTGGACAGGATTCTCTGGACCGCTGAGAACAGCGACTCCGCCAACTACCACCAATTCAATGCTGGATGAAACCAGCTCAGTGCGACTGACCCGCCGTGGCCCGCCTGCCGGCCGGGCCGCACGGCGGTCGGGCCGCGGTGAACGGCGCAGCCCCCGTGTGGGTCGCGGAAACGGTGTGGGCCGCGGAAAAACAGCAGTCGTGGGGCCGATCGCCGTCGCCGCCGTGCTGCTGACCGCCGTCGGGCTCATGGCGCTGGCCGTGGGCCGCTTCAATGTTCCGCTCTGGCACGTGGTCCAGATCCTTGCCGCGCAACTGGTGCCCGTCCCGCTTGAGGCGAGCCAGACGGAGCAGAACGTGGTCCTGCTGGTCCGGTTGCCGCGGATCCTGCTCGCCCTGCTGGTAGGCGGCGGGCTGGCAATCGGCGGCGCCGCCCTGCAGGCCATTTTCCGCAACCCGCTGGTCAGCCCGGAGATCATCGGAGTCTCCGCGGGGGCGTCCTTCGGCGGCGCCCTGGCCCTGCTGCTCGGGCTGGGATCCTTCCTGCTGGTCACGGGTTCGTTTCTCTTCGGCCTCGTGGCGCTCGGACTGCTGTTCCTGATCACCTCGGGCCGCGGCGGCACACCCATGCTGATGATCGTGCTCGGCGGCGTGGTCACAGGCTCGTTCTTCTCGGCCCTGGTGGCGCTGGTGAGCTATAGCGCGGACCCCAACACCACCCTTCCGGCAATCGTCTTCTGGCTCCTCGGCAGCGTAGCCACGGCGACCTTCGCGAAGGTCGCGGTGGCGCTGATACCGGTGGTGGGCGGCGCCGTCGTGCTTCTGCTGCTGCGCTGGCGGATCAACGTGCTGTCCCTCGGCGACGAGGATGCGGCGGCGCTGGGCGTCAAACCCCGTCCGCTGCGCTGGGTGGTGCTGGTGGCGGTGGCACTCATTGTGGCCGGGGCGGTCGCAGTCAGCGGCGCGGTCAGTTGGGTTGGCCTGGTGGTACCGCATCTGGCGCGGATGTGGGTGGGCCCGGACCACCGAGTGCTGCTGCCGGTGTCCTTCCTCCTGGGCGGCGCCTACATTGTCCTGGTGGACACTGTGGCCCGCACCGCGACCGCCGGCGAGATCCCGCTCGGTGTCCTCACCGCCCTGATCGGCGCCCCCGTGTTCTTCCTGCTGCTGCGCCGGAACCGGGAGAGGATCTGGGAAAGTGCTTGAGCTCGACGGCGTGGGATTCGGCTACGCCCGGCGGGACTGGGTTTTCCGGGACGTCAGCTTCAGTGTCCTGCCAGGCAGCGCCACCGCGGTGCTCGGGCCCAACGGAAGCGGCAAGACCACGCTGGTCCGCTGCGCGGCCGGGCTGCTGGAGCCCGCGGAAGGAACGGTCCGCCGGGCCGACGGCGCGGGGTACGTTCCGCAGGCCCACGGCAGCGCGTTCGGCTACAGCGCCCTGGACATGGTCCTGATGGGCCGGGCCCGGCAGGTCGGACTCTTCCGGACGCCGGGAACCTCGGACCGGGCCGCTGCTTCGGAGGCGATGGAACGGGTGGGCGTGGCCGGGCTCAGGGACCGCCGCTTCCCCACCCTGAGCGGCGGCGAGCAGCAACTGGTCCTGATAGCCCGGGCCATTGCCGCCGGCTGTCCCGTGCTGGTGCTGGACGAGCCCGCCACCGGCCTCGACCTCAAGAACCAGGTGCGCGTCCTGTCCCTGCTGCGCGAGCTGATGTCCGGCGGCATGGCCCTGCTGCTCAGCACCCACCATCCCGACCACGCCCTGTACCTGGCGGACAGGGCAGTCCTCCTGGGCCGCAGCGGGGCACGGACCGGCCGGGCCGCGGACCTGCTCACCGACCGCGCGCTTTCAGCGCTCTACGGGGTTCCGGTCCGGACGCTCCCCTATTCCGACGGCGGCACTCCCCGCCGCGCCATCGTGGTGCCTTACGGAAACGGCGGGGAAGAAAAAACCTGACCGCCGCCCGGACGCTCTCTCACTTTTCGCGCCCAAACCTCAGACGCTCTCTCACTTTTCGTGGCCAAACCTCAGACGCTCTCTCACTTTTCGTGGCCAAACCTCAGACGCTCTCTCACTTTCCCCAAGAAAGTGAGAGAGTGTCTCGGGAAACACCGCAGAAAGTGAGAGAGCGTCGGTGGTTGGACGCTGGAGGCTATCCCGTGTTGCGGAGGCCGGCGGCTACGCCGTTGACGGTGATGAGCATGGCCCGCTGGAGGCGCTCACTGATCTCCGAGTTGGTGACGCCCTCACCCTCGGCGCGGATGCGCCGCATGAGTTCCACCTGCAGGTAGCTGATGGGGTCCAGGTACTGATCGCGGATCTCCAGGGACCGCTTCAGGGTGGGCTGTGCATCGAGGAGCACGTGCTCGCCGGTGAGGTTCTGGATCTCTGCGACGGTGAGGTCGTATTCGTCCCGGATGGCCCGGAACAGGTGGTGCAGCTCTTCGGGAACCAGAGTGGAGACGTAATAGCCGGCAATGTCCATGTCCGTCTTGGCCAGCGTCATTTCGACGTTTGACACCACCGAGCGGAAGAAGTGCCAGCGGTCCATCATCTCCACGAGCTGTGCCGTGTTGCCGGCTTCCCGCGCGGCCTTCAGGCCGGAGCCGACGCCGAACCAGCCCGGCACGATCTGCCGCGACTGGGTCCAGCCGAAGACCCACGGAATGGCGCGCAGGCCGCCCAGCCCTGCACCGGAGTCCGGGCGCTTGGACGGACGCGAGCCGATGTTGAGGGATCCGAGCTGTTCCACCGGAGTGGACGCCAGAAAGTAGGCCGGCAGGTCCGGGTCGTCGATCAGCGAGCGGTAGCGGGCAAAGGCGGCGTCGGAGATGGTCTCCATGACGTGGCCGTAGCGCTCGCGTTCATCCTCGGACGTCCGCGGGGTGCGGTGCAGGGCGGAACCCTGCATCACGGCCGCGAGCGAAAGTTCGAGGTTTTCGCGTGCCAGCTCCGGCAGTGAGTACTTGTCCGAAATGACTTCGCCCTGCTCGGTGAACTTGATTTCACCTTCGAGGACGCCGTTGGGCTGGGCCATGATCGCATCGTAGGTGGGCCCGCCGCCGCGGCCAACGGAACCGCCGCGGCCGTGGAAGAGCCGCACCCGGACGCCGTGCTTGGCCGCGATGTCCCGCAGCTTCCGCTGGGTCTTGTGGATTTCCCACTGGCTGGTCATCACGCCGGATTCCTTGTTGGAGTCCGAGTAACCGAGCATGATTTCCTGCACGTCGCCGCGGAGCCGGACCAGTTCCCGGTAGGACGGATCAGACAGCAGCTGGTCGACGATCTCGGCGGATCCCCGTAGTTCCTCGACGGTTTCCAGCAGCGGGGCAAAGCCGATCTTGGCATACGGCGCTTCGCCGAAGAGGCTGATGAGGCCCGCCTCGCGGGCCAGCACCGCGGCGGCCAGGACGTCATCGGCACCGCGGGTCATCGAAATGATGTAGGTCTCGATGACGTCCGGGCCGTATGTCTTCAGGGCGCGGCGGATCTCACGGAAGACGTCGTACGTGCCGTCAGCGACGCCGTCGAGCTTGATCGGGTGGCCGGACAGCGGACGGCGGGAACCCAGCTCCGCGCCCAGCACCTCGAGGCGCTCGGGGCGACTGAGTTCGGAATACTGCACGCCGGGGCCACCGAGGCGGTCCATGAGCTGCCCGACGGCGTCATGGTGGTGGTCGGCGTGTTCGCGGATGTCCAGGGTGGCAAGATGCAGGCCAAAGGAGGCGATGGCTCGGCGCACGCGGGCAAGGGCGCCGTCGGCTGCCAGCCCGGCGTGGTGGTTGCGCAGGGACGTCTCCAGCAGGCCAAGCTCGGAGAGGAGCCCTGCAGTGGACGTGTAGTCGCGGCCCGGCTGGTGGGACGAGCCCGCTGCCACCCGCTTGGCCGTGTTGAGGAGCTTGGCCTTGATGCAGGTGAGCTTGAGCCGGTAGGGCTCCTGGGCGTTGAGCTCCAGCACCCGGCGGTCCAGGCCCGGAAGGTTCTTGAGGTCCGCGTCGATCGAGTCCAGCAGTTCCTGGTCCGCCCCGGCCAGCGCCGTGGAGTTGGAGAGGATGGAGATGAGCTCGTCGATCATCGCGATGCTGATGCGGACGGCGTGCTGGTTTTGGATCTGGAGGATCTCGCGGGTGACGGCTGCCGTGACGTTGGGGTTGCCGTCACGGTCGCCGCCGATCCAGGAACCGAAGCGGATGGGGGCCTTCTGCGACGGCAGGGTGACGCCGTGTTCGCCCAGCAGTTCGGACAGGTCCGACAGCATTTCGGGCATGGCATCGGTGAGGATGCTGTTGAGGTAATAGATGGCGTTGCGGGCCTCATCCACCGGAGTGGGCCGGACCTGGCGGAGTTCGTCGGTCTGCCACATCTGGTCGATGACTTCGGCGAGCTGGCGGTCCTGGCGGCGGCGGGCCGAGGTGCCCTCCTCGGTGGAGACGGCCAGCACATCGGAAAGCCGGCGGATCTTGTCCAGAACCGAGCGGCGCGAGGCCTCCGTGGGGTGGGCCGTAAAAATGGGGCGGACGTCGAGTTCGTTGACCACCTGCTGAAGCACGGCCGGGCCGGCTTGGCCGGAGATCTCCTCCACGGCCTTCGCCAGCCAGCCATCCTTTTCCTGGCGGGTCCGCAGCCCGCGGACCCGGTGGACCTGCTCAGCGGCGTTGGCCAGGTGGAAGTAGAACGCAAAGGCACGGACCAAGTCGGTGGCCTGGTCAATGGGCAGGGAGCCGAGCAGCTCACGGACCTGGGCAACGACGTCGTGCGAGCTCCAAGGGCCGGTGGCATCCGCGCCGCCGCGGGCAGCTTCCTTGGATTCCTTGGTCAGCAGCCGGACCTGCTCCACGAGGTCAAGGAGCTCGGGGCCGTGCTGGCGGACCAGCGATTCGCCCAGCAGCGTGGAGACGCGCCGGACATCCGCCCGGAGTTCGGACGCAAGATCGGTGCTGGCGAGGTCTGCGCCTGCGAGATGGGTGCCTGGATTTACTGCAGTGTCAGCCATGGAAACTATCTTTCGAGGGTTCGGACTTGGCTCGTACACTGCGCTGGATACTGTGAGCCGGGTTACTTGTTCCTATGGGATATTACCCGGCCCCGTTGCGGCGTGGGAATCTGTCTCAGATAGTGTCCGTGCCCTTGACGTCCGCTGCCGCCCCTGTTTCAGTGGGCGCCGCAGCCGGCTCTCCGGACTCCGCAGCCGGTCGGCCGGCTGCCCGGATGGTGATCTTTCCTGTGTAGGCCTCGTTGTGGGCGGGGCCCTTCCCGGACTGGGTGGATTCGTGCCGCCGCTGCTTCAGCTCTTCGCGGGCGGCGGCCGCCTCCTCACGGGTGGGGGCGCCGGTGGCGGGGTCGATCATGCCCAGCGCACTCCCCAGCGTTCCCGTGGCCCCCTTGGGGTTCCCGCCGCGCTTCAGGACGGACATCCCGGCCAGGGTGAACCCGGCAATGAGCGCCAGACAAGCCAGGACGGTGAGGACTGCGTCCATGCCCCGGCCGCCGTTTCAGCGGACGATCTTGAAATTGAAGTCGGGCGTGCCCAGGACGCCCCATAGCCGGATCCAGACCGGCAGCATCATTTCAGGGCCCCGGGCAGTGGTGATATCGCCGAGGTCGATGATGTCCTGATGACCGAGGCTCTGCAGCAGGGACGTCACGGCTTTTTTCGCGTCGGCGTCGTTGCCCGAGACGAACACTGAGTGGTCTCCCCCGCCCACGCGGCCGGGATTGACCATCAGTCCTGCAGTCATGGTGTTGAGCGTCTTCACCACCTTGGCCTCCGGGAAAGCCTGCTGGATCTGCTCGCCAAGGCTGTCCGTATTGACGGGGTTCAGCGACGGCGGGAAGCCCTGCGACGGATCGAGCGGATTGGCGACGTCGATCAGGATCTTGCCTGACAGGTTTCGCGTGCCCGCCGCCGCCAGGGCGTCGAGGGAGCCGAGACCGTTGGTCAGATTGACCACCAGCTCGGCTGCCTCGGCGGCGTCGGCGTAGGCGGCGAGCGCCACGTCGACGTGCTGGGCACGCCACTGGGCAAACGGCGGGGTCCCCATGCCGTCAGGGTCCTGCCGGGCCAGCGTGGCCTCGGGGTCGCGGGTCCCGATTACCACTTCGTGCCCCAGTTTCGCCAGGGCCGCCGCAACCGTTCGCCCGGCAAAGCCGGTGCCGAAGACAGCTATTTTCATGGCAGTCACTTCCGTAATCCATTGGGTAGACAACTCTGTCTCATGCGTTCGCCTGGAACGTGTTTTGACGCTACCAGCTGGGCTGACGGGCGGCAATGGACCCGGAGCACGGTGGCGCGCGTCGGAACTGGCCGGAATGTTGCGGGATCTCATGCGGTTGTACCGTGGGCCGTACGCCATCGCCTTGGAGGACCCATGAACACCACCCCTGATGCCCAGCTGGACCGCTGGAACCGCTTCCGCGCCAACCGCAACAAGGCGCTGGCCGGCGAGTACGGCTGGTTGACGCTCACGTCGTTCCAGTGGCTCGAAAGCCAGCCCGCCGCCGTCGACCTCGTCCCCGGGCTCTGGTCAACGGACGGCACGACGGCGTTCCTCACCGCCGGGGCGGCGGACGGGCTGACGCTGGTGGACACCGGCGAAGCCGTGGACGGCACCATTTCGGCCGCGCTGGCAGACGAGGAGTCGCTCATGTGGGTCCAGTTCGGCGGCGGCGACGGGAAGCAGGTGGTGGTGGAACTGGCCATGCGGGCGGACAAGTACGCCATCCGCACCCGGGATTCGCAGTCACCGGTGTTTACGGAGTTCGACGGCGTGCCCACCTTCGAATACCGGCCTGACCTGGTGGTTGAGGCCAGCTTCCATCCCTACCCCGAGCCGGTGGACGTTCCCATCGGCACCGCAAACCCGCTGGTGGACGGCGTGCACCGGTCCGTCGGCGACCTGGTGTTCCGCCTGCCCGGCAAGGACCACGAGTTCCACTTGCAGGCGGAGGAGGAGAAGCTCGGCGCCCTCACGGTCACGTTCCACGACGAAACCAACGGAGATTCAACGGACGAGTGGCGGAAGGTGTCCACGGCCCGGCCCCGGCTTGATCCATCCGGAAACGCATCGGTGATCCTGGACTTCAACCGCGCCATCAATTACCCGAGCGCCTTCACGCCGTACGGGACCTGCCCCATGCCCGTGAAGAACAACTGCCTGGACTACCGCATCGAGGCCGGCGAGAAGGACCCGATGATCGCCGACTGAGCGCGAACGGACAGATAAGCCCCGCCGACTGAGCGCGAACGGACAGATAAGCCCGGCCGACTGAGCGCGAACGGACAGATAAGCCCGGCCGACTGAGCGCGAACGGACACTTGAGGCCCACCCTCCGCGAGGGGCCTCAAGTGTCCGTTCGCGCCTATCCCGGCTAGACGATCGCGGAGACCCCGGTGACGGCACGGCCGACGATCAGGGTGTTGATCTCGAACGAGCCTTCATAGGTGTAGATGGCCTCGGCGTCAGCGAAGATCTTCGCCATCCGGTAGTCCGTGACGATCCCGTTCCCGCCCAGCATGGACCGCCCCATGGCCACCGTTTCGCGCATCCGGGCGCTCGTGTACGACTTCGCCAGCGCCACCTGCGCCATGTCCGCCGTACCGTCCTGCTGCAGCTGGGCGATCCGGACCATCATGCCCATGCTCGCCACGGCATTGCCGAGCATGGTGACCAGCTGCTGCTGGATGAGCTGGAATTTGGCCAGCGGACGCCCGAACTGCTGACGTTCGACGGCGTGCTGCCGGGCGACGTCGAACGCCGCCAGCTGCTGACCCACCGCCTGCCAGGCCACCATGATCCGGGACCCGCGCAGCAGTTCGTTGGTGTCCTCGAAGCTCCCGATGCCGGCGAAACGGTCAGCCTCCGCCACCCGCACATCCCGGAAGACAATGTCCGCGTTCTGCACCGTGCGCAGGGCAATCTTGTGTTCGATCCTGCTCCGGCTGACGCCGGGGAGGGCCGCGTCCACGATGAAACCCCGGATGGCGCCGTCGGCCTCGTCCCGCGCCCACACGAGCATGTAGTCGCAGAACGTCCCGTTGCCGATCCAGCGCTTGGCGCCGTTGAGGATCCAGTAATCGTCGGCTTCCCCGGCCAAGCCGGAAACCCGGCGCGCCCGCGTTTCCATCCCGCCGGCCACATCGGAGCCGTGTTCCGGCTCGGTGAGGGCGAAGGCGCCGGTGGTGCGGAGGTTGGCGGCGTCGTCGAGCAGCCGGGCCTTCTGCTCCTCGGACCCGAACCCGTAGAGGGACTCCACAAAGAGGTCGTGGTGCACCAGGAAAAAGGTGGCGATGGACGTGTCCACCCGCGTCATCTCGGCAATCACCAGGCCCGCGAACAGGTGGCTGTAACCGCGCTGGGCGGGAGCGCTGAGTTCGAGAGCTGCCAGTTTGGGCAGGATGTGGGCGGGAAACTCGGCGTTGTTCCACCACTCGGTGGCGAACGGTGCGATTTCGGCAGCCAGGAATTCCCTCAGCTCCGCCAGCTTCCGCTGTTCCTGTTCGCTGAGCAGCGATTCGAACCCGAAGAAATCGGCCGTGGGCAGTGAATCCACAGAGGTCGCAGCCGCGTCCCGCTGCCCAGGGGCCGCCGCCGGCATCACTTCGGCCCCATCCGGATGGCACCGTCGAGGCGGATGGTCTCGCCGTTGAGCATGGCGTTGTCCACGATGTGCGCGGCCAGGCTGGCGTATTCAGCCGGGCGGCCCAGCCGGGAGGGATGCGGCACCTGCCCGCCCAGCGAATCCTGGGCCTCCTGGGGCAGTCCTGCCATCATGGGCGTTTCGAAGATGCCCGGCGCGATGGTGACCACGCGGATCAGGGAACGGGCCAGCTCGCGGGCGATCGGCAGGGTCATGGCCGCCACGGCACCCTTGGACGCGGCGTAGGCGGGCTGGCCGATCTGGCCGTCGAACGCGGCGACGGAGGCGGTGTTGATGATGACGCCGCGCTCCGGTCCCCCGAGTTCGGTCACGGCGGGCTCGGTGGCGGCCATGGCGGCTGCGGCGAGCCGGATCACGTTGAAGGTGCCCACGAGGTTGATCTGGATGACACGGTTGAAGGTGTCCAGCGGGAGCACGCCGTCGCGACCCAGCACCTTCCCCGGGGTGGCGATGCCGGCGCAGTTCACCACGATGCGCAGCGGTCCAAGGGCAACCGCGGCGTCGACGGCGGCCTGCACCTGGTCCTCGCTGGTCACGTCCGCCGGGACGAAGACTGCGGAGGGGGCCGACGGCACGTTCAGCTCGGCGGCCCGGGCGTTCAGCTCGGCGGCAGCTGCCTCGCCCCGGGACGACGGCAGGTCCACCAGCACCACCGAAGCCCCGGCGTCGAACAGGCGCCCTGCTGTTGCGGCGCCCAGCCCGGAGGCCCCGCCCGTAATCAACGCGACAGTACCTTTGATGTCCATCCATCCTCCTTGATGTGGAACCCAACCCCGGCGTAACGCTAGTTAATGAATGTTAACTGGAATGGGGCCAAACCGCACGTTCGGACGGCAGCTGGCTCTCCCGACAGGGCACCCGGCTAGGCTGGCACCATGACCTCCCCAGACGTCGCCGCACCCGCCGGCTGGTCCGCCCGTGCCGACGAGGCCGCCCGGTCCGTGACCAGGATGTTCGGGCAGCGGCTGTTCTTCCTCCCGGGTACGCATATCGCGGCGATCGAACGGCCGTCCGGCCGGCTGAGGAACCTGGTCCGCCCCTGGCACTACTGGTGGCAGGCCCACTACGTGGACTGCCTGGTGGACGCCGGACGCCGGGAACTCGCCCGCGGAGCCAGGTTCGACGGCGGGAACCGCCCCAGCGCCGGGCAGCTGGCCTCGCGGCTGGTCACCGGCATCCGGCTGCGCAATTTCCTGACCGTCGTCAACAACTACTACGACGACATGGCCTGGCTTGCACTGTCCACGCTCCGCCTGGAGAAACTCGCCGAGGCGACGCACAGGCCGGGCAGCCGCCGGCACGCAAGGATCCGGAAGAGCCTGACGCTGCAGTTCGATTCAGCCTCCACGGATGACCTGGGCGGCGGCACGTTCTGGAGCACGAAACGGGACTTCAAGAACACGCCGGCCACGGCACCGGTGGCGCTCTACTACGCCCGGACCGGGAACACGGCCAAAGCCCAGGCCCTGGTGGACTGGCTCCACGCCAAGCTGTTCGACCCTGCGCACGGCATGTACCAGGACGGGCTGCGGATCGGGAGCAACGGCGAAGTGGTGCTGGAAGCCGCCATCTACACCTACAACCAGGGACCGGTCCTGGGCGCGCTGCTGGAACTCGGCGGCCGGCCGAACCTCGACCGGGCAGCCGGACTCGTGGACGCCGTGGCCCGCCACCTGACGCGCCCCGCCACCCTTGCGTCCGGCCGGACTGCGGCAGTGCTCCGCTGCGACGGAACGGGCGACGGCGGCCTGTTCACCGGGATACTGGCCCGGTACCTTGCGCTGGCCGCAGCGGACGGACGGCTTCCCGGCCGGACGCGGGCCATAGCGGCCGCCCTGGTCATCGAAACGGCACAGGCGCTCTGGGAGGGCCGCCGCGCCGTGGACCCGGCGGAGCCGCTGGCTCGCCAAGGGGCGCAGCTGGTGTTTTCGGTGTTCCCCGAGACGCCGGCGAGCCGGGCATATCCGGCGGGTGCCGCCGTCGAACTTTCCACCCAGCTGCAGGCGTGGATGGTGCTGGAGGCCGCCGCAACCGTTGGGGATGCACCCCAGGATCCGGTGCCCGGCACGAATGGCCGCGCGAATTAAGTCACGTAAAAGTTCCGTAATTGATGTGATCCTGCTCACTTAAGCCTGCCCGGGCTTGGTTCCTTAGGTTTGGCTAACCTACAGTTTTGGCAGTGAGCATGCCCTAACTTCCCCCTCACACGGACTCCGGTCCACCAGACTTTTTTCCAGAAAGAAGCCCCCATGAAGATCCGCACCAACGCGCTGGCGGGAATCGCACTCGCCGCCACTGCCGCCCTCGGCCTGGCCGCCTGCGGCTCCGGAAGCTCCACCCCCGCAGCGAGCACCGCTGCGGCCGACGGCAAGGCTTCCGGCGAGATCACGGTCTACAACGCCCAGCACGAAAGCCTGACCAAGGAATGGGTGGACGCGTTCACCGCGGAGACCGGCGTCAAGGTAACCCTGCGCCAGGGCTCGGACACCGAAATGTCCAACCAGATCATCCAGGAAGGCGCGGCCTCCCCGGCCGACGTGTTCCTGACGGAAAACTCACCCGCAATGGCGCAGGTTGAGAATGCCGGACTGTTCGCGGACGTGGACAAGGCCACTATTGACCAGGTGCCCGCCGACTTCCGCCCCTCCACCGGCAAATGGACCGGCATTGCCGCCCGCTCCACCGTCCTGGTGTATGACAAGGCCAAGCTGAGCGAAGACCAGCTGCCCAAGTCCATGCTGGACCTGGCCAAGCCGGAGTGGAAGGGCAAATGGGCCGCCTCACCGTCCGGTGCAGACTTCCAGGCCATCGTTTCCGCGCTGCTTGAGCTCAAGGGCGAAGCCGCCACCGACGAATGGCTCAAGGGCATGAAGGAGAACTTCAAGGCCTACAAGGGCAACAGCACGGCCATGAAGGCCGTCAACGCCGGCGAAGTGGACGCCGCCCTGATCTACCACTACTACTACTACGGCGACCAGGCCAAGACCGGCGAAAACTCCAAGAACGTCACGCCGTACTTCTTCAAGAACCAGGATCCGGGCGCGTTCGTGTCCGTCTCCGGCGGCGGCGTGCTGAAGTCCTCCAAGAACGCTGCGGCTGCCCAGGCGTTCCTGAAGTTCATCACCGGCAAGAAGGGCCAGGAAGTCCTCCAGAAGGGCACCTCCTTTGAATACGCCGTTGCCTCCGAGGTCCCGGCCAACGACAAACTGGTTCCGATCAAGGAACTGCAGGCGCCGACGGTTGACCCCGCCAAGCTCAACTCCGAGAAGGTCACCGAACTGATGACCAAGGCAGGACTCCTGTAACTCGGTGCCAAATGGAAAAACTGTGCCAATTGACCTAGCGGCGCCGGAAACTTCCGGAAGCACGACGACGGCGGGTAGGGGCAAGCGCCCCCGCCCGCCTTTCGGCGTTTCCGCGGTAGCCATCATTGCCGTCCTCATCGCGCTGTTTTCCCTGATTCCGCTGGGGTATGTCATTGTGATGACGGCCGCCACGGGGTGGGAAACCGCCGTCGGGCTGATCTTCCGCGAGCGGGTGGGCGAGCTCCTCCTCAACACGCTGCTGCTGATGGCGATCACCGTGCCGCTGTGTGTGGCGCTGGGTGTGGGGGGCGCCTGGCTGGTGGAGCGGACCGGGCTGCGCGGACACAAGTGGTGGGCTGTGCTGCTGGCCGCCCCACTGGCCATCCCCGCCTTCGTGAACAGCTACGCCTGGGTTTCCGCCATACCTTCGCTGGGCGGCCTGTGGTCCGGCGTCCTGATCGCCACGCTGTCCTACTTTCCGCTGGTGTACATCCCGGCGGCCGCCACCCTCGGCAGGCTTGACCCCGCCATCGAGCAGTCCGCGGCGTCGCTGGGCCTGGGCGCCTGGCGCACCTTCTTCCGTGTGGTCCTCCCCCAGCTCCGCATCGCCATGACCGGCGGCGCCCTGCTGGTGGCGCTGCACCTGCTGGCCGAATACGGCGCGTTTGCGATGATCCGTTTCGACACCTTCACCACCGCGATCATGGTGCAGTACCAGTCCACGTTCAACGGCACCGCCGGGAACATGCTGGCCAGCGTGCTGGTGTTCTTCTGCCTGATCCTGCTGGTGGTGGAGGTGCGCGGCAGGGGCACCGCCCGCTACGCACGGGTGGGATCCGGAGCACAGGCCAGGGCGCTCCGGCTGCCCCTGCATGCCTACCAGGCCCCGGCGCAACTCTTCCTGGCCGGTCTCACCGCCCTCGCGTTCGGACTTCCGCTGACGTTCGTGCTCCGCTGGATCTTCGCGGGCGGAGCGGACATCTGGGCAACGGACGAGTTCCTCCCCGCACTGCTGCAGACCCTGGGCTACGGGCTGACCGGGGCCCTGGCTACCACCGTGGTGGCTTTCCCCATGGCGTACCTTGCCGTGCGGCACCCGAGCTGGTTCAGCAAGGCACTGGAACTGTCCAACTACGTCACCAGCTCCATGCCGGGCATCGTGGTGGGCCTGGCCTTCGTCACTGTAAGTATCCGGGTGGCCCCTGAGTTCTACCAGACAACCGTGCTGCTCATCGCGGCCTACGTGCTGCTGTTCCTGCCCCGGGCGCTGGTGAATATCCGCGCCGGGCTGGCGCAGGCCCCCAAGGAACTCGACGAGGCCGCTCAGGCGCTGGGGAAGCCGCCGCTGCTGGCCTTCATCCGGGTGACGCTGCGCCTCACGGCCCCGGCCGCCGCCGGCGGGGCAGCACTGGTGTTCCTGGCCATCGTCAACGAACTCACGGCAACGCTGCTGCTCTCCCCGAACGGCACGCGCACCCTCGCCACCGAATTCTGGAGCAAAAGCAGCGAGATCGACTACGCCGGCGCCGCGCCGTATGCGCTGCTGATGATCCTGATCTCCGCCCCCATGACCTACCTTCTCTTCCAGCAGTCCAAGAAAGTGGCCGGACAGTGACCGATTCCTACACTTCCCGTGATGCCCCCTCCAGGTTTCCGGAACCACGGATAGCTCCGTCCGTGGCACCCAGCACCAACAGCCACCTCGGGATCGAGGCCGTCACCAAGAACTTCGGTTCGCAGGCGGTCCTCAAAGGCGTGAACCTGTCCGTGGCCAAGGGCGGAACTACCGCGATCGTGGGCCCGTCAGGCTCGGGCAAGACCACGCTGCTGCGCCTGATCGCCGGCTTCGAACATCCCGACACCGGCAGCATCTCGCTCAACGGCACCACCGTGGCAGGCGGCGGTTCCTGGGTACCGGCGCACAAACGCCACGTAGGCTACGTTGCGCAGGACGGCGCCCTCTTCCCCCACCTGACCGTGGGCCAGAACATCTCCTTCGGCCTTAATGCCGGCAAGTTGCCCGGCGGACGGCAGGAGGTTGCCGCCCGGGTCAGCGAACTCCTGGAAATGGTGTCGCTGGATCCGTCCATGGCCAAGCGCCGGCCGCACCAGCTCTCCGGCGGGCAGCAGCAGCGCGTGGCCCTGGCCCGCGCCCTGGCCCGCGAACCGGAGCTCATGCTGTTGGACGAGCCGTTCTCCGCCCTCGACGCCGGCCTCCGCGTAGCCACCCGCCGCGCAGTGGCCA
This sequence comes from Arthrobacter sp. P4_H3, assembly GCF_056400885.1. Classification (NCBI taxonomy): domain Bacteria; kingdom Bacillati; phylum Actinomycetota; class Actinomycetes; order Micrococcales; family Micrococcaceae; genus Arthrobacter; species Arthrobacter sp. P4_H3. Next base: position 98,701 of record NZ_JBFUKK010000016.1, read on the forward strand.
AGGTCCTCAACGAAGCCGGCGTGACCACCATCCTGGTCACGCACGACCAGGCCGAGGCTCTCTCCTTCGCCGACCAGGTGGCCGTGATGCGCGGCGGCAGGCTGGCCCAGATCGGCAACCCCTTTGTGGTCTACACCCGCCCGGCGGACCGTGCCACCGCGGAGTTCCTGGGCGACGCCGTCATCCTGGACGCCTGGATGGAAGGCTCGCTGGCAACGTGTTCGCTGGGCGGCATTCCGGTGCGCCGGCCACCGGCCCAGGGCCGCGTGCAGCTCATGCTGCGTCCCGAGCAGATCCGCATCGCCGAGGACGGCCCCATCCGCGGCGTGGTGGTGGATACGGACTACTTCGGCCCGGAAACCACCGTGCGCCTCAAGCTGGCCGTGCCGCCTGAACTGGCAGCGGGCGCCATCCCGGACCACCGTTTTCCCGGCGGCGGCGAAGTGATCACCATCCGGCACTGGAACGCCTCCATCGCACGGCCGGGCATGGAACTCTGCCTGCGTGTGGTGGGCGAGGCCGTGGCCTTCCCGGTGGACGCGAACGGGCAGGACTGACGCACGGGTGCCGGGCACCTCAGTGCCCGGCACCAGGCGCCGCAGTGCCCGGCACCAGGCGCCCGCGCGACGTGGCTAGTCCGCGGGGCGCTTCTTCTGCGGGTATGGGGTTTCGCCGCGTGCCAGCATCTCCACAAACCCCTTGATCTTGCGCTCCCGCGTGGCTGCCTGCTTGACCGAATTCGTCCGGTAAATCAGGGCGTAGCGGTTCACCGACGTCAGCACGTCGAACATGGCCTGCGCCCGAGGTTCGGCCGCTATGGCGGCCGCCAGGTCCTCCGGCAGTTCCGCGGATGCCTGTCCGGAGTACGCAGCCTCCCAGCGGCCGTCCCCCTTGGCGGCGTCGACGGCGGCGCGGCCCGCCGCTGTCATCCTGCCGGCGGCCTCAAGCTTTTCGATGCGGTCCACGTTCCGTGCCGACCAGACACTCTTGGGCCCACGCCGGGTCATCCGCTGGAAGGAGGTTTCGTCGTCGCGCCGTTTGCCCTGCCCGTCGATCCAGCCGAAGCACAGCGCCTCCTGCAACGCGGCTTCGTAGTCCAGTTCGGTGGTGTTGCCGCCCTTCTTGTGCAGCACCAGCCACACGCCCGGGCTGGTGGCATGGTGCTGTTCCAGCCAGTCGCGCCATTCGGCGGCATCCTTCACCAGAAGTTCCTCGAGTTCAATGGCCATGGCACCATTCTGCTCCACGGGACTCCTCATTCACGGCGTGGCATCATGGCCATGTCACCAACAATTCTTCAGCCTTCACCCCGGGAGATCCAATGCTGCGTGTCCGCCCCATCCATTTCACCTCGCGCCTGGACCAGTGGGAGCGGCTGCTCACCGACCTGGGAATGATCCGGACCGTCGATGACGGTTCCTGGAAGGAGTACGACGCCGGATCCGGCCGGCTGGCGCTGCACGCCACCGAGGCCGGCTCCGCAGGGGACGGGACGACGGCGTTCGGCGTCGAAGTGGGCGACCTCGCCGAGTTCGCCCGGCGCACCAACGAAGCCGGAGTGGAAGACGGGACGTCGCCGGCCGAGCTGACCACGGCGGACCACGGCGACACCTGCCGGATCACGGGCGGGGACGGTTTCAGTTTCTTCGCGGACAAAGCCGCCCAGAGCAGCCCGAGCGCGGACGCCGATCCGGCGCTCGCCGTCGTCGAAGTCTGGTTCACTCCGGACGCCGCGGCCGCCGCACGGACCCTGCGCTATATGGGCGCCCGGCTCCGGCCGGTCCCGGATGACGACGAAACCGCGGACTTCACCGCAAAGAACGGCGGCGTGCTGATGGTGCGCCCCGGAAACGGCAACGCCCGGTCCGGCCTGGGCTTTGAGTACACCGGCGACCTGTCCGCCCTGCGGGACCGGCTGGCTGCTGCGGGCCACCAAGTCACGATGACGGAGGAGGCCTTCGGACGGACCCTGCACGTGGCCAACCCCGACGAGGTGGGCGCCGATGCCCCCGCGCTCTGGGTGTCAGCCCGGCACTGAGTGGGCCTGTTGTCGGCGCCGAAGCCGCCGAACCGGCCCTCCTTGGTCAGGATCGAGGCAGGGCCACCAACCGAATCCGTCCCCGCCGTGTGAAGTTGCGGCGCGGGGTTCGGGCAGGGATGGGGTAGAACTTAAGCATGAACGTGCGCACTCCTGACCCGAATCCCGGCTGGCTGTCCGATGAGGACCTCTTCGAAGCCCGGGGCCGGCTTCCCATGGTTTATGTGGAAGCCGTACCCGTCCGCCTTGATCCCTTGGGGTTCGTGAACGAAGTGGGTACCCTGCTGCAGGCCGACGAGGACGGCACCATGGTCCGTTCCCTCGTGTCCGGCCGCGTCCTCTATCGCGAGACCATCCGCGCGGCCCTGCTCCGCCACATGGAAAAGGACCTCGGCCCGCTGGCGTTCCCGCAGCTGCCCATCAGCCCGGTGCCGTTCACCGTGGCTGAGTACTTCCCGGCGCCGTCCCACACGGGGTTCACCGACGACCGCCAGCATGCTGTTTCCCTGGCGTACATCATCCCGGTCACAGGCGAATGCGAGCCCCGCCAGGATGCGCTCGAGCTCACCTGGATGACTCCCGAGGAGGTCCTGAGCCCGGACGTGCAGCTGGAATTCAGCGGCGGCCGCGGCGCTCTGGTCCGGCAGGCGCTCGCGTTCGCCGGAGTGGGCAGCTAAGCACGCCGCATCGCCGTTCACTGGCGGCGGACCTGGGGGCCGCCTAACAGTGCTGCGGCTTCTGCGGGGACGCTCGAAGGAACCCGGGCGTCCCCGACTTCGCGCAGGCCCCTTAGTAGACTGTAGGGCGGACCGCAAGAGAACTTAAGGACTCCCGATGACCCACCCCCCAGCCGCCCAGCACTACAGTGAGCTCCAGGCTGGCTCTCTGCAGACCGGCCACCTCCTGCTTCTCCCCGACGGCGAACGGTCCGCCGAAATCCAGAGCGTCCTCGTGGAGGACGACGATTTCGGCACACCGGCCGTGGTCCTCGCGACCCTCACCGGCGGCGGGATCCTGCGCATCGCGGCCGGGTCAACGGTCCTGGCGGCAGGGCCAGGCTCCGCCCCTACCGGCTCCGCCACCGGTGACGAGTCCCGTTCCGGTGCGGACACGGTGTCCGAAGAGTCCGACGCCGCCACATCGCTTCAGGTCGTTGAGCCCCCCGCTGCCCGGGCAGACTCCGCCGGGGAAAGCGGCGCCCCGGCGGCTCCCGCCGTCGTCGTGCCTCCCCGTCCGGCCACAACGCCGGCAACGGCCGCCGCCGCCGGTCCGAGCGAGGAGGAACTGGCGCTGATCCCGGAGCCCTCGGGAACAGCGGAGTCCGTGGTCGGGGCCGCCGCGGCAGCGCACCCCGACGCGATGGGCGTGATGCTGCTGAGCGACCGCCTGGCCAAGGGCATCAACACCAAGTCCGGAAGCTGCCTCAAGGACCTCAGCGACCTGGCTCACGAACTGTTTGTCACCCTCAAGGACGCCGAGGGCGCCCTGGCCGTCGCGGACCTGCTCAACGTGCTGCCGTTCGACGGCAACCCGGGCCGGTGGACGTCCGTCGAGGCAGCACTGTCCCTGTCCAGCTACATCTGCCGCCAGACCGGGAAAGAGGACCGTGCCGATGTGTACGAAAAGCTCCTCCGCGCCCCCGATGCGATGGAAACGGACCCGTTCAAGTCCCGCATCAACGCCAAGATCCGGCAGCGCTCCCTGAACGAACCCAACCTGTACGACAAGGAAATCTTCCGGGCCATCGACAACTCGAACCCGGATGCCGAACGCGAATGGCGGCTGCTGCGGCTTGAGGCCCTGATGTTCCTGCGGGCGCACGGCGGCTCGGAAACCATTGGGTTGAAGGAGCTGGAGCGCCGGATCGCCAACGAACTCGAGTCTGTCCGGGCCTGAGGCGAGGCACCACCCGTTTGGCCCTACCCCGGGGGCGCCGGGCGTTGTAGATTCACCCCATGACGAACAAACTGAGCGTTGTGATTAATTCCGATGCGCAGCAGGTTTGGACAATGCTGCGTGAACCGGCCAAGGTTGCCCAGTGGCACGGCTGGGAGGCCGACGACCTGGCCGCCGAAATCAACGAAATCTATTTCAAGGACACCGTGGTTGAAGGCCCCGACCACACCAGCCTCACCGTGGACGGCGGGGATGAGTTCGCCCTGAAGCCCGTTTCCGCCGGCACCCAGGTCAGTGTGACCCGGGCAGCCCTGGACCACAATTCCGAGTGGGCCGCCTGGGACGAGGACATCACCCAAAGCTGGCTGACGTTCCTCCAGCAGCTCCGCTTCGCCCTGGAACACCACCCGCACGGCAAGCGCCGCACGGCCTTCTTTTCGGTTCCTGGCGGGGACGGCTCCGCGATCGACAAGGTGGGCCTCCGGGACGTCCCCGCGCCCGGCGAACCATACTCGCTGACCCTCGCCACCGGCGAGAAGATCTCGGGAAAGGTCTGGTACCGCACCAACCACCAGGTGGGGCTCACCGTGCACAGCTACGCCGAACACGGCGACGGCCTGCTGATCGTCGCCGACCAGCCGCCCATCGCCGAGGTCAGGCCCGACGGCGGGTCGATGGTGATCGTCTCCACCTACGATCTGGGGGCACACCGGCTGGAGGAAATCCGCAGCGGCTGGGACAGCTGGCGGGCTGAGAACTACCCCACATCGGACCCCGTGCACTAACAGCCGGCTAAGTTTCGCCACCGGAAGCTGGCACACTTGAACCGTGCCAGCCAATACTGAACCTTCGCTCACGTTCGAGCCGGGGGCCGCAGCCCTGCAGTCCGAGTTTTCCTTCGCCGTGGGCAAGCGCCTGAGTGAGGCGTGCTCGCCCACGCCGGAGCTGGTGGCCGCCAACGGCGGGGAATTCCTGGGCCGGACCGGCACCATCAGCACCCCGCACGGCGAGATCCGGACGCCGGCGTTCATCGCCGTCGGTACCAAGGCCACGGTGAAGTCCGTGCTGCCCGAATCCATCGCCGAGCTGGGCGCGCAGGCGGTCCTGGCCAACGCCTACCACCTGTACCTCCAACCGGGGGCGGACATCCTGGACGAGGCCGGCGGGCTGGGCGCCTTCATGAACTGGTCCGGGCCCACCTTCACGGACTCCGGCGGCTTCCAGGTAATGAGCCTGGGCTCCGGGTTCAAGAAGGTCATCGACATGAAGTCGGTTGATACCTCCGGCCCGGATGACGCCGTGGCGCCGGGCAAGGAGCGGCTGGCCCACGTGGACGAGGAAGGCGTGTGGTTCAAGAGCCACCTCAACGGCGACCGGCACCGGTTCAGCCCCGAGATCTCCATGAACGTCCAGCACCAGATCGGCGCGGACATCATGTTTGCCTTCGATGAGCTGACCACGCTGCAGAACTCCCGCGGCTACCAGGAGGAGTCGTTGGAACGCACCCGCCGCTGGGCCGAGCGCTGCATCGCCGAGCACTTCAGGCTTACCGCCGAGCGGACGGGCAAGCCGTACCAGGCGCTGTTCGGCGTGATCCAGGGTGCGCAGTACGAGGACCTGCGCCGCAAGGCCTGCCGGGACCTGGGCGCCATGAACTTCGACGGCTTCGGCATCGGCGGCGCGCTCGAAAAGGAGAACCTGGGCACCATCGTGCGCTGGTGCAACGAAGAGCTGCCGGAGAACAAGCCGCGGCACCTGCTGGGCATCTCCGAACCGGACGACATCTTCACCGCGATCGAAAACGGCGCGGACACCTTCGACTGCGTCTCCCCCACCCGGGTGGCCCGCAACTCGGCGTTCTACACCCCCGACGGACGGTTCAACCTGTCCGGCGCCAAGTACAAGCGCGACTTCGGCCCGCTGCAGGAAGGCTGCGACTGCTACGCCTGCCTGAACTACTCCCGGGCCTACATCCACCACCTGTTCAAGGCCAAGGAGATGGTCTCGGCCACGCTGATCTCCATCCACAACGAGCGCTTCGTGGTGAAACTGGTGGACGACGCCCGGCTGGCCATCGAAGCCGGCAACTTCTTCGATTTCAAGGCCGAGACCCTGGGTCGCTACTACTCCTAGGGCCGGTCCACGCCGTCGCGCCTGCCTGCCTGTCGCCGAGTTCGCCGGAAACGTGCGAGTTCGCCGGACGGCTACGGCGTTCTCGCACGTTTCCGGCGACGTCGCGTTTTCCACATAGCGACGGCGGGGTCTACCGGGAGCTTTGGCGGCACCGGACGCTTGTCCCATGCCACAGAACAACTCCCCAACACTCCCGGCAACGGGCAACCTCTGGCGGACGGACCAGCTCTTGGACCTCGGATTCGGCTCGCGGTCCATCAAGGCCTTGCTGGATTCAGGTTCCCTTGTCCGGCTGCGCTACGGCTGCTATCTCCGCGCCAGCATTTGGAACGCACAGTCTGCCCGCGTCCGGAGCCGGCAACTGATCTACGCGCATGCGCATGGAACACGCACGACGTCGACCGGCGCCTTCGCATACAGCCACACGTCCGCTGCACGCCTTCACCGCCTGTATCTCTGGAACGTGGATGACATAGTCCATATTCTGCAGCGGGCGCGACCGTCGAATGAGCGCCACGGCAAGGACGTGCAGTGCCACACGCGTGCTTTCTCCGACAACGACGTAACTGTGCTCGGCGGCCTGCGCACCACCTCGCTGGAGAGGACGGCCGTGGATTGCGCCATGATGCTGAACTACCGGCAATCGCTCATCGTGATGGACCATGCGCTGCGCCTCGGTGCGGACCGATCATACCTGCAGATGATGGCAGATTCCTTGGACGGGCGGCGGGGTATCAGGACCTTCCGTCGGGTGCTGGCGACAGCCGACAGCCGTTCGGAATCCCCAGGCGAAACGCTTACACGGGAGCTGATCCTCCGGCTGAAGATCAGGCCTCCCGAGCCGCAGGTTGAGGTGGCGAGCCGAGTCGGGAGGCATCGCCTGGACTTCGCGTGGAAGGAAGAGAAGGTCGCGCTCGAGTTTGATGGCAAGGCTAAATACTTCGATTTCCAACCCACCGACGAGGTGCTCTTCCGGGAACGTCTCCGCGAAAAAGCCCTGACGGAGGAAGGATGGCTCTTCGTGCGGATCGAGTGGAAGGATCTGTTCCGGGAACAGGAATTCAAGAACCGTGTGCTCCAGGCCCTGGCTGGCCGGCCCCGCAATCTCTGAGGCGGGGGGCGCTGGCCTCGGGTTCGCCGGAAGCCCGCGAGTTCGCCGGACCCTTCCGGCGAACTCGCACGTTTCCGGCGAACTCGCCGGGAGGAGCTCTTACGCCCCGTAGCTCGGTTCTCGCTTCTTGACCCAGCCGATCGCGAGCGTGGTCAGCGGCACGAAGGCGAACTCCACGAGTGTCTTGTAGAGGAAGCCCACCAGAACGTAGTTCACGAACATCGCGACATCGGTAATGCCGATCACCGACGCGGCGATGCTGCAGAAGATCAGTGTGTCCACGAATTCGCCGGCCACCGAGGAGCTCATGATCCGCGCCCACAGCGACTTTTCGCCTGTGCGCGCCTTCATCTTCACCAGGATCCAGGAATTGATGGTCTGCCCGGCCAGGAACGCCAGCAGCGAGGCCAGCACAATCTGCGGGACCGGGCCCAGCGCGCCCTCCAGCGCGGCCTGTTTGGAGGCACCGAACTCGTCGTCGAAGCCGGGCAGGGCAATGATCACCCAGTAGCAGATGGAGGCGAACACGGACAGGGCAAACGTGGTGATGATGGCCTTGCGCGCCACCTTGAACCCGTAGACCTCGCTGATGACGTCGCCCAGGATGTAGGCCAGCGGGAAGAGGAAGAAGCCGCCGTCCGTGATGATCGGACCGATCGCCACGCCTTTGGACGCCCCGATGTTGGACAGGATCAGCACCACGGCCATGAGGGCCAGCATGATGCCGAAGTAGGGGGAACCGATCGAGGCGAATTTCGGCGCCGCAGGGGCGGGGAAAGTCTTGGCGGTAGTCATGGGTGATCCATTCGGAGTGGTTCGCTCGGCTGCCCGGAAAGCGAGGAGATCGCTGCAGCAGCCGGCTGTATTAGCACTGGGAGAGGTTCCCGCGAACTGCTTCCGCCGGAACCGTTTTCCATTCTCGCACCACCGGGCGCGGTGCGGGCACCGGCCGCGGAATCAACCAGACATTTGAACACGTTCAGTCTTTGTGCGCGAGTCCATGTTGAGGATCTGTACCGCGGCGTGCTGTGCGCGGACCGCGCGGTTTGTTCAAATTGGGCAGACGCACAATGCGGCCGGTTTGGGCCCGGTGGCAGGATGGGTGGATGACTTCTGCCGCTGTAGAGACGTACCCTTCTGTTGCCCTCACCATTGCCGGGTCCGAAGCGACCGGCGGTGCTGGAGCGCAGGCCGACCTGAAGACCTTCCAGGAACTGGGCGTCTTCGGCATCGCCAACCTGACCTGCATCGTGTCCTTCAACCCGAACGACAACTGGAACCATCGTTTTGTCCCCGTGGACCAGCAGGTCATCGCGGATCAGTTGGAGGCGACGACGGCGGCATACGGTGCCGCTTCGGGCGCACCGTCCGTATTGGACACCGTGAAGATCGGCATGCTGGGCAGCCCGGCCACCATTTCGACCGTTTCCTCCGCGCTGGCCTCCGGCGGGTTCACCAACGTGGTGCTGGACCCGGTGCTCATCTGCAAGGGCCAGGAACCGGGCCACGCGCTGGATACGGACCAGGCACTCAAGGCGCAGATCCTGCCGCTGGCCACGTTTGTCACGCCCAACCACTTCGAGGCGGAGTCGCTGTCCGGCCTGGAGATCACCGACGTCGAGTCCCTCAAGGCCGCGGCCATCCGCATCCATGAGCTGAGCGGCGCCGCGGTGCTCGCCAAGGGCGGCGTGCGCCTCGCCGGACCCGACGCCGTCGACGTCTATTACGACGGCGACACCCTGGAAGTCCTGTCCGCCCCCAAAGTGGGCGAAGTGGCGGTCTCCGGCGCCGGCTGTTCCCTGGCTGCCGCGGTGACGGCCGAGCTGGCCAAGGGTGCAACCCCGCTCGAGGCCGCCCGCACGGCGAAGGTGTTTGTGACCGCCGGCATCCGCAACCGTATGGTCTCCGGCGCCCCGTTCGACGCCCTGTGGCAGGGCGGCCCGCGCTAACCTGCCCGCCCACCCGGACGCTCTCTCACTTTTCGCACGGAAAACCGGGACGCTCTCTCACCGACTGATTGAGCGTCCCGGTTTTCGTTGCAGGATCTGAGAGAGCGTCCGGTCAGGAGCGGGGGTCGGCCACCGTTCCCATGAACAGCGGCAGGCCGGTTTCCACGTGCACGATCTGATAGTGGAACGGCCGGTCGAAGGTGATGGTCCGCTCGGGCTGCGCCGGAGCGCTGGTGGCCATTCCGTTGATCTGGGTGACAGCCGCGGCGATGGTCCCCTTTTCAGCGACAGTGATGTTGGCAGCCTGCGCCGCCTGGGTGATCATCATCTCGGGCTGGATGTTGTTGAAGTCCTCGGCGGTGTTGAGGGTCTTCTGCAGGCCGAGCGACTCAAACACCTTCCGCAGGTCGAAGCTGCATTTGTGGTCCCAGCGGGGCAACTGGATCTGCACCGTCTCAAGCGCTGCCGTGTCGAAGGTGTCCGCGATTTCCGTAAGCCTGGCTGCGTCGAAGGCCGCTGGGGCGGGGCGGGATCCGGAAACTGCTCCCGCCCCCGGGAGGACCAGCCGCATGACGAATCCGTCGGAATAGGGAAGGTCCACGCCCTGCCAGCCGGCCCCTTCCGCGTATTTCATCTCCAGCTCGTTATGCATTGCCGGCGCCTCGATTTCCTCGCCGGCGGCTGTTGTGAAGGGAAGGTCCGAGGTGTCATTCGGGTCAAACGGCGCCCTCCAGGCGGACGCGAAGTACAGGGAATTGAGCAGGCTGAACGTGTTGTCTGGATCGTACTCCGCGGGGGCTTCCTTGATCCGGCCGCCCGTGTTCCTGTTCACCCAGGCATCGATGGCGGGCTTCGTTGCACCCTCATCGCTGAAGTCCACGGGATACACGCCGGTTCCGTAGTGCCGGGCGAGAGTGTCCAGGAAGGACTCACCGGTGGGCACGCCCTTATCCACGAACAGCCCGTTGGCGGCGTGCATGACAGGTTTCCGCGGCGGGTTGTCCTCATCCACTCCGCCGGGGTCGCCGTCGAACTTCTCGAGGGAGCTGAGAACAGCGTTCATGGCCTCATCGCGGTTCTCCAGGGGAAGTTGCAGGACGCTGTCCATCTCCGCCGCAGTCTCGCCCGACGCCCCGGAGCGAAGCATCGCAAGCGCAATCAGCAGGCTCCCGGGAGAGGACACCACGTTCCCGTTGGAGCCGTCGCCGCCGTCGGCCAGCAGGGCCTCGCCGAGGCCAAGGGCTGAAGCCCGGAAGGAGCGCAGTTCGGCGGCATAAGCCGCCCGGTCCACCGAAACCCGCTCCACGCCGTCGGCCTTCAGCAGTTCCGGCGCCGACGCCGAACAGGCGGTGAGGGCCACCAGGGCACCGGCCGTCGCGATCCTGGCCACACGGAATGTCTTCATTTACTCCCCCTTGGACCTGCCTTGCCGGCATTTGGCGGGAATCCGCCCGTCTCCCTTCAGTCAACCAGCCTGCCCGCGGCAGGACGATGCCCGTAGGGTCACGGTTTGCCGTCGTTTCGGTCTCACCCTCCGACGCTCTCTCACCATTCGCAACGTTTCCGCCAACGCTCCTGCACTTCCGTCACGGGCGTATCCTCGTGACATGTCGGAGGAGCATTAAATGGCCCAGCATTTCAACAGCGTTGACGAGTACATCTCGTCCTTCCCTGCCGAAGTGCAGGGCATCCTCCAGGAAATCCGCCGCAGGTGCCACGCCGCGGTGCCGCAGTCCGGCGAGATGATCAGCTACGGCATCCCCACCGTCACCCTGGACGGCAAGTACGTGGTGTATTTCGCGGGGTGGGCACACCATATTTCCGTGTACCCCGTGCCCGCGGGGGACGCGGACTTCCAGGCCGAGATCGCCCCGTACCGGTCAGCCAAGGGAACGCTGAAATTCCCCCTGGGCAAGCCGGTCCCGTACGGGCTCGTCGAAAAAGCGGCGGCCCTGCTTGCCGCCGGGCGGCGCGGGCAGTAGCGGCCGGCTGTCGCCGCCGTCGGAACTCTAAGACGGGCGGGCGTACGACGGCGGGCGGTAGCGCCGTCGTCGTCCCTGGGCACCTGCCGCGTTGGCCCCCTAACGCCGCGGGATGTTCCGCAGGTTGCTGCGGGCCATGCTCACGGCTTCGCCGGCGCCGCGGTTCAGGACCACTTTGGACATGGCGGTCGCGAAGCCAAGGACCTGCGACCCGGTGATCTTCGGGGGGATGGACAGCGCCTTGGGATCCGTGATGAGTTCCACCAGCGACGGTCCGGGATGCGCGAAGGCGTCCCGGTAGGCCTCCTCAATCCCGGCCGGATCGGTGACGCGTACGGCGTGGAAGCCGAGGGCACGGGCGACGGCGGAGTAGTCGGCATCGGGCACGTCCACGCCGAAATCGGGCAGCCCGTCCACGAGCATCTCGAGTTTGACCATACCCAGGGTGGAGTTGTTGAAGACCACCACGTTCACGGGTAGCCGGTGGGCAGCAACAGTGACGAGCTCGCCGAGCAGCATGGACAGCCCGCCGTCGCCCGAGACCGAAATGACCTGCCGTCCGGGGTAGGCCAGCTGCGCGCCGATCGCGTGCGGCAGGGCGTTGGCCATGGACCCGTGCAGGTACGAGCCGATCAGCCGGCGCGTGCCAAGAGGGTTGATGTAGCGCGCGGTCCAGACGTTGCACATGCCCGTGTCAGCGGTGAAGATGGCGTCCTCCGCGGCCACCTGGTCCAGGATCGAGGCCGCGTACTCCGGGTGGATCGGCTGCTTCTTCTCCACCTTGCGCGTGTAGGCGCCCACGGCCTTGTTCATGAGCCGGTCGTGCTTCTTGAGCATCTGGTTGAGGAAGCGGCGGCTCTTCTTTGGAGCCAGCAGGGGCTTCAGCGCGGTGAGCGTTGGCAGCACGTCGCCATGGACGGCGATGTCGACGTCGGTCCGCCGGCCCAGCTTATGGGCGGCACGGTCCACCTGGGCGGTGCGGGTGCCGGGGAGGAACTGGTCATAGGGAAAATCGGTGCCGAGCAGGATCAGCAGGTCCGCGTCCTCGATCCCCTCGGCCGCGGCGCCGTAACCCAGCAGCCCGGTCATCCCGATGTCGTACGGGTTGTCGTACTGCATGAAGTCCTTGCCCCGCAGCGTGTGGCCGATCGGGGCGCCGATCACTTCCGCGAGGGCGACGACTTCGTCGTGGGCACCCTGCGTTCCTGCCCCGGCAAAGATGGCAACCTTGTCGGCCGCATTGATGGCATCGGCGAGCTCCCGGACGCTCACGGCGTCCGGGACGAGGGTTGCGCGCCGGAACGTCGCGGGCAGCGGCGTCTCGCCGGTTGCGTCCAGACCGGCGATATCGCCCGGGAGAGTAACGACGGCGACTCCCCCGAGCCCGACGGCGTGCTGGATCGCGCTGTGCATGACGCGGGGTGCCTGCTCGGCCGTGCTGACCAGCTCCGAGTACACCGAGCATTCGTTGAAGAGCCGGTCCGGATGGGTTTCCTGGAAGAAGCCGCTGCCGATCTGCTTGCTCGGAATATGCGAGGCGATGGCCAGGACAGGTGCCCCTGAGCGGTTCGCGTCGTACAGCCCGTTGATCAGGTGCAGGTTGCCCGGGCCGCAGGACCCGGCGCAGACGGCGAGGCGGCCGGTCAGCTGGGCTTCCGCCGCGGCAGCGAACGCGGCGGCCTCCTCGTGCCGGACGTGGATCCAGTCGATTCCGCCGTGCTGGGAGCCGCCCGTCTTGCGGACGGCGTCGACGATCGGGTTGAGGCTGTCCCCCACGATCCCGTAAATCCGCTGCACACCGGCAGCCTGGAGCTGTTCGATGAGCTGGGTTGCAAGTTCCTTGGCCATGAGTGCACACTCCCGCGATCACATTGATGGGCTGACAGGGCCAATATAGTCCGCACACCTTAGTGCGTTTCCCAGGATTCCAGGCATTCCTGCGACCCCCTCCCACCAGGACGCTCTCTCACCTTACGCAGGAAAACGCGAGACGCTCTCTCACTTTTGAACTGGTCCCCGGAAGTTGGACTGCCAAATAGGATCCTAAGCTGCGAGGGCCTGGGCACGGTATTGCACCGGGCTTAGGCCCTCGAGCTTTGTGGAGATCCTTTTGGTGTTGTACCAGTGGATGTATTCCCCTATTGCAGCTGCCAGTGCGTCCGTGTTGAGGAATCGGACGCGGTGGAAGAGCTCTTCCTTGAGGTGGCCGAAGAAGTTCTCCATGACGGCGTTGTCGTAGCAATTGCCCTTGCGG
>NZ_JBFUKK010000017.1:0-86822 GCF_056400885.1 Arthrobacter sp. P4_H3
GCTACGGCGCTACGGCGAGTTTCATGATCTTTTCGGCGCGGCCCAGGCGGGGCAGGTCGGAGCCGTCGCGGATGACGCGGCCGTTGGCTTCGAAGTCGGCCATGAAGTCCGTGGCCCACGCGACGTCGGACGGCGTGGGGCTGATGACCTCGTTGATGACGTTGGTCTGGTCGATGGCCAGGCACAGCTTGCCGGTCATGCCCATCATCACGGTGATGCCGGTCTGCTCGCGCAGGATGGGGTGGTTGGTTCCCACCGTGGGGCCGTCGATGGGGCCCGGGAGGTTKCCCACGCGGCTGGCAACAACCAGCTTCGCGCGCGGGTACGCCATGGCCTCGGGWGTGGCSGCCATGCCGGTGTCGCGGCGGAAGTCGCCGGAACCGAACGCCAGGCGGAAGGCGCCCTGGGCCTTGGCGATGTTGTTGGCTTCCTCGATGCCGACGGCGGATTCCACCAGCGGAATCACGGGGGTCTTGCCGTCCATCCGGTGGAAGGACTCGGTGACCTGGTCCGCGGACTCGGTCTTGGCCAGCATGACGCCGAGCAGTCCGGGGGTGCCGCGCAGGCCGGCGAGGTCTGCGGCCCAGAACGGGCTGGTGGCGTCGTTGATGCGCACCCAGGCCTGGCCGCCGGCAGTCAGCCAGTTGACGACGTTCTCGCGGGCAGTGTCCTTCTGCGAGGGGTCCACGGCATCTTCGATGTCCAGGATGATCGAGTCCGCGCGCGACACAGCCGAGACGTCAAAAAGCTCAGGCTTCATTGCGTTCACCAAAAGCCACGAACGGGCAATTTCGGCGGGGATGTTTCGTTCGGGCCGTACGGTGTCGACGGCGGCGGAGGTAGAGGTGGTCATACTCCTACCGTATCCGCCCGGACCCCTCCAACGCTAAGTAACAGCCTGCCGCCCTTGGAACAATACCGCGAACAATACGACCAAAATCCGCTGTTGCCTGCGCGTCAAACTCCTTCACGGCCCGTTACCGGGCGAAACAGGGCGTCTTGTGACCCGCCGTTTCCTCCTGTTTCCGCTCATTTCCGCGGGTTTCCCGGCGTGACAGCAACGCTTTTTTTGGCCGGAAAGGTGCGCTTACATCGTTCAAGCGGCAGGCAAACAACCCCGCTGCATCACACCACGACCTCTCCCCCAATGCTTCACAAAGGAACCCGAATGAAACGACACCTGACCATCATGAGTGCCGCGGCCGCCGTCGTCATCGCGATGACGGTGTCGGGCTGCGGCGGGACTGCCAACGGCACAAGCTCGGCCGGCGGTACAGCCGGCGGTACAGCCGGCGCAGGTGCCGCTGGCGCCACCGAGGTGAAGGAGCTCCGCTACCAGGGCTGGGCCAACTCCGTCACTCTTCCCGAGCTGGCCCAGGACCTCGGCTACCTCGGCGACGTCAAGCTCAACTGGGTGGGCAACACCATCAGCGGCCCGCAGGACATCCAGTCGGCAGCCACCGGCCAGACCGACTTCGGGGGTGCCTTCGCCGGAGCGGTGGTGAAACTTGTGGAAGCCGGCGCCCCGGTGAAAGCCGTCATCAACTACTACGGCGAGGACGAGAAGACGTTCAACGGCTTCTACGTCAAGGAAGACAGCCCCATCCGCACCGCCCGGGACTTCATCGGCAAGAAAATCGCCGTGAACACGCTGGGTGCGCACTCCGACGCCGTCATCAACACGTACCTGCAGAAGAACGGCCTCAGCGCCGAGGAAATCAAGCAGGTCCAGCTGGTGGTGGTGCCGCCCAACGACACCGAGGAAGCCATCCGCCGCGGCCAGGTGGACGCCGGTTCACTGGGCGGCGTCCTGCAGGACAAGGCAATCGCCAACGGCGGACTGCGCTCGGTGTTCAGCGACGCCGAACTGTTCGGCACCTTCGCCGGCGGCCCTTACGTGCTGCGCACCGACTTCATCGCCAAGAACCCCAACACCACCCGGACCTTCACCACCGGAGTGGCCAAGGCCATCGAGTGGGAGCGGACCACACCGCGGGAGGAAGTGATCGCCCGTTTCACCAAGATCCTGCAGGAACGCGGGCGCAACGAGAACCCGGCTGCCCTGCAGTACTGGAAGAGCGTGGGCGTTCCGGCCAAGGGCGAGATCAAGGATGAGGACTTCACCCGCTGGGGCAAGTGGCTCAAGGACACCGGGATCGTCCAAGGCGAACTGGACCCGAAGAAGCTCTACACCAACGAGTTCAACGGCCTGGCAGCCGGCACCGGTGCGGCTTCCGGCACAGCCAGCCCCGGCGCCACCACCAGCAACACGAAAGGACAGCCATGACGCCGAAGATCAGCCTCCGGAACGTCACCAAGGAATTCGCGGTGCGCCAAGTCAAGAGCAGCGGGAAACAGCGTAGCCGGAACCAGGCCGGCCCGTCCGTGCTGACGGCCCTGGATGACCTCAGCCTGGACGTCGCGGCCGGAGAGTTCCTCACGCTTGTGGGGCCCAGCGGCTCCGGTAAGACCACGCTGCTGGACCTGCTGGCCGGCCTCTCCCGGCCCAGCTCGGGAAGCGTCCTGGTGGACGGCAAGGAAGTGACCGGTCCGGGCCAGGACCGCGCCGTCGTCTTCCAGCAGTACGCGCTCTTCCCCTGGCGGACAGCATCGGCCAACGTCTCCATCGGGCTGGAGAACTCCGGCCTTTCGCGGAAGGAACGGGCCGCCAAAGCCAGCGAATTCCTCGACCTGGTCGGGCTGGCGGGGTTCGAGGACCGCTATCCGCACGAACTGTCCGGCGGTATGAAGCAGCGCGTGGCCATCGCCAGAAGCCTCGCCTATGAGCCGGACATCCTGCTGATGGACGAACCGTTTGCCGCCCTGGACGCGCAGACCCGCGAGCAGCTCCAGGACGAGCTGCTGCGGATCTGGAAGGCAACGGGCAAGACCATCGTCTTCATTACCCACGGAATCGACGAGGCCGTGTACCTGGGCCAGCGCGTGGCCGTGCTCAGCGCCCGCCCCGGCCGGCTCAAGGAAATCGTGGACATCAACATCCCGGACCGCGACGGCGAGGACGACATCCGATCCCATCCAGCGTTCGTGGAACACCGACACGAGGTCTGGTCCCTGCTGCACGACGAGGTCCGGCTCGCCCAGGGCTCCGGACACCGCAAGATCCTCCCAGACGGCACGGCCCCCGACGAACAACCCAATGAAAGGAGCGCTGCCTGATGAGCGCTGTGTTGACCCGCCCGCCAGAGGCGGCTGCCGCCGTCGAACCTTCCCGCCAGACCGGTTCCGGTCCCGAAAGCGGACAGCGTCCGACGGCGGCGGGCAGGGTCGCTGCCCTGGCCGGGCTCGCCGGACGGGCCGGCTGGAAATCCCTCGCCGTGCTGCTGTTCCTTGCGTTGTGGGAACTCGGCCCGACGTACCTGGCCAGCCCGTCCACCCGGGTGTTCCTGCCGCCGCTGCACGAGGTCATCGCGGCCGGCGCGAAGCTGCTGGAGACCGGGCAGCTGCAGAACCACCTGCAGGCAAGCCTCACCCGTTCCGTCTCCGGGTTCAGCATCGCCGTGGTGTCCGCCGTGGTGCTGGGGCTGCTGATCGCCTGGTACGGGTGGCTGAGCTCATTCCTGAACCCGCTGCTGGAGCTGTTCCGTAATACGGCCACGCTGGCCCTGCTGCCCGTGTTCACGCTGCTGCTGGGCATCGGCGAGGAATCGAAGATCACCATCGTGGCCTACGCGGCGTTCTTCCCGGTGCTCCTGAACACCATTGCCGGCGTCCGGACCGTGGATCCGCTGCTGATCCGGGCCGCGAGGTCGCTGGGGCTGAACAGCTTCCGGCTCTTCCAGAAGGTCATCCTGCCCTCGGCTGTCCCGACAATTTTCACGGGCATCCGGATGGCCGGCACATCCTCCATCCTGGTGCTCATCGCCGCCGAAATGGTGGGGGCCAAGGCCGGGCTGGGCTACCTGATCGTCAATTCGCAGATGAGCTTCCTCATCCCGGACATGTACGCCGGCATCCTCACCGTCTCCATCCTGGGGCTGGCGGTGAATGTCCTCCTCGTCGCCCTGGAACGGCACTTCTCCCGCTGGCGCACCGCCGTCGGCGCCGGCAACTGACCGCTTCACCAGCACCAACAGCCTGTCCGCACCATCAACCAGTAAGGAAAAAGCAATGACCACCATCACCGAAACCAAGCTCGACTTCGCCAAACTGGGCTCCCGCGTCGGGGCTGAAATCCGCGGCCTGGACCTCAGCGGGGACCTCTCCCCGGACACCGTGGCCCGGATCCGCGAGGCCCTGAACGAGCACAAAGCCCTGGTGTTCCGCGAGGCCAACATCCGCACGGACGAGGAGCAGGTGAAGTTCGCCAGCCACTTCGGGCCGCTCACCAAGGCGCACCCCACTGTGGCCTCGGTTGAGGGCGAAGAAAACGTCCTGCCGGTGGACAGCGAAAACGGCTCCGCCAACAACTGGCACACGGACGTCACCTTCGTGGTGAACCCGCCGCAGGCATCCACGCTGCGCAGCATCGACCTGCCGGCGTACGGCGGGGAAACCCTGATCGCGTCCTCGGCCGGGGCATACGCCGACCTTCCGGCGGAACTGCGGAACTTCGCGGACACCCTGTGGGCCATCCACACAAACGACTACGACTACTCGGTGCCCAAGAACCTGGAGCACCAGAACGCGGAGGAACGCCGCAAGGAGTTCACCCGGCTGAAGTTCGAGACAGCCCACCCGGTGGTCCGGGTCCACCCGCTGACCGGCGAGCGCGGATTGTTCATTGGGGGCTTCGCGCAGCGGCTGCGGATCGTGGGGCTGTCCAACACCGAGTCGAAGGACATCATCCGGCTGCTGCAGGCCTACGTCACGCGCCCCGAGAACGTGGTGCGGGTGAACTGGGAGCCGAACCAGCTGGTGCTCTTCGACAACCGCATCACCCAGCACTACGCCCCGGACAACTACGACGGCCAGCCGCGCAAGCTCAACCGCGTGACCATTGCCGGCGACATCCCCGTGGGCGTGGACGGCAAGCCGAGCCAGGCCCTGCAGGGCGACTCGTCCACGTACTCGGTGGTGGCGCCGCTCTAGGCCCCCACCCAACTAGGTCGCAGTTAATGTCGTTTTGAGGGCTCATAACGACATCTACTGCGACCTAGTTGGGCTGAGCGGGGACTTAGGGGATGTTGCTCCCCCGGGCCGTCACCCACAGCCGGTACCACTCGGCCCGGGTCATGGATGCGGCAACACGGGCAGCTCCGGCACAGGCCCGGATCCGGTCGGGGTTGGCCGAGCCGATCACCGGAGCGATTCCGGCCGGGTGCCGCATGAGCCAGCCGAGGAGGATGGCTTCCCTGGTGGTTCCCATGGCCTTCGCCATCTCAGCGACGAGCGCTGCTGTGGCTGCCTCCGCCGGCGTCGGGCTTTCCGGCGGGGCGCCGGTGTAGTGGCCCCGTGCCAGCGCCCCATAGGCCTGCAGGGTGATCCCCTGCCGGCCGCAGAACTCGACAGTGCCGTGCGGGAAGCTGTGGTCCAATCCCTCGGCGTGGTTGACCAGCACGGCGCTTTCCAACCAGGCCCGTTTCAGCAGGCTCATTTCCAGCTGGTTGGCTACCACGGGTGTTTCCAGGTGGTCCTGCAGCACCTCGATCTGCGGGGCGGACATGTTGGACACACCGACCTGGCGCACCTTGCCTTCCTGCATCAACTGCCCGACGGCGGACGCCACCTCAGCGGGGTCCGCCAGCGGGTCGGGGCGGTGGAGCATAAGAACATCCACGTACTCGGTCTTCAGCCGCTTAAGGCTGCCGTTTACCCGTTCGAGGATGCCGTCGCGGCTCAGGTCGTAATGCGTCTCGAGCCCCTGCTCGTTGAGCCGGATGCCGCACTTGGTCTGGAGCCGGATCCGTTCCCGCAGGCCCGGCGTAATCGCAAGGACCTCACCGAAGACGGCCTCCGACTTGCCGCCGCGGTAAATGTCAGCGTGGTCGAACAGCGTGATGCCGGAATCCAGCGCGGCGTCGATCGCGGCGGCGGCCTGGCCCACGTGCTCCGACGCGTACGGCTCGGCGGACCAGCTGCCGCCCAGCCCCATGCAGCCATAGATCAGTTCCTGTTGACGGCTCAGTTCCTGGCTTGCAGCATTTTTGGTCATGTCGTCACTCTTTCACTTGATCCGGCCAAGGCCCAGCGGCAAAAAAGCCCCGGTGGCGGTGCCCTGCCCGGGCACCGCCACCGGGACGGATTTCACGGTAAAGCTAGATGCTGCTTGGCACCGGCCTTAGCGCAGCCAGACCGTGGTGTTGGCGGGAAGTTTGCCGGCTTCCAGCGGGCCGCTACTGAGCAGGACCTCACCTGCCGGGAGCTCCACCGGCTCCGCACCGAAGTTGGTCACGGACTGCCAGCCGCCGGGCCGGCTGAACTGCAGCACCTGGGAGTTGCCGGTTTCCACCCATTCCAGCTCTTCCGCGGCCTGCAGCTCGCGGCGCAGCTTCAGCGCCTTGCGGTAGAGCTCCAGGGTGGAGCCTTCCACGCCGTCTTGGGCGTCCACTGCGTAGCGGCTAAACCATTCAGGCTGGGGCAGGTGGGCGTCCCCGGCGCCGAAACCGAATGAGGCGCCCTCGGCGGCCCACGGCAGCGGCACGCGGCAGCCGTCGCGGCCGATCTCCACGCCCTTGTTGCGGAAGAAGGACGGGTCCTGGCGCTCGGCGTCGGGGATCTGGCCGACTTCCTGCAGGCCGAGTTCCTCGCCCTGGTACAGGTAGGCCGAGCCCGGGAGGGCCAGCATCAGCTGGCTGGCCGCGCGCGCACGGCGCAGGCCGAGTTCAACGTCCAGTTCCTCGGCGGGGGCACCGGCCAGCAGCCAGCCCTTCCCGTCCTGGCCCTTGGCGTGGACTCCGCCACCCTTCGGCAGGCCGTAGCGAGTGGCGTGCCGGACGACGTCGTGGTTGGAGAAGACCCAGGTGGAGGACGCCCCGGTTGCCGTTGCTTCGGCGAGGTTCCGGGTGATGATTTCCAGGAACTCCCCGGCGTCAAAATCGGCCTGCAGAAGGTCGAAGTTGAAGGCCTGGCCCAGCCCCTGCGGGCTGGCATAGCGGGCGCGGCGGGTGGCGTGCACCCAGGCTTCGGCGACGGCGGTGCGCGGCGGATTGTATTCGTTGAACACCTCACGCCATTCGGCGTAGATCTCGTGGACTTCGTCGCGGTCCCAGTACGGGTGTGAGCCGTCCGGGAAACCGTCGGTGCCGGTGTTGGCCTCGGTGAGTTCGGCCTTGGAGAGCAGCGGCTCGGTGAGGTCCTTGGTCAGGGCGTGCGCCACGTCCACGCGGAAGCCGTCCACGCCGCGGTCGGACCAGAAGCGCAGTGTCTTCAGGAAGTCGTCGCGGACCTCGCGGTTGGACCAGTTCAGGTCCGGCTGTTCCTTGGCGAAGATGTGCATGTACCACTGGCCGGGGGTCCCGTCCGGTTCGGTGATGCGCTCCCAGGCGGGACCGCCGAAGACGGAGTCCCAGTCCGACGGCGGCAGCTCGCCGTTTTCGCCGAGTCCGTCACGGAAGATGTAGCGCTCGCGGGCAGCGGAGCCCTTCGGTGCGGCGAGGGCCTCCTTGAACCATTCGTGCCGGTCGGAGGAGTGGTTGGGGACGATGTCCGCGATGAGCCTGATGCCGGCGTCGTGGAGCGCAGCGGACATTTCGGCGAAGTCCTCCAGGGTGCCCAGTTTGGGGTCCACGTTGCGGTAATCGTCGACGTCGTAGCCGCCGTCGGCGAGCGCGGAGGGGTAGAACGGGCTGAGCCAGACGGCATCGATCCCCAGTTCCTTCAGGTACGGCACCTTGGCCGTGATGCCTTTGATGTCGCCCAGGCCGTCACCGTTCGAATCCGAGAAGCTGCGCGGATAGATCTGGTAAACGGAGGCCTGGCGCCACCAGTTGGGATCGGCTGCGAGGTTTGAATCGGACAGGGTTGCCAGAGTGGCGGTGGTGGACAAAAGAGATTTCCTTTTCTTGGGTTGGTTGTTTTTGGTAAAGGGAAAATGGATGGGCGCGTCCGGATGGCCTGCGCCTGTTTCACTGGCTGCGTCGCCGGTTACTTCGGTTACTTCACTGCACCGCGCATGACTCCGGACAGTACCCAACGTTGCGCGAGGATGTAAACCACCAGCGTGGGCGCCATGGCCATCAGGTACGACGCGAAGGCGAGGCTGTAGTTGGTGTTGAATTCGCCCTGGAAGAGCATCTGCACCACGGGGAGGGTCTGCAGCGCAGGGTCCGCGATCATCATCTGCGGCAGCAGGAAGTCATTCCAGGAGCCGAGGAAGGCGAAGATCCCCACGGTGGCGTTCATGGGAGCCAGCAGCGGGAAGATGATCCTGCGGAACACCTGCCACGTGGTGGCACCGTCCATGCGTGCCGACTCTTCCAGCTCCACGGGAATGGAGCGTACGAAGGCAATGTACAGCAGCGTGTTGAACGAGATTCCGCCGAGTACGTGCAGGAACACGACACCGGCCGGGTTGTCCAGGCCAAGGAGCGCCGTCTGCTTGATCAGCGGCAGGATGATCACCGGGAACGGAATGAACATTGCCGAGAGCAGGTAGACGAACGAGCCCCGGAAGAACCTGTGGTTCCAGTTCCGGGCAATGGCGTAGGCCACCAGGGAACTGCAGGCCAGGGAGCCGAGGACGCTCAGCACGGTCACAAACGCGGTGGACATGAAGGCCCGCGGGAAGTTGGTGGCCACGTAGGCGGCGGCAAAGTTTTCCCAGTTCATCGGGTTGGGCCAGGCGAGGCCCGTGCCGGTTCCGATCTGGTCCGGGGACTTCAGTGCCATGGCCACAGTGAAGTACAGCGGCAGCAGGACGGTCAGCGAGGCCACCAGCATCAGGGCGGTGAGCCACCAGTTGACCTTGAAGCCCTCGCGGTTGGACTTGCGGTTCTTGCGGAAGACCTGCGTGACGCCGGCGGGCGCTGCGGCTCCGGTGATGGTCTCGGGGCGTGTGGAAATGGTCATTAGAGTGAAACCCCCCGGCGCTGGATGAGGCGCAGTTGGATGACGGAGATCAGCAGGGTGATCAGGAAGTAGATGACGGCGTTGGCCATCTGGTAGGAGTAGTCGCCGCCCGTGAAGCCGGAGAAGATGCGCATGGCCACGGACTGCGTCGCCATGCCGGGACCTCCGCCGGTGAGGCCCACGATGATTTCGTAGGTCCCCAGGAAGCCCTTGAACCCGAGGATCACGTTGATCACCAGGTAGCCCAGGATCAGCGGCAGCGTCAGGCTGAGGAACTGGCGGAAACTGCCGGCACCGTCCAGGTCCGCGGCTTCATAGACCTCGGAAGGGACGCTCTGGAGTCCTGCCAGGTAGATGATGGTGGCGCCGGGCGCCGCCTGCCAGACAGTGACCACCACGATGGCGATCCAGGCCAGGTTCTCATTGGCGAGGATGCTGGTGGCGAGCGGGGTCATGCCGAACCGCTCCGCCAGCACCGGAAGCGTGTTGGAGAAAAGGTAGTTGAACACGAAGGAGACGATGAGCGCGGACAGCACCATGGGGATGAAGAAGACGGTGCGGATGCCGGTGCGCCATTTGATTTTGGCGTTCAGGCCCAGTGCAATGGCGAGCGCCACGACGTTGACCACCACGGTGGTGGTCAGGGCGAACACGAAGGTGAAGATGTAGGACTGCAGTACTGCCGGGTCCTTGAAGATGTTGACGTAGTTCATCAGCCCGATGAACTTCCAGTCGCCGTAGCCGGCGTAGTTCGTGAGGCTGAAGAAAACGCCCACGAGTGCCGGCAGGGTGATGAAGAAGGCGAACAGTGCCAGTACAGGCACCACCATCCAGTAGTACGTGGGGTCGATCTTGCTCCTGGACCGGAATGCTCCGGTGCCTGTGGAGGCTGAGGCGGCTGTGGCGGCTGAGGCGGGCGTCTTGCCTTCTGCGGGACGGGCTGTCTGGGCCACCCGGGAAGTTGTAGTCATGTGAACTCCTGGAGTCGGGGTGGGATCAGACTGCGGTGCGCTCGGCAACGCGGCGCCATTCGTCGTCGAGCGCTGAAAGGAACTGCTCGCCGTTCTTGCCGTACACGAAGGACTGGATGTAGTTGTTCAGGGGCACCGACGGCGGGAAGTAGGTCGCGGCGCCCTGGTAGTAGCGCGCTTCCTTGACCGACTCGCCCAGTCCGCTGATCTGCGGGTTGCTGACGGCGGGAGCGTCCTTGAGGGGTGAGAAGGCTGCGTTCTTTTCGTTGAACGTGTTCACCACGGACGGCTCCAGCAGGTAGTTGACGAACCGCTGCGCCGCGGCCATGTTTGGCGTGTTGCGGGTGATGGAGAGGGCCATGTCCACGTTCACCCGGGCTTTGGTTTCCTCGGGGTTGTCCGTGACCGGCAGCGGGAAGCTCCCGAGCCTGATGTTCTTGTTGGCCGAAACGAGCTGGGACAGCGCCCACGGGCCCTGCAGGTACATCGCCGCCTGGCCTTTGGCGAACGCCGCGTTGCCGTCGGCGTAGTTCTTGCTGGCGGCGCCGTTCTGGGCGTACGACGCGAGCTGCAGCATCTTGGGCAGCGCCGGGCCGAAGTTGTTGGAGAATGACTCGGCCGCGTCCTTGCTGATGCGGGCACCCCTCGCATTGATCCTGGTGAAGAAGTCCGCAACGTCCAGCGAGCCGCCGGCCACATAGTCGAACATGCCCTGGGCGAGGGTCCACGTGTCTTTGTATGTTCCGTAGATCGGGGCGATGCCGGCGGCCTTGAAGGTTTCGCAGGCCGCGACGAACCCGCTCCACGTGGTGGGGACGGAGACACCCTGCGCTTCGAAGATGTCGCGGTTGTAGATGACCCCGGCCGCGGCCAGGGAGAACGGCAGCGCACTGACCTCGGTGCCGTTGTACTGGCCCCAGGAGCTGATGAGCTCCTGCATCTTCGGGTCGATACCGGCGGCCACGGGCAGGTCCGAGAGGTCGGCGAAGATGCCTTTGCGGACGAAATCGGCGGTGGCCTGCGCAAAGCCGCGGGTCACCACGTCCGGCGGATTGTTGCGGACCAGCCCGGGAACGAAGTTGCCCTCATTGAAGTCCTGGACCACGCGGATGTCCGGGTTCAGCGCCTCGAAGTCCTTGATGACCTGGTTGAAGTAGGCCACCACCTCGGGCTTGTTCTGCATGAAGCGCAGGGTGGTGACGCCGTTCTGCGGGCCGGACGGCGACGCGCAGCCGGTTAGGGGAATCATGGCTGCGGCCCCGGCCAGGCCAGCGGCCCGGAGCAGCGAACGCCTGCTCAGCAGTGATGCGGGCACGGCGGCGTTCACAGGGCGGGGGCTGACGTGCGGGAGTGGCGGCGCTGGTGCCGGGGTCCGGGCGGGCAGTGCTTCAGGATGCGGTTCACAGTTGCTCCTTTGCAAAAGGCTGAGTGAAGGGCTGGAAGTCAAGCCAGTGGTCGGCGGCCGTCCGGTCCACATGGTCTAAGTTTATTTGGAATCTAAATTTAGTTCCTCAAGTATTATGTGGTGCAAAGCACAGAGAGGTCAACACCATGTCTGAAATGACTGCGGCAACGCCCCAGCTGTTGCGGCGCGTGAGCGCCGGAGCAGTGCTGGAATTCATGCGCGCCTCGCAGGCGGTGACGGTCACGGAAGTCATGGAGGCCACCGGACTCACCCGGGCTACCGCAATTTCCGTGTGTGAGGACCTCATGGAGCGCGGCTGGATCAGGGAGCTGGAAAATCAGCGCGCGTTCGGCGGCTACCAGAAAGGCCGGCCGGCGCGGCGGTTCGAACTCAACGAGCGCGCCGGCTACGTACTGGGCATGGACGTGGGCATCTCCAAGGCCACCGTGGTGGTGTCCGACCTCCGCGGCAAGGCCCTGGGCCGGTCCACCCAGCCGTTCGCCGGTGCCGAAATTTCGGCCGAGGAACGGATCGCCGTCATTGACCGGACCGCCATGATGGCCCTGCACGGCGTGGGGGCATCCCCTGACTCCGTGCTCGCCGTCTGCGCCGGCATCGCGGCCCCGGTGGACCGCAACGGCGACGTGCTGGTGACCCAGCACTTCTGGGGGCTGTTCGACGTCGGCCTGAAGGCGGCGCTGCTGGAAAGGCGCGGGTGGACCGTACTGCTGGAAAACGACGCCAACCTCGCCGCCCTGGGCGACCGCTGGCGCGGGGCGGCCGCCGGCGTGGACGACGTCGTGGTCATCCTTGCCAGTGAACGCCTGGGTTCGGGAGTGATCGACGGCGGGCGGCTGCTGCACGGACGCGGCGGCGGTGCCGGCGAGCTCGCCTTCCTCGACATGGTGGAAGGCGTGGGAGACACCTTCGGCATCGCATCCCTGGCGCGGGGTTGGGCCGCAGACGCCCTTGCCGGCAAGGCCAAAACCTCACTTCGTGAGCACTCCGGCACAGGCGTCGAGGCGGAGCACGTTTTTGCCGCTGCCGCCGCCGGAGACGCCGTTGCCCTGGGCATCCTCGACCGGCTGGCAGACAGGATGGCCAGGGTCATCGGTGCCGTGGCCACCATGATCAACCCCGAGCTGGTGGTCATCGGCGGCGCGGTGGCAAACTCGGCAGGCGTGCTGCTCGAACCGATCGCCAAGCGGCTGGCGGAGTTCACCGCCACTCCCCCGGCAGTGGCGGTTTCCCCTCTCGGCGACTCGATCGTGACCGTGGGTGCCGTCCGGTGCGCCCTGGACTACGTCGAGAAAAACACCCTGGACCTGGAGCTCGCGGCCCCGGCCTAGGCATCTTCGCCGGGAGTGATGAGCGCGAACGGACACTTGAGGCCCGAAATCCTGGGCCTCAACTGTTCGTTCGCGCTGATCTACTCCGGTCTACTCCGGCATGATCATGGTGCGCAGGTCCAGCTGGCGGAGCACGCGGTCCGCGACTTCCGGGTCCATGTCCGGTTCGTTCCGGGCCGCCACCACTTCCTGGCGGGCGGCGTCGAGCGCAATGGTCTGCACGGCAATGGCCAGTTCGCGCCCGCGCTTGCGCTTCTCCCCCACCGATTCGTTCTTCAGGCTTCCGTCCAGGAGCTCGGCATGCAGGCGCGTCATCTTTTCCTTGACCAGCGCCACCTTCTCCGGCGGGAGTTCCTTCATGAGGTCGTTGTCCTTGAGGGCGGCGACGGCAGCCTGTTGCGCCCGCTTGGCCAGCACCCGGGCGGCGTCGCGTTCCTCCGAGCCGTCCCCGGTGGCCTTCAGCACCTTCATCAGCCAGGGCAGCGTCAGGCCGGGCAGCACCAGGGTGGCCAGCAGCACCGCGCAGGCGATGACCAGCAGCTGGTCGCGCGCCGGGAAGGGAGTGCCGTCCGCCAGGGTCAGGGGCAGTGCCAGGGCAAGCGCCAGCGTCGCAAGGCCCCGCATGCCGCACCAGGTCAGGATCAGGACCTCCTTGGCCGACGTGGGCTGCAGCAGGTTCTCCCGCTTGCGTGCCGAGGCCGCCAGGAGGGCGAGCCACAGGAACCGGACGGCGAACACAATGATGCACACCACCACCGCGGTTCCGATCATCCCGTAGATTTCAGTGCCTTCGTCGTGGATGACCTGGCGGATTTCCAGTCCCACCAGCCCGAACGCCAGCCCCGTGACCAGGAGCTCCACCACGTCCCAGAAGGCCGTGCGCGTGACCCGCTCGGCGGCGTCCTGGGGCCGCGAGTGGCGCTGCATCTCCAGGGCGGTGACGACGACGGCGATCACGCCGGAGGCGTGCACCTCCTCGGCGAGGATGTAGGCCGCGAAGGGCACCACGAGGGTGACCGCGCTGCGGGCCACCATGGACGCCACGAGCCGCGTGATCAGCGCCGTGACCCAGCCCATGGCGATGCCGACCAGCACCGCGACCGCCGCCCCCACGAGGAACTTGAGGACGACGTCGGGCCCTATCCGGCTGCCGGACACGGCGGCGGCAACGGCGGCCTGGAAGATGACGATCGCGGCGGCGTCGTTGAAGAGGCCCTCGCTCTGCAGGACGGTGATGAGCCGCCGCGGCATGTGCACCCGGCCGGCCACGGATTCCACGGCCACGGGGTCGGGCGGGGCCACCATGGCGCCCAGCGCGATGGCAGCGGGAATCCCGATTCCCGGGATCATGAGCCAGGCCGCCCCGGCCACCGCGGCGGTGGACACGATCACCAGGGCCACGGCGAGCATGATCAGCGTGCGCCAGCGGACCCGAAACACGGCCCACGAGCTGCGCTGGGCCGTGGCGAACAGGAGCGGCGGCAGGAAGATGGGCAGGATCAGCTCGGGCGAGATGTCCATTTCCGGAAAGCCGGGGATGAACGTCAGCGATGCCGCCAGGATCAGCATGAGCACCGGATACGGCAGCCGGAGCCGGTCCCCCAGGCCCACGGCCACCACCGTGGCAAGCAGGAGCCCGATAATAAGTGCCAGCTGGTCCATGTGCTCACTTTCCCCGAAGTGGAGGTGCCCGCGGGGATGCGCAGGCGCCTCCTCCACGATATCGGGTGCGGGCCGGCGCTTACTCGCCGTTTAGTTGCCGGGCTCCAGCGCGGCGGCGACCGGCAGGGTGCCGTCCCGGAATTCGATGGTGCGGCCGGCGGTTTCCGGCAAGCCCAGGACGGCTGCCGTCACGAGGGCCACGTTGGCGCGTGATGTGGCGGTGCCTGCGGAGGTGTCGGCCGGGTTGACGTCGATCAGCCCGTTGCCCGGCCCGTCCGTCAGCGACCCCGGCCCCAGGATGGTCCAGGCCAGGTCCGTGCCGCGGAGGTATTGGTCCGCGGCGGCTTTCGCCTCGGCGTAGGCGTGGAAGCTGTTGTCGGCGGGAACTCCGTGGTCGGGTCCCGCACCGAAGTAGGACACCATGATGTAGCGCCCGACGCCGGCCTCCGCGGCCGCGTCCATCGAACGGATAGCGGCGTCCCGGTCCACCGCATAGGTGCGGTCGGGGCTGCCGCCGCCGGCACCGGCGGACCACACGACGGCGTCATGGCCGCGAAGGGCGGCGGTGAGTTCCGCCGTCGTCGTGTGTTCAACGTCCAGGACTGACGGCGTGGCGCCCGTCGCCGCGACGTCCTCCGTGTGGTCCGGGTTGCGGAAGAAGGACGTGACGTCCTCACCGTCCGCCGCGAGGATTCTGGCCAGTTCCAAAGCCACTTTGCCGTGGCCGCCGATGATTGCGATGCGCGTCATTGACCCATTCTGTCCCACCGCAGCTGGGAACGGCAGCGGGCCGGCCGGCTCACCCGGGCTTCTTTCCGGTCATCGCCTCGTAGTGCCGGGCGATTTGGGCAGGGGTCAGTTCCCGGTCATAGATGGCAACCTTGGCGATGCCGCCTTCAAAAAACGATTCGAGATTGCTGGTCCCGACCCGCAGGGGGGCATCTCCCCGCGTGGGAACGATGACGCGGCCGTTGATGCTCAGGTCGTCCTGGTCGCGCTGGACACCGTCCCTGAAGATCTTTGTGTATCCGTGCGGATACTCGCCGCCTCCGGCCGCCGCGTTAATGACAAGGACGTAATGGATCCACTCGCCGGCCGTTATGTCGTCCTGGAAATAGGACCCGGCACCCAGCCCTCCGTTGCGGTTGAACAAATACCCGGAGATCCGGTTGGGTCGGTCTTCGGCGTTGTCGGCAGAGTACATCCGGGCCACGTATTCGTACTTCTCCGGTTCCCCTTTACCGAGCCAGTGCACGTAGCCCGACGATTCTTCACGGCTGAACTGGAGGATGTCCGGACGCAGCCATGCTTCGACTGTGAGGGCACCGGTAGTGGCCGGACTGAGGGCTGCGGCGTCTGCGATCTCCAGGTACTGGGCGCGGCCGTCGAACTTCGACGCGGCCGCGCCGTTGGGGAGGGTGGTTTCCGACGGCGATCCAAGATACTTTCCATTGTGGTTACCGCCGGAGAGATCCGGCTCGGTCCCGCCGGCTGAATTGGCCATGGTCCAA
The DNA here is from genome assembly GCF_056400885.1 of Arthrobacter sp. P4_H3. Taxonomy (NCBI): domain Bacteria; kingdom Bacillati; phylum Actinomycetota; class Actinomycetes; order Micrococcales; family Micrococcaceae; genus Arthrobacter; species Arthrobacter sp. P4_H3. The sequence continues at coordinate 15,866 of NZ_JBFUKK010000017.1, forward strand.
TATGCCCTTGGCTGGTCGCGCAGGACATCCGCGTCGTAGGCATCGGTGGTGCCGCTACCGCAGGCGAACAGCACGATCAGCAAATAGACGCCAATGACCGCAAGCACTCCCGCAGCGGCCGCGGCCGAACGTTGGCTGTACCGCTTCATCAGGCTGCCCCTCCCGGTTTCACAAGCACTTGGAATTTCACCGCGAACGCTGACTGCAGCCGGCCTACGTGAGCCGCAGCCGGTCGATCCGGGGCACCGGGCTTGCCGCGTCCCTCCGGTAGCCGGTGATCTGGACGCTTCCGGCCGCGCCGTGGTGGCCGACGCCTGGCAGCAATTGTGTCGTGCTGACCTGGCTGCCGTCGATGGAAACAACGACTGCCTCGGGCGACACAACCACCCTCAGCTCATGGGCCTTGCTCTCCGGAAGCGGACCCTTGGCGAGCTCCTTGCCGCCGGCGTCATTTTCCTGCGTGATCCGGTAATCGTTGGCGGACACGGAGACCTCTATTTGTTGGGGATCCTTCGTCAGGACCGTCACGCCTGCCGTGGTCCCGTCCCAGGCCTTCTCGAAGCCGCCGAGCGTGGCTTCGACGGTGTAGGACGTCCAGAGCCGTGTTTTGAGCGGTGCAAAGAGCCTACTGATGAAGGCCCCTGGTCCCGGGTCCAGCGAGACTCCGCTGTCGGCTTGCGTGGCGAGCACCACGGGTTGCTCGTCGTATGTTGTCCAGGAAGCGGGCATGCCGAGCGGCACGCTATCGGGCGGGTTCAAGGGACTGACTTCCAGGATTTTGTCCGCAAACGCGCCGAGCGAGGTATCCGACGTCGTGTCCATCCGGGCGAGGTTTCCCTCCGCCATGTTGTCGGCACTTGTGGCGACGGCACTGTGTGGCTGGTCCAGCATCGCGGCCTTAAACAACGAGGCGACAACTTTGGGGAGTGCACCGTCCGTACCCGGAGGGCTTGAATGCGCCGAAAACGGGTACGCGAAGAACTCCGGCTCCGGAAAGCCGTGGGCAGCAATCTGGCTCTTGGACTCCTGGAGGTCCGCAGTGATCCGTGCGCGGTACTCGTCGGCAGTTTCAACCCGGTGTTGCTCGGTGAGGTACTGCAGGTTGGTGAGGAAAGGGCCGGAGTGCCCTTCGGCGTCAATCGGGACCTCAACGTGCCCCATGTGGGTATGGGCCTCGATGTCCCACCGGCCGCTCTGCTGCAGCTTCGTGAGTTCGGGCCAGGTCATGTAGTAGGGACCGCGGGTCCCGACAAAGCCCGTGACGATGTACGCGACGGCATGCTGGTTGTTCCGGGCAAGAATGGGATCGGCGTACTGCCAGACGCCCCGGGCTCCGTCGTCAAAGGTGACCTGAACGGAATGCGGAGGCAGTGGCCTCCCATTGATCCACTCCCTGAGCTGTGCAGCCGTTATTGTCTGCCATCCGCTGTCGGCCAGCAGCTGCATCTGCCCCGCAAAGGCTTCAGGTGTGACCGTGTACTCGCCGCCGCCGTAGCTGATGTCGTGGTAGGTGAGGATGATCGGTCCGGATTGTTGACTGGTGCTCGCCGTGTTCAGCCGGGCCACCAGCGAAGAATCGATAGGGCCTGCCGGGACGTTGGTGAACTGGTCGAACACGCTGTTGGGGTTGGTTGAAAGGTGGTCATAGTGATCCTTCGCGACCACCCATTGCCAGGCGGCCGGACCGGCCAGGTACCCGATGACGAGGGCAACAAGCACCGCAGTGACCGACGCCGTGGCCAGGCGGTCCTTGAGCGCGTCGCCGCGGCGATGGGAAGCTGAATGTTCCTTGCGCGATGGTGCCTGAAAGCGGGTACTCATCGGGTGCCCCACTTCGAATCGCGGATGGTTAACAGCGCATACGGCAGCTGGCCCACCAGGAGCGTCACGTAGAAAAGCGTGAAGAATATTCCCTTGTACCAATCCTTCTCGTGCGTCTTCAGCCGGTAATACAAGCCGTAGAAAACGGCAATGGCCGCAACCCCGCCGAGGTACCAAACGGGCGGCGAGAACAGGAAGTACGGCGAGACGATGAGCGCCCGGAACACTACCTGCGGGGCGACGAAGGGCAGCAGCACGCCGAGGTAATAGAACAGGGCCATGACCGGAGGCTTGCGCCACATGATCCGGACGGCCCGGGTCGATTCCCGAAGCCAGCTCTTCTTCCACCGGAGCTGCTGGCGCAGGAATTGGCGCAACAGGTCCGGGACCACCGTCTGCGCCTTGGCGTTCGGCGCGTATAGGATCCTCCAGTCGGGAAGGAGGAAGTTGGTCAGGCTCCTGTCATCCCCGTAGGTGCTGGGCTGGCCGAGAAAGGTCTGGCTGATCCATTGGTCCGCGATCGGTTCCACGGCTGTTCGCCGATACCCCGAGAAACAGCCGGAGCAACAGGTAACTGAGCCGAAAAGGGCCTCCGCGGACTTATAGACACTAAAGGCTATGTAGTACTGCATGGCTTGCATCCGGGTGAGCAGGTTGGTCCCCTTGTTTGACACGTCAGTGTGTCCGCACACAGCGCCAACGGAAGGATCAGCGAAGTACGCGACGAGGGCGCGAACGGCGCCGGGCTCAATCAGCGAGTCGGAGTCAATGAAGACAAGGATGTCCGCGTCTCCTGCCGCCTGCATGCCGGCCGTCATCACATGGCGCTTGCCACGATTGACGTCAGCCGCCAGCACCGCGAGCGACGGAAAGTCGGCCTCGACTTCGCGGATGCGGCTCAACGTGTTGTCCGTCGAATGGTCGTCAACCACCACCACCCGGATCCGGTCCGCAGGGTAGTCAACGGCGAGGCACGCATGGAGGGTGGCCGTGATGCCGTTCTCTTCGTTGTACGCGGGAACCACGATCGCAACGGAAGGAAGCTCAGTCTCGGGAAGGGCGGAAACGCCGGGACGATAGCGCCAGGCCAGTCCGAACCGGCCGAAGATGAAGACCAGCACGAGAAGGCTGTAGACGGCCCAGACAGGCGACTGCTGAAAGTTCGACAGGGTCAGGGCCTTCAGAATGCAAATGACAACCACTATGGCTGTCAGCCCTAGAAGGAGGGCACCCCGTTCTACCCTGAACGGCCGGGACGTCGCCGTATGCGCACCCCGGTGGCCCTGGTCCGGTCGCGGACTTGAAGGCACCGTGCTGATCGTTTGGTGGCCAAGGTGACGGCGGTCAGGCTTCGTCCTCGGCACCATTTCCTTTTGCGTGCTCATCCGGTTCCCCCCGGTTTAGGCGTTAGGCAGGTAGCCGCGACTCCCCGCGACCATGTGCAATCAAAAGCAGCTTCATAGGCTGGCTTGCTCGCTGGATATTCGATGGCACCAATCGCTCCCCAGAGACTGACACTGGTGTTTCATGGCAGCCTTGTACCGGCCGTTGACTCGACCGGGGCTGATTAAGGCTTCGCGGGAGTTCGCTGGATCCCAACCGGACACCGCCGCGTGCCTAACCGCCGTCGAACGCTTAATGCCGGGTTGAAGGTGGCTGTACTCGGAAGCGTTGCGACCTGGCGGTGACTAGTTCACACGTCAAACCTAGTTCGGGCGGGCGCGATGGTTGCGAGTGGTAACTACTCGATTCGTGCCTAATCTTGAGCAAGCGTTCGAGTGGACTACTTGCTTGGAGTGAACACATCACCTAACCAGCCGCAGCGGCAGAAAGCGGGCAGCTGCCTTTATGCCGCTGGCCTGACGAAGAACTGCTGCGCCAGGGTCCAGAGGTTGGTGGTGGTCCAGTAGATCAGGACGCCGATGGGGAATACGATGCCGCCCGCGCCGAAGATGACCGGCAGGACGTAGAGGATGGCCTTCTGCTGGCGCATGAACGGAGTCTCCATGGCCTCGTCGGACATGGTTCTGGCCATGATCAGCTTCTGCGTCATGAACTGCGCGGCCGTCATGGCGAGGATCATGACGATGGCCAGTACTGCGACCGCCACGGGGTTGCCGCCCGGGGGCGTGCCATGGAGTAGTGCCGCGGACAGCGGGGCGCCGAAAATAGTGGACTCATCGAACTGCACCACCTGCTCGTGGCTCATGGCCCCGATGCCTTCGGCCTGGTGCGCTGCAGTGCTGATGCCGGAGAGCACCTGGAACAGGGCAAGGAAGAACGGCACTTGGATGAGCATGGGCAGGCAGGCCGAGAACGGGTTGGTGCCGTGCTTCTTGTACATGGCCATCTGCTCCTGCGCCATGGCCTGGCGGGAGAGCTGGTCGGTCTTGCCGCGGTATTTTTCCTGCAGCTTTTTCAGGTCCGGCTGGAGCAGCCGCATCCGGCGCTGGGCGTCGAGCTGCTTCAGGAAGACCGGGATCAGGGCGGCACGGATGACCAGCACCAGCCCGATGATGGACAGCGTCCACGTCCAGCCGTCGGCCGCCGGCATGCCAACGGCGCCCAGCCCGGCGTGGAAGCCCACCATGATGGCTGACACCAGCCACTTGAACGGAAACATGATTGATTCAAGGTCCACCGAGATCCCCTCCCCCAGGTGCTGCAAAGCTACGGCGTAACGGGCCGATTGTCACGGTCCCGGGATCCGGGGGCATTCCAAAGCCGGCAAAACAAAAGAACCCCCGGAATCTCAAGGATTCCGGGGGTTCTGCCTGGTAGCGGTGGGGAGGCTCGATCTCCCGACCTCACGATTATGAGTCGTGCGCTCTAACCAACTGAGCTACACCGCCACGAATGAGAAAAACCTGCATCAAGCCGGTCAAAAACCGCCTTGACACAGGCCCTCATTCAGAGCCCCCCACCGGAATCGATCCGGTGACCTCGTTCTTACCAAGAACGCGCTCTACCACTGAGCTAGGGGGGCAACGAGTAAATACTCTACCGGAAGATTCCGCTCCCAACAAATCGGCGGCGGAACAGGTCCGCGCGGCTGGAAAATGCGCCGAAATGCCCGGAATTCCGGGCATTAAGCCGCCCGTTGGCGGGACCCGTGGCGGTCCCCGCAGCACCGATGTGATGAAGCCAACACAGGTTGCCGGTTAAAGAAGAACGGGCCGGCTGATTCAGCCGGCCCGTTCTTAGTGCCTGGTGTTGCTAGTGGTTACCACTTGCCCTTGCGGTTGAAGCCGCCCTGGCCGCCTTCGTTGCCGTGGCGGGGCTTGCGTGAGCCGTCACCGTGGCCGCCGAAGCGGGAGTCACTGGCCTGGCCGCGGGTGGCGCCGCTGTCAGCGCCAACAGTGCGCTCCGAACGGTCGCTGTATGAACGGCCGCCGCGGTCAGCGGAGGAACGCTCGCCGTCGCTCTTGCGGAATTCCTTCTTGAACCCGCCGTTGCCCTTGAAGTTGCCGCCACGGTCGCCGCCGCCGGAGTAACCGCCGCGGTCGCCGCCACGGTTGCCCTGGTAACCGCCACGCTCGCCGCCGCCGGAGGGCTTGCGGCCGTTGTCCAGCTCGAGGTGGATCAGCTCGCCGCCGATCCGGGTGCGGGACAGGGCCTTGAGCTGGTCAGCGCTCAGGTCCGCCGGAAGCTCCACGAGGGAGTGATCCGAGCGGATGTCGATGCCGCCGATCTGTGCCGAGGAAATGCCGCCCTCGTTGGCAATGGCGCCAACGATGGAACCCGGCATGACGCGCTGGCGGCGTCCTACGGCGATCCGGTAGGTGGCGTTGCCCTCGGTCAGGGTGCGGGTGGGGCCACGTGAGCCGAAGCCGTCCTTGGCGCGCTCGCGCTTCTGGAACTCGGGGGCAGCAGGCAGTTCCTTGACCAGGAGCGGCTGTCCGCCCTGCGCCATGACGGCCAGAGCGGCAGCGATCTCCGCAGCCGGAACGTTGTGCTCTTCCTCGTAGGAAGCGATCAGGTCGCGGAACGCTGCTACGTCTTCGGACTCGAGGGTCTCCGTGATGCGCTCGGCGAACTTGCCCAGGCGCAGCGTGTTGACGGTCTCGGCCGTGGGCAGGTGCATCTGCTCCACCGGCTGGCGGGTTGCCTTTTCGATGGAACGCAGCAGGTACTTCTCCCGCGGGGTCATGAACAGCACGGCGTCACCGCTGCGGCCTGCACGGCCGGTGCGGCCGATGCGGTGCACGTAGGACTCGGTGTCGTGCGGGATGTCGTAGTTGATCACGTGGCTGATGCGCTCGACGTCAAGGCCGCGGGCAGCGACGTCGGTGGCCACCAGGATATCGATGCGGCCTTCCTTCAGCGCATCGACAGTCCGTTCGCGCTGCTGCTGCGGGATGTCGCCGTTGATGGCGGCAGCCTGGAAGCCGCGGGACCGCAGCTTGTCAGCCAGGTCCTCGGTGGCCATCTTGGTGCGCACGAAGGCGATGACGCCGTCGAACTCTTCAACCTCGAGGATGCGGGTCAGCGCGTCGAGCTTGTGCGGGCCCATGACCTGCAGGTAGCGCTGGCGGGTGTTCGCACCGGTGGTGGTCTTGGACTTCACCGAGATCTCGGCCGGGTTGTTCAGGTACTGCTTGGACATCCGGCGGATCTGGCTCGGCATGGTGGCCGAGAACAGTGCAACCTGGCGGTCCGAGGGGGTCTGCTGGAAGATCTGCTCCACGTCTTCGGCGAAGCCCATGCGGAGCATTTCGTCGGCCTCGTCCAGCACCAGGTACTGGAGCTCGGACAGGTCCAGGGAACCCTTGGAGATGTGGTCGATCACACGGCCGGGAGTACCGACAACCACCTGGGCACCGCGGCGCAGGCCGGCGAGCTGGGGGCCGTAGGCGGAGCCGCCGTAGACGGGGAGGACGGTGAAGTCATCGATGTGCTTGGCGTACGAGGTGAAGGCCTCGGCAACCTGGAGCGCCAGCTCACGGGTGGGAGCCAGCACCAGGGCCTGCGTCTTGCGGGACGGGCCGTTGAGGTCATGGAGTTCGGCCAGGCGGGACAGTGCCGGTACTGCGAATGCTGCAGTCTTACCGGTGCCGGTCTGGGCCAGGCCCACGACGTCGCGGCCTTCAAGCAGCAGCGGGATGGTTGCTGCCTGGATGGGGGAAGGCTTTTCGTAGCCGACATCCTGCAGGGCGGCAAGAACGCGGGGGTCGATGCCGAGGTCCACGAAGCGGATGCCTTCGGCTTCGGTGTCAGCTTCGCCGCTGGTCGGGTCGGCCTTGGGGGCCTCTGCGGCCCTGGGGGCTTCTTCAGCCTTAGGGGCCTCCTCAGCCTTAGGGGCTTCAGCGGCGGGGGCCTCATCAGCGGCAGGCGCTTCGGCAACTGCCGGGGCCTCGGTGAAAACGGGGGCAGCGCCGGCTACCGGAGTAGCGTTTTCGGCAGTGGTGTCGACGGTTGCGGCTTCGGCAGTAGCGTCGTTGTGAATTTCGGGCATAGGGGAGTTTTCCTCATCCATAGGGGGCCAGGCGGCACAACCCGAGGTGAGCGGAGCCGCAGTACATGTGCCGTTTGGACGCCGGGCAGACATTGACCGGCCGGTCACGTAGAAGTCCGGCGCTTTCGCAATCCCGTGGCAGGACTTCCCGCTGCATCTCTTGGCTGCTATCCCAGCAGTCTGTACAGCGTTTTCTTTAGCCGGCTCTCCCTATGAAAATGCCCGCATCGCTTGTGCGGGCCCCAACACTTGCCAGTCCTGCCTCAAAAATTGGGCAGGAATAAGGGATTTCCGGAGTGGGGGATATTTCAAGTGTAAGGCATGGTTCCGTGTTGCACGAAACCGGCGGCTGCCTAGCGGCGGTGACGTTGCGCACACAAGGCAGCACAGCAGGCGCACACGGGGCCGCACAGCCCTTCCGAAGCCCGAGGAACTAGACGCCCAGGCGCCGCTGAATCTTCTCGAATTCGTCGTGGTACTCCGGCTGAAGGCGGATCTCGCCGTCCGCGTCTGCATCACGCAGTGCTTCCATATCCTCGATGGTGGGCTCGCTGAACCACTTGCCGACGGTCACGCCGTGGGTGGGAACGAACAGCCGGTGGATATGGTCGCCGGCCCGGACGGTCCCGGTCCTGATAACGCGGAGGTACGTGCCCACCCGGCCCGCGTCGGTGAAACGCTTGACCCACTGGGACTCGTCCATGCGGCGCTGGAATGTGGCACACGGGACACGGGGTGAGGTGACCTCGACTTCGACGTCGAGCCCGATCTTCCACCGTTCGCCGATCACCGCGGTGGTGGTGCCGATGCCCGCGACGCGCAGGTTCTCACCGAAAATCCCGGGCGGCAGTTCGCGCTGCAGTTCACCCACCCAGTAGTCGGCGTCGTCCTGCGAATAGGCGTACAGCGCCTGGTCCACGCCGCCGTGGTGGATGCGGCTGGCCTGGACGTCCCCGTGGAGTCCGAGCTTGTGAACCTTTACCGGGCCGTCGACGGCACGTTTATCGATGGCCGTGACGCCCACGCTTCCCTCATCGCTCAGAAGCTGGTGTACCCGGCAGACGGCAAGCACAGATGCGGTGTCCATGGCACCAGTGTAGGCGGGCAGGGCAGTGACCGCTTCACGGATCGAAGCGGTACCCCATGCCGGCCTCCGTGTGCAGGTGGCGCGGGTTGGCCGGGTCCTGCTCCAGTTTGCGCCGCAGCTGGGCCAGGTAGACGCGAAGGTACTGGGTCTCTTTGGCGTACGCCTGCCCCCAGACCTGGGTGAGGAGCTGCTGCTGGCTGACCAGCTTCCCCGCATTGCGCACCAGCAGTTCCAGGATGTTCCACTCCGTGGGGGTGAGGCGGATTTCCTTTCCGTCCCGGACCACCTTCCGGGCGGCGAGGTCCACCACGAAGTCCGCGGTTTCCACCGTGGGCGCCTCGCGCTGCGCCGGCGAGCGCCGGGAGGCCGCGCGCAGCCTCGCCAGGAGTTCGTCGAGGCCGAACGGCTTGGTCACGTAGTCGTCCGCCCCGGCGTCGAGGGCATCCACCTTGTCCTCCGAGGCGTGGCGGGCCGACAGCACGATGATGGGCACCGAGCTCCAGCCGCGGATCCCCCGGATCACGTCGACACCGTCCATGTCCGGCAGCCCGAGGTCCAGCACCACGATGTCCACCGGGTGCTGGGCTGCCAGTTTCAGTCCGTCCGCCCCGAAGCCGGCGGTGATTGCCTGGTAGCCATGGGCACGGAGGTTGATCTGCATAGCCCGGGCCAGCTGTGCCTCGTCTTCGATAATCAGCACCAGGGTCACGGCAACGGGCCCTCCCACAGCGGGAGGGTGACCACCATGGTCAGCCCGCCGCCCGGCGTCGGCTCCGCTGCGAGCGTGCCTCCCATGGCTTCGGTGAAGCCGTTCGCCACAGCCAGGCCAAGCCCGATCCCGACGTTGCGGCCGCTGTCGGTGCGCTGGGAATCGTTGAGCCGCTGGAACGGCAGGAACATGTCCAGCACGGCCGCCGGGGCCACCCCGGAGCCCTGGTCCACCACGCGGAATTCGCTGGCGGGGCGGCCCGCGAGCGCGATCCCCTCCCCCGCCCGAGCCGTCAGCACCACGTCGGCCTCCGGCGCGTATTTGAGTGAGTTCTCCACCAGGTTCGCCACCACGCGCTCCAGCATCCCGGCGTCGGCCTCCACCCGGGGAAGGTTGGGCGGCACTTCCACCCGGATCCGCCCCGCGGGCAGGCCCTTCAGCGCATCGGGCAGCACGTCCACCCACCCCAGTCCGCGCAGGAACGGGTTGACGGAGTCAGCCGTGATCCGGGACATGTCCAGGAGGTTGCCGATCAGGTGGTCCAGGCGGTCGGCCGAATCCTCGATGGTAGCGAGCAACTCGCGTTCATCCTCCGGGGAAAACCGCACCTCCTCCTGGCGGAGGCTGCTGACCGCCAGCTTGATTCCGGCCAGCGGTGTGCGCAGGTCGTGGCTGACGGCCCTCAGGATGGACGTGCGCATCTTGTTGCCCTCGGAGAGACGCTGGTTGTCCTGCCTGCTCGCCACCAGCTGCCGGCGTTCCAGGATGGCCACCAGGAACGCGCCAAAGGCGGCCAGCATCCGCTGGTGCTGGCCGGAAAAGGGCTGGCCGGCCGGTGGCCCGCCGTTGATCAGCAGGGTGTACCGGGAATCGACGACGGCGGTGTGGTCGGCGGCCGCATGGGTCACCGGCGGATTGGTCCCGGCGCTGGCAACCACGGTCCATTCGGTATTACTGCCCGGCCCGCGTCCCGGACGGCCTGCAGCAGCGGACCCCGGGCCGGGCTGGCTCCCCGGGCCGGGCTGGCTCCCCGGGCCGGCCGGCATGCTTCCGGCCAGCAGGGTGACGGCGTCCACCGCCAGCCTGCTGCGGACTTTCTCGAGGAACGTCTCCAGGCTGCCATCAGAGCTGAGGATCCGCAGGGAAAGCTCACTCAGTGCGGTGGCTTCGGCCCCGGACCGTGCGGCTTCCTCGGCCCGACGGGTCGCCAGGCCGACGGCAAGGGCCACGCTGCAGGCAACCGCCAGGAACACCAGCAGGGTGAACAACGTGGAGGGATCAGCGATGGACAGCGAGCCCACCGGATCGGCGGAGAAGTAATTGAGGAGCGTTGTGCCCAGGACGGCTGCCACGACGGCGGGCCAGAATCCCCCGATGGCAGCCACTGCGACGGCGACGGCGAGGTGCAGCAGCATGATGATGCTGAAGTTCCGGTACCCCGCCAGCGTCACGAGGACTTCCACGGCAGGCGGCAGGACCACGGCAAGGACCAGGCCCAGGACGAAGCGGCTCCGCCCAATGCCCTGAAGCGCCGAGCGCGCCGTCCCGGAACCGGCGGGGCCGGCGTGCGGGGCGCCGGAACGGGCGGGGCCGGAGTGCGGGACGCCGGAACGGGCGGGTTCAACTGCTGCCATGGCTCCATCTTGGCATGGGCAGTTCTCCCCCTTATTCCCGTTACCAGGACCTCCCTCCAGGCACTAGGCTGACTTCAGGATTGACACATCTGTGCTTTGCCGACCGCGTGGTCACGCGTGTGGCGAAGCGGGCGGCCACGCAGCGTTGGCGCGCGTGGCCGGTCACGGATTTCAGCATGGACAACCAAGGGGGACCCATGGAGCCGCAGGACCCGAACAAGGATCCTTCGAAGGATCCAAAGAACAACCGTTCCGGGCCGCAGGGACCGGACGGCGAGTCAGCGGCGCCCGGCGTGCCCGGGGCTTCGGGACCGGGCTGGATGACTTCGCCCGAAGATTTCACGCCGCAGCCACACGATCCAGCCAGCGGCCAACTGCCGCCCTGGCAGGTCCCCAAACCCGAGCTCCGCCCGGACCTGCTCGGCGATTCTGCGGGCGCCCCGCCAGAAACAGGAAGAAAAGCAGGACGCCGGCAGAAAGGTGCGGCTGCCGGGCCTGGTCAAGGGCCGGGCCCGGCTCCGGCGCCCGGAAGCGGACCTGGACCCGTGATCGACCCCTTCGAGCGCGAACGCGAGCGGGAAACGGCGGCACGCAAGAAGCGCTCGCAACGCCGTACCGTCGTCGTCGGCCTCGGCGTTACTGCCCTGCTGGCGGGCACCATCACCGCCATCGTGGCCAGCAACGAAGCGGAGGCCGACTACGCGCAGGTCTGTTTCAACGATGAAACCGGCGAGCGCGTGGACGACGCCCAGTGCGACAACAGCAGCAGCGCCGGACGGAGCTCGGCCATCTATGCCTGGTACTTCTACTCGCGCGGCGCCAGCGTCCCGGCTGTCGGGCAGAACCGCTCGCAGTACACCGGTTTCACCAAGACCGCGCCGCAGGGGGCCAAAACGTCCAAGGGCTACAGCAGCAAGGGCGGAACGGTCAGCAGGGGCGGCTTTGGCAGCAGCTCCAAGGGCGGAAGCACGGGAGGCTAGGCGTGAAGAGACTGCAGGCGACCCCCAGGCCCGACTGGAAGCAAAAGATCGAGGAACAGGGGCTGGTCTTTTCCACCACCACCATGCCGGACGGCAAGAAGATCGAGTACTGGAACGAATCGGCGTACTACGAATTCACCATGGACGAGGTGGAAACCCTCGAGAAGACCGCCGAGGACATGCACCTGATGTGCCTTGAGGCGGCCAAGTACCTCGCCACCGGGGCCATGGGCAACATCGGAATCGGCCCTCAGGCGCTCGAACTGGCTGCGGAATCGCTCCAGGCCGCGGATATGGACATCTACGGCCGCTTCGACTTCGTGTACGACGGCCAGGGCGGCCCGGCCAAGATGCTCGAGTACAACGCGGACACGCCCACGGGGCTGATCGAGGCTTCCGTGGCGCAGTGGTTCTGGCTCCAGGATGTCTTCCCGGAGAAGGACCAGTGGAACGGAATCCATGAAGCCCTGATCCGGCAGTGGAAGAAGCTGCAGTACCGCACCGGCATGAGCACCCTGCACATTGCGCACTCGGAAGCCGAGCAGTCCGGCGAGGACTGGATGACGGCGGCCTACATGCGGGACGTCGCCGGCCAGGGTGGCTGGACCACCATCGGCATCAACATGTCCGACATCGGCTGGGACCCCAACCTGAACCGCTTTGTGGACCTGGATAACTTCATGATCAGCACCATCTTCAAGCTGTATCCGTGGGAACTGATGATGAAGGAACCCTTCGGCCAGCGGCTGCTGCAGCGTGCCCACAATCCGCGCTGGGTGGAGCCGGCTTGGAAGATGCTCCTGTCCAACAAGGCACTGCTGGCGGCCCTGTGGCACCTCTACCCGGACCATCCGAACCTCCTCCCGGCGTACCTCAACGAGCCCGGACCCCTCAAGGAATGGGTCGCCAAGCCGCTGCACGGCCGCGAAGGGGACAACATCAAGATCCACGCTGCCGGCATCAACATGGAGCAGCCGGGCGGCTACGGCCGCGAAGGCTGGTGCTACCAGCAGTTCCATTCCCTGCCCGATTTCGCCGGGAACCATCCGGTGCTGGGCCTCTGGGTGGTTGATGGCGAGTCCGTGGGCTGCGGCATCCGCGAGTCCGACGGACCCATCACCGATTACTTCTGCCGGTTCGTTCCCAACACTATCGACGCCCCGGCTCCCCTTTCAGTCCAGGCCGCTTCGGCCTCCTCCAGCAAAGCAGGTATCGCACTATGACCGCAGGTACGACGACGACGGCGGAGGTCCCGTCCAAGGGGCTGCGCGCCGGCATCCTGGACCTGGGCGACTCCGTCATGCTGGGGCTGGCCTCCACCGCACCCGTCTATTCGCTGGCGGCTACGCTGGGCCTGATTGTGGCGGTCAACGGCAACTACACGCCGCTGATCCTGCTCCTGGGGTTTGTGCCGGTCCTCTTCATCGCCTACGCCTTCCGGGAACTGAACAGCGCCATGCCGGACTGCGGCACCACCTTCATTTGGGCCCGCCGGGCGTTCGGTCCGTGGGCGGGCTGGCTGGGCGGCTGGGGCGTTGCCCTTGCCGGCGTTGTGGTCCTCGCCAACCTGGCACAGGTGGCCGGGCAGTATCTGTGGCTGCTGATCGGCGACGGGTCGCTGGCGGAGAACGACCTGGTGGTGACGGCCACCGGCGTGGTGTTCATTATCTTCATGACCCTGGTGAACTACCGCGGCATCCGGCTGGGCGAGCACGTCCAGCGGGTCCTGACCTACGTGCAGTATGTCTCGCTGGGAATATTCGCACTGGCGATCATTTTCCGGATCACGGGCGGGACACCCGTCGGAGACACAAGCATCCAGGCCTTCGACATCGAGTGGTTCAACCCGGCCGGCGCCTTCGCCGATCCGGGCGCGGTGGTGCACGGTGTACTGCTGGCGCTCTTCATCTACTGGGGCTGGGACACCTGCCTGGCCGTGAATGAGGAAACCGAGAACCCCGCCAAGACCCCCGGCCGCGGCGCCGTCATTTCCGCCTTCGTGCTGATGGCGATCTACGTGTCCGTGGCGCTGCTGGTCATGATGTATGCCACCGTGGGCACGGACGGGATCGGGCTGGGCAATGCCGAGAACCAGGATGACGTCTTCCTGGCCATGAAGGACGTGGTGCTGGGGCCCTGGGGCTGGCTGATCGTGGTGGCCGTGCTGGCATCGGTGCTGTCCTCGACGCAGACCACCATCCTGCCCACCGCCCGCGGCACATTGTCCATGGGCGTCCACGGGGCCCTTCCGGCCAAGTTCGGGGAAGTCCACGAGCGCAACCAGACGCCGGGGTTCTCCACGCAGGTGATGGGTGCCGCCGCCGTCGTGTACTACGTGGCCATGAGCTTCCTGAGCCAGAACCTGCTCTCCGATTCCATCAGCTCCATCAGCCTGTTCATCGCGTTCTACTATGCCCTCACCGGCTTCGCGTGCTTCTGGTTCTTCCGCGGCACCCTGCGCGAGTCAGCCCGCAACCTCTGGTTCCGGGGCATCCTGCCGCTGCTCGGTGCGCTGATGCTGACCGCCGCGTTCTTCATTTCCGCCGCGCAGATGTGGGATCCGGCCTACGGTGACACGGAGATCCTCGGTGTGGGCGGTGCGTTCGTCAGCGGCGTGGTGCTGCTGGCGCTCGGCGTGGTGCTGGCCGTGGTGTGCCGCTTCGCCCCCGCCACGCGGGGCTACTTCCTGGCACAGCGGCCGGTGCCGAGCACCCGCTAGAAGCACAACCCGTAGGATGCACCAATGAGCAACGCTGCTGACGTTCCCGCTGATTCGGACCCCTCCGACGTCCTGGCCCTGGATGCCCTCCTGACCCCCGGGGAGCTGGCGGTCCGGGAGCGGATCCGCGATTTCACGGAGCAACGGATCAAACCGGATATCGCCCGGTGGTACGACGACGCCGTCTTTCCGCTCGACCTGGCTCCCGAACTCGGCGAGCTGGGCGTCCTCGGCATGCACCTGGAGGGCTATGGCTGCCCGGGCCGCTCCGCCGTCGAGTACGGCCTCGCCGCGATGGAACTGGAAGCCGGGGACTCCGGGATCCGCACGTTCGTCTCCGTCCAGGGATCCCTGGCCATGACCGCCATCCACCGGTGGGGGTCCGAGGACCAGAAGCAGGAGTGGCTCCCCCGCATGGCCGCCGGAGAGGTGATCGGCTGCTTTGCCCTGACCGAACCCACCGCAGGATCCGATCCGTCCTCGATGACCACCGTGGCCCGCCGCGACGGGTCCGGGGACGGCGCCGGCTGGGTCCTGGATGGCGCCAAGCGCTGGATCGGGCTCGCGTCGGTTGCGGGCGTGATGGTGGTGTGGGCCATGACCGACGACGGCGTCCGCGGCTTCCTGGTGCCGGCCGGCACGCCCGGGGTCACCGCGACGCCGATCGGCCGGAAACTTTCGATGCGCGCCTCGATCCAGTGCGATGTGGTGTTCGACGGCGTGCGGCTGGGGCCCGAGGCTCTGCTGCCGGGTGCCCGCGGCCTGCGCGGCCCCTTCACCTGCCTCAACGAGGCGCGGTACGGGATTGCTTGGGGTGCCATGGGCGCCGCCCGCGATTCCTACGAAGCCGCCCTGAAGTACTCACAGGACCGGCTCCAGTTCGGCAGGCCGCTGGCCGGGTACCAGCTCACGCAGGAGAAGCTGGTGAACATGCTCCTGGAAATCCAGAAGGGCACCTTGCTCGCCCTGCACCTGGGCCGGCTCAAGGACGCCGGCACCCTGCGGCCCGAGCAGATCTCCTTCGGCAAGCTGAACAACGTCCGCGAGGCGCTGGCCATCGCGCGGGAGGCCCGCTCCATCCTCGGAGGCAACGGGATCACGCTCGACTACTCGCCGCTGCGGCACGCCGCCAACCTCGAGTCGGTGCGCACCTACGAGGGCACCGACGAGGTCCACACCCTCATCCTGGGCCAGCACATCACCGGCATCGGCGCCTTCCGGTAACCAGCCTCCCAACTAGGTAGCAGCAGGTGTCGTTTTGACGGCTCATAACGACACCTGCTGCGACCTAGTTGGGGTGGGCGCCGCACCGTGGCCGTCCCGGCGGGCTCAGGCCGAGAAGCCCCCGTCGGCCTTGATCAGCTGACCGGACACCCAGCGGCCCTCGGGCGAGAGCAGGAACGCCACAGTTCCCGCCACGTCCGCGGGGGTACCGAGCCGTCCGCCGGGCTGGCGCCGGCTGAGGTCCTCCCGCAGCTCCGCATCCATCCAGCCGGTATCAACGGGCCCGGGGTTCAGCACGTTCGCCGTGATGCCAAGCGGGCCCAGCTCCCTTGCCGCGGCAATGACCGTCCGGTCCAGCGCCCCCTTGGACGCGCCGTACGGCAGGTTGAACGCTGTGTGGTCGCTGGTCAGCGCCACGATCGCGCCGCCGTCGTGCCCTGCCTGCCTGGCAAAGGCGGCGATGAGCTGCCAGCTGGCCCGGGTGTTCACGGCGAAGTGCCGGTCCCAGCTCGCCAGCGTGGTGTCCAGGACACCGGAGTCCACGGACTCAGCATGGCTGAGCACCAGGCCCTGCAGCGTCCCGGCCTGCACTGCCACCTCGGCCATGAGCCGGTCCACCGCCAGCGGATCCTCCAGATCCGCCGGCAACGCCAGGACGCGCGCGCCCGTCGCTTCCAGCTCCGCCAGGAGGCGTTCGACGTCGTCCGGCTGGACTCCCCAGGGCATCCGGGAGTCGTAGTCCTGCCAGTAGGTGAGCACCAGGTCCCAGCCGTCCGCTGCCAGGCGGCGGGCAATGCCGGCGCCGATGCCGGCCAGGCGGCCGACGCCGGTCACCAGGGCTGTCCTGCGCTGCTCGGCGGCCTGAGCCACCGGCTGGTCGTCCGTGGACTTAGTCATCCGGGCACCTCAGCCAGTGAGTTCCGCCGGAGCACCACGAGCCAGCAGGCCAGGATGGCCACCGCGCAGAACACGCCGGCGCTGGAGGCCATGAGCCACGGCTCGGGCGTCTGGAAGTCCAGGTTCTCCGCTCCGAGCGCCTCGCCGATGCTCTTGGGTGAAAAGAAGAACACCATGATCGAGGCCCCCAGCACTCCGCCCAGGAACCAGCGGGTCACCCGCTGGCGGTGCGGTGTCTCGCGCAGGGTCCACGCGAACGCCGGGAGGACCGCCGCCATCCAGACCCAGTGGTGGGACCAGGAAACCGGGCTGATGAGGAGCATGGTGAGTGCCGTCGCCGAGATGGCCACCACCCGCGCGCCCTGGTCACTGGCGGCCTTGATGACCATGGCGCCCACGCCAACCACCAAGACGCTGAGCAGGAGCCAGGGGATGGTGACGCCGGCTTCGGGAACCCCGAAATGCAGCAGCGCACCCTTGATTGAAAGGTTGTCCACATAGCCCGCCCCGCCGATCCTGGACGTGTCAGGAAGGATCTCCAGCCAGAACTGGAACGATTCCGCCGGGCGAACCAGCCAGCCCAGCAGCACGGTGAAGGCGAACCCGGCGGCCATGTTGAAGAGTCCGCGCCAGTCCTTGCGCACCAGGAAGTACAGTCCGAAGACCAGCGGCGTCAGCTTGATGCCGGCGGCCATGCCCACCAGGAACCCCCGGCCGGGGACACCCTGGTTCCAGCGCTGGTTCCTGGCGAGGAGGTCGGCCGCCATGAGCCCCATTAGCAGGATATTGATTTGGCCGAACGCCAGGGTCTCGCGCCACGGTCCCAGGTTGATGACGGCCAGCAGCAGTATGACGGCGCCGCACCGGTTCCGTGTTGCCTTCAACCCGGGGGTTCCGAAGGTGCTGCGCCAGTCCTGTTTGGCGCTCCAGTACCGAACTCCGCGGACGGCGACCCAGACGGCCACGGCTGCCCCGGCAGCGTTGAAGAGCATCAGCGCTGACTTCTCCGGCAGCGTCGCCAGCAGGCTGAACAGCATCGCGGCGAACGGCGGGTAAGTGAACGGCAGTTCCGGCCCGCCGGCCCAGCCCACGGTCCGGCTGTAGAGGTCCGACGGCGCCTGGCCGGCTTCGTTGAGGATCTTGCCGCCGTGCCAGTAGACGCTGAAGTCGAGGCCGTGCTCGCCCCAGGCGTCGAGCCTTGAGGAGATGAACAGGGCGGCAGCCAGCACGGCCAGCAGCGTCACCAGCTCGCCGGAGACGCCCAGCGCCAGCCGGCTCCGGTACCAGGGTGCAGCGGTCCCGGCGCGTGGCCGGGGTTTTCTGTCGGCGTCGTGCCGCGTCGCGGCGTCGAGCTCCTTTTCGGCGTCGAGCAGTGCCATCCCGTGTCCCCAAACGTTGTTCCTGCAGAGCGGCGCCACTGTAGGCGCGGTGCGCGCTATCGCGATGTTGTGCCGGCTGACTCGCGCCGGATTCGGCGCCTCGTCCTCACATCCTACTGAAACAGGGGCCCTGTCCCCTGCTGCGCAGCGCCGGCGTGGCATGACCAGACGGGGCACCAGGCAGGACACCACAAACCGTCAGGACTGTTGCTGCCGCGGGACGCCGGAGCGCCCGTCCGTTGGCGGGCCGCCGGGCTCAGCGGTCCGCGGGACGCCGGGCTCAGCGGTCCGCGGGGCTGGCCGCCACGAGGACAGGTTCCCGCGCCCCGGCATCCTTGCGGATGGTGGCGCTGATGACGGCGGCAATGGTGCACATGGCGGCTGCGCCGAACCAGGCATAGGTGTACTGGCCGGTGGCGTCGCGGATGGCGCCGGCGCCCAGGGCGGCGGCGGCCGCACCGAGCTGGTGGGCGGCGAACACCCAGCCGAACACCACGCTGCCGTCCGCCCCGAAGACCTGGCGGCAGATGGCGGCCGTCGGCGGAACGGTGGCAACCCAGTCGAGCCCGTAGATCACCACGAAAACGATCATGCTGGGCTGGACGGTGGCACTCAGCAGCAGCGGCAGCACCAGCAGCCCGATACCGCGGAACTGGTAATACACGGCCAGCAGGATCCTCGGGTTGAAGCGGTCCGTCAGCCAGCCGGAGGCAATGGTGCCCACGATGTCGAAGATCCCGACGACGGCGAGCAGGCCCGCCGCGGTGGTCTCCGCCATGCCGTGGTCGTGGGCGGAGGGAATGAAGTGGGTGCCGATGAGACCGTTGGTGGTGGCACCGCAGATGGCAAAGCCGGCCACCAGGGCCCAGAAGGTGCGGACCTTGCTGGCACGCTTGAGGACCTGGAGAGCCCGGACCGCGGCGTTCCCGCTGGGTGCCGTGGAAGGGACCTGTTCCGACGCAGCGGCGGGCGCAATGCCGGGCGCAATGCCGGTGTCAGCACCGGCGGCTGTGTCGGTGTCAGCGGAGGGGACCGCCTCGGCGCCGTACGGCAGCACTCCGGCGTCGGCCGGTGAGTTCTTGAGGAACTTGAGCACCAGCGGCACCACGGCCAGGGCGCCGGCGGCAATGAGCAGGGATGCCTGCCGCCAACCGGGATCCTGGGCCAGCATCGCGATGAAGGGCAGGAAGACCAGCTGCCCGGCCGCACTCCCGGCTGTCAGGATGCCGATCACCAGGCCGCGGCTCTTGGTGAACCAGGTGTTGGCGATGGTGGCGGCGAAGACGAGCGCCATGGACCCTGTGCCCAGTCCGATCAGCAGCCCCCACGTCAGCAGGATCTGCCACGACTGGTTCACCAGCACCGTCAGGGCACTCCCCGCGCCGATCAGGACCAGCGCCACGGACGTCACGGCGCGGATGCCGAACCGTTCCATGAGCGCTGCGGCAAACGGTGCGGTGAGGCCAAAGAGCACCAGGTTGATGCTGACAGCCCCGGACAGGACTGTGGTGGACCAGCCGAATTCGTCCTGCAGCGGCACCATCAGGACGCCGGGGGCGGCCCGGAAACCGGCGGCGCCCACGAGGGCCAGGAACGCGACGGCGGCCACGATCCACGCGGGGTGCAGCTGGCGGCGCCTGCGTTTCCTGGGCGAAGGCAGCAGGGTGGTTTCGGAAGCGCTCATGCGGCGGGCCCGTTCTGTGAGGTGGAGGTGGCCAGCCGGACGGGCTCAGCCGTGCGGGTGAGGCTGTGCCAGCTGGTGTTTTCCGCGGTCAGCCGCTCACCGCAGGCGGTGCAGCTGTCCGCCGAGGACGTCCGCTGGCCGCAGGTGGAGTGAATGACAAACATGTGCGCCTGCTCGGACGGTGCCGGGAGATGCTTTTCGGCCCAGATCACGACGGCGTTGAGCACCGGCAGCGCGTCCTCGCCTTTCTCGGTGAGCACGTACTCCTGCCGGGTGCGGCCGCCGTCGTCGTACGGTTTCCGGGCAAGGAGCCCGTCGTCCACGAGGCCTGCGAGGCGCTTGGTGAGCACGGAGTCGGCCACCATCAGCCGTTTTTTCATGGCGTCGAAGCGGCCGTTGCCGAAGAAGACTTCGCGGAGCACCAGCATGCTCCAGGGATCGCCCAGGATGTCCAGGCCGCGGGCCATGGCGCAGGTGCGTTGGGACCAGTCAGAGCGGAGTGCCATGCAGGAAACCCTAGCTGACTCTCTTCAAGAAAGCTAGGGTTGTCGGGTCGGGTTGTCCGGCTAAATGGTCAGCGGAGGGTGGCCCTCGACGGACGGTAGGCCAGGGCCCAGTAGGCGAGCATGGCGATCCCGCACACCACGCCCAGGCTGGACACCGCGAGCTGCCATTGCGTCTGCGGGTCTTTGCCCCACTCGTGCGCGCCTGCCATCACGGCGAGGTATTTGGGCGTCAGGTAGAACGCCACTGCGGAGGCGGCCACGATGATCCAGCCGGCCAGCCGCATCCTTCCGTCCTTCGACGGGATGCGGTGGAGCGCGAAGGCCATGGAGGGCAGCGCCACCGCCATCCACACCCAGTGGTGGGACCACGAGACCGGACTGATGAGCAGCATGAGCACGGCGGTGGCCGATACCGCCACGAAGTTCTCGTCCGCTTCAACAGCCCATTTGATGACCAGCGCCGCCACGGCCACGAGGGCCAGCGAAAGAACCAGCCACACCGCGCTGGTGACTCCGGAGTCCGGCATGCCCAGATGCAGCAGCAGGCCTTTGACGGAAAGGTTGTCCACGTAGCCGGGGCCGCCGATCCGTCCGGTG
Source organism: Arthrobacter sp. P4_H3 (assembly GCF_056400885.1). Classification (NCBI taxonomy): domain Bacteria; kingdom Bacillati; phylum Actinomycetota; class Actinomycetes; order Micrococcales; family Micrococcaceae; genus Arthrobacter; species Arthrobacter sp. P4_H3. The sequence continues at coordinate 36,558 of NZ_JBFUKK010000017.1, forward strand.
TCCGGCAGGATCTTGGTCCAGAACGTCACCGACGCATGCGGGAGCACGGCCCAGGACAGCGCGATGGAGCCGAAGAAGCCCGCAGCCATCCAGCCGAGCGCCTTAAAGTCCCGGCGCACCAGGAAGTACAGGCCGAACGCCAGCGGCGTCAGTTTGATCCCCGCCGCCATCCCGATCAGCAGTCCTGCCGGCCACCGGAGCTCACCCGCCCGGGATTTTCCGTGGAGGGCAAAATCCGCGAGGATCAGCCCCATCAGGATGATGTTGATCTGGCCGAAGTCGAACGTGTCCCGCCAAGGGCCCAGCAGCAGGATCGCCGCCGTCCCCGCGAGCGCCACGGCCCGGAAGCGCCAGTCGGCGAAGGCGTCCTTCCAGCGCTGCAGCCCGAAGTAGTGCCGCGCAAGCCACGCCGACACAACGGCGGCGCCGGCCAGCGCCGTCGTAATGAAAATGAGGCTACTGGCACCGATGCTGAGCGTTGCCAGCAGCGCGAACAGCAACGCGGCGAACGGCGGGTAGGTGAACGGGAGCCCGTCCCGCGGCGCATAAAGCTCGTTGACGCCGCTCTCGCCGGTCTGCAGCACGCGGCTGCCGCCGTAGTAGTACACCTCGAAGTCGTTCATAAGCGGGATGTACGCCGAGTACAGAACCACAAGGGCGATCACGACGGCGGCAGCACCTGCCGCCGTCGCTATCCAGCCGCGCGTGGTGGGCGAAACCGCCCGGAGCGAGATGGTCACCGGCTGCTAGCTGCCCGTCCCGATGAAGGTGAAGGCGCGCTCCAGGTCCGCGATGAGGTCCTCGACGTCCTCGATGCCGCAGGAGAGCCGGATGAGGTTGACCGGAACGGCCAGCTCGGTTCCCTTGACGGAGGCGTGCGTCATTTCCGACGGGTAGTTCATGAGTGACTCGATGCCGCCGAGGGACTCGGCCAGGGTGAACACGGAAGTGTTTTCCGCGACGGTGCGGGCCGCCGCCTCGCCGCCCTTGAACTGCACGGAGATCATGCCGCCGAACTTCTTCATCTGCTTCTTCGCAAGTTCGTGGCCCGGGTGCGACGGGAGGCCCGGGTACAGCACGGCTTCCACTTCGGGGCGCTGCAGCAGCCATTCGGCCACGGCCTGGGCGTTGTCGCTGTGCCGGTCCATCCGGACGCCAAGGGTCTTGAGGCCGCGGGTGGTGAGGAAGGCGTCCATCGGGCCGGAGACGGCACCGACGGCGAACTGCACGAAGCCGATCTTCTCGGCCAGCTCCGCGTCGTTGACCACGATCGCGCCGCCGACGACGTCGGAGTGGCCGCCGATGTACTTGGTGGTGGAGTGCACCACGATGTCGGCGCCGAGGGCCAGCGGGGTCTGCAGGTACGGCGAGGCGAAGGTGTTGTCCACCACGAGCAGCGCTCCGGCGTCGTGCGCCAGCTTGGCGAGCGCCTCGATGTCAGTGATCTTCATCATCGGGTTCGACGGCGTTTCCACCCACACGAGGCGGGTTTTGCCCCCGTCCGGTCCGCCGGCCGCAACGGCCCCCGCGACGGCATCGAGATTGGACATGTCCACCGGCGTATTGCCGATGCCCCACTCCCCCAGCACGCGGCTGATCAGCCGGTAGGTGCCCCCGTAGGCGTCGTTGCCGAGCACGATGTGGTCGCCCGGACGGGTCAGTGCACGGATCATCGAGTCCTCGGCGGCGAGGCCGGAGCTGAAGGAGTACGCGTGCGAGCCGCCTTCGAGCGCGGCCAGCTGTTCCTGCAGCGAGTCACGCGTAGGGTTGGTGCCGCGGCCGTATTCGTAGCCGTCGCGCAGCCCGCCGATGCCGTCCTGGGCATACGTGGAGGAGAAGTGCACGGGCGGCACCACGGCGCCGGTACGCGGTTCGAAGGCCTGGCCGGCGTGGACGGCGCGGGTGTTGAACCCTTGGTTTTCAGAGACAGACATGAAGTTCCTTTCGGCTGCCGATCGGGCTTGCAATCAGGACTAGTTGCTGAGGTAGGCGAGGAGGTCGTGGCGGGTCAGGATGCCCACCGGGGCGCCGACGAAGGTGACCATGACCGTATCGACGTCGGAAAGCAGTTCGCGGGCCGCGGAGATGGTCTCCAGCGAACCGATCACGGGCAGGCTGGGCCCCATGTGTTCGGAGATCTTGTCCGTCAGCTTCGCCTCGCCGCGGAACAGCTTGGATGTGAGGCTCCGCTCGTCCACGGCGCCCAGCACCTCGCCCATGACCACCGGCGGTTCCTGGGACAGGACCGGGATGTGGGAGACGCCGTACTCGTTCATGATGTTGATGACGTCGCGGACAGTTTCGTTCGGGTGGATGTGCACCAGTTCCGGGAGCTCGCCGGTCTTGGATTTGAGTACCTCACCGACGGAGGATTCCTCGCCGCCGGACAGGAAGCCGTAGGACCGCATCCACTGGTCGTTGAAGATCTTGGCCAGGTAGCCGCGGCCTGAATCGGGCAGGATCACCACCACCACGGCGTCTTCGGGCAAGTCCTTGGCGATCCGCAGCGCGGCAACCACGGCCATGCCGGATGAGCCGCCCACCAGCAGGCCCTCTTCGCGGGCAAGCCTGCGGGTCATCTCGAAGGACTCGGCATCGCTGACGGCAATCACGTCGTCCGGGACGGTCTTGTCGTAGTTGGCCGGCCACATGTCCTCGCCGACGCCCTCCACGAAGTACGGCCGGCCGGTGCCGCCGGAGTAGACGGAACCTTCGGGGTCGGCGCCGATGATCCGCACGCGTCCGCCGTCGGCTTCGGGGCGGTTGGCGGAAACTTCCTTGAGGTACCTGCCGGTGCCGGTGATGGTGCCGCCGGTGCCGGCCCCGATCACGCAGTGCGTGATCCGGCCGTCCGTGTCCTGCCAGATCTCGGGTCCGGTGGATTCGTAATGGCTTCCCGGCGCGGCGGGGTTGGAGAACTGGTCCGGTTTGAACGCGCCCGGGATTTCGGTGACCAGGCGGTCCGACACGCTGTAGTAGCTCTGCGGGCTGTCCGGGGCGACGGCGGTGGGAGTCACCACCACTTCGGCGCCGTATGCCTGCAGGACGGCGCGCTTGTCCTCACCGACCTTGTCCGGGACCACGAAGACGCAGCGGTAGCCCTTCTGCTGGGCCACGAGGGCCAGGCCGACGCCGGTGTTCCCCGAGGTGGGTTCAATAATGGTTCCGCCGGGCAGGAGTTTGCCGTCCCGTTCCGCCTCCTCGATCATCTTCGCCGCGATACGGTCCTTGATGGATCCGCCCGGGTTCAGGTATTCCACCTTCGCCAGGATGGTGGCTTTGACGCCATCAGTTACGTGGTTGAGTTTGACGAGCGGCGTGTGGCCGATGAGGTCCAGGACGGACTGGGCGTACTTCATAGGTACAAAGTTACCGTCTCGGGCCTGCACGCCTTGCTTCGCCGCCCCGCCCCGCCGGTGCGTGCCGCGCGCGCACAGGCCGGGACGGGTGGGACGATTGGTCGGTGCAGCGGTTCGCGTGGTTGACGAAGAGACGGAGTTACCTCCTGCCGGGCATCACGCTCATGGCCGGCGTGGGGGCCCTGGCCCTGGGTGCGTTGCCTGTGCCGGCCTTCGCGGAACTGGCCGGCCGGACCATTCCGATCCTGTCCTTCGTCCTGGCCATGTCCCTGGTGACGGAGCTCCTGGACGAGGCGGGCCTGTTCCGGGTGGTCACGGACCGCCTGGCTGTCCTGGGCCGCGGCCGCGTTTTCTTCCTGTGGCTCCTCGTCATTGCAGTCGCCACGGTATCCACGGTTTTCCTGTCCCTGGACACCACAGCAGTGCTGGTGACCCCCGTGGTGGTCCTCCTGGCCGTCCACGCCGGCATTCCGCCCCTGCCGTTCGCCCTGACCAGCATCTGGCTCGCCAACACGGCGTCCCTGCTGCTTCCGGTGTCCAACCTGACGAACCTGCTGGCCCAGGACAGGCTCGGGCTCAGCCCGCTGGGATTCGCGGGCCTCGTCTGGGCCCCCGCCCTGGTGGGACTGCTGGTTCCGCTCACCCTGTTGTGGCTGGCGTTCCGGGGAGACCTGCGCGGCAGCTACGGGCCCCAGCCAGTCCACCGGGTGCGGGACCGCGGCCTGCTGATATTCGCGGCGGGCACACTGCTGGTGCTGCTGCCTGCGCTGGTGTCCGGAGTGCCTGTCCAGTACCCCGCCATGGCGGCGGCCGCCTTCCTGCTGGCGGTTTTCCTGCGGCGGCGCCCTGCCGCGCTGCGGTGGTCCATGGTTCCGTGGCGTCCGCTGATGCTGACGGTGGGCCTGTTCATGCTCGTGGAGGCCCTGCATGCCAACGGCCTAGCCTCGCTGCTGGCCGGGGTGGCCGGATCAGGCGACAGCCTGCCCGACCTCCTGCAGTTGGCGGGGCTGGGTGCAGGCGCCGCAAACGCTGCCAACAACCTCCCCGCCTACTTGGCCCTGGAACCGGTGGCAGGCTCGCCGGCCCGGCTGGCCGCCCTTCTTATCGGCGTGAACCTCGGCCCGCTGGTGAGTCCGTGGGCATCCTTGGCCACGCTGCTCTGGCACGAGCGGCTCCTTGCCCTGAACGTCCGCATCAGGTGGGGCGGATTCGCCCTCGCCGGCCTGGTGGCCGCAGCGCTGACAGTTCCCCTGGCCGTCGTGGCGCTGTGGGTGGCTTCAGGGATGCACTGAATCCCAGGCGGGTTCCCAGGCGGGGCGGGCCACCCGGGCCCCCAGCCTACGCGCCGATGTCGTTTGCCGCGGATTCCGGGCTGACCCGTGCTGCCCCGGCGTCGGCGTTCTGCCACAGCCCCAGGACGTTGCCCTCGGGATCCCTGAAGTAGGCGTAGAAACCCATTCCGGGAATGGCATCCTTGGGTTTGACCACGGCTCCGCCCAGCGATTCGATCCGCGCGAGCGAGGCGTCGATGTCCTCGACATCAACGGTGATGATGGGGGTCTTCAGTTCCCCTTCCCTGGCAAAGAGTCCGCCGTTGATCGCCCCGGGTTCCTTGGGCGTTCCGGTTGTTTCATCACTCGGGGTGGTGAGGACCATGTTGTAGTCCATCTGGGGCATCGGGGTGATTGTCCAGTCGAAGGCCGCTTTGTAGAACTCGCTGGCCCGTCCCTGGTCGTCCGCAGGGATTTCAAAATGTACGATTCCAGCCATTGTGCGCTCCTGACAAAATGGGGGTGGAGGGCACGGATGTGCCGCGCCACAGGCAAATTCTAGTCCCGCAGACCGGAGCCAATCAGGGCCCTTTGGCCTTGCCTGTCCACCGGGCTGCAGGCCTTGGAGGCGACGCCGGGGCGGCATGCCGCGGGGGGCTGTGTCAGCCTTGCGTGGGACGATGGACCTATGACCATTACCGACGTCCCTGCTGGCCTCGCCGCCGCGGCGGACGCCTCGCTGCGGTGGCATCCGGGCGGTCCGTTCAATCTCCTGCAGACCCTCGGCACGCTGATGCGCGGCAACGGTGATCCGGCCTTCGCCTCCCGGCCCGACGGTGTCTGGATGTCATTTACGACGCCGGATGGCCCGGCGACGCTGCGCCTCACCGTTTCCGGGGACCCCCGCGAACCGGACGTGGACGCGCAGGCATGGGGCCCCGGGGCCGGGGACGCCATCTCCACGGCGCCGCGGCTGCTGGGCAGCGGGGACGACTGGTCCGGCTTTGACCGCCCAGAGTTCCACGCCACGCTCCCCCGGATGGTGGTGGAAGCCCGACGCCGGAACCTGGCGCTGCGGCTCCCGTCCACCGGCCGGATAGTCGATTCCTTGGTGCCTACCATCCTCGAGCAGAAGGTCACCGTCATCGAAGCCCGGCGGGGCTATCGCTACCTGATGTACCGCTTCGGCACGGCGGCCCCCGCCGCCGGTACGGCCGCGCCGGCCGGGCTGCTGGTGCAGCCCACTCCTGAGCAGTGGCTCCGGATCCCCTCCTGGGAATGGCACAAGGCCGGCGTGGGACCGCAGCGCTCGGCAACTGTCATGCGGGCCCTGCGTTCCGCCGTCGCCCTTGAACGCCTGGCGGGGCTCACAGCCGCGGAGGCATCCGCCAAGATGCAGACCATCCCCGGCATCGGCATCTGGACCACGGCGGAGGTGGTCCAGCGCACCCACGGCTGCCCGGACTCCATCGCGGTGGGCGACTACCATCTGGCCGCGTATGTGGGCGCCGCGCTGACCGGCCGGCGGACGGACGATGCCGGGATGCTGCGGCTGCTGGCGCCGTGGCAGGGTCACCGGCAGCGGGTGGTGCGGATGATCGGCCTCAGCGGCTTCCGGAAACCCACGTTCGGCCCGCGCATGACCATCCAGGACCACCGCCGGCACTAGGTCTTTGCGTGGACGGCGGGCCTTAACTGTCCGTTCGCGCTTGTCCCCAGATCCCCGGGCCGCCGGCTGTCAGAGCCCCAGCCGGGCCACCGCTTCCTTGCGCATTTCCACCTTGCGGATTTTCCCCGAGACGGTCATCGGGAAGCTTTCGCGGACGTCCACGTACCGCGGGATCTTGTAGTGGGCCAGCTGCCCCCGGCAGAACTCGGCGACGGCGGCGGCGTCCAGCGGATCGGCGCCGGGCTTGAGGATGATGCAGGCCATCAGCTCTTCGCCGTACTTGGCATCCGGGACTCCTATCACCTGCACGTCCTGGATCGAGGGATGGCTATAGAGGAACTCCTCGATCTCGCGCGGGTAGATGTTCTCCCCGCCGCGGATCACCATGTCCTTGATCCGGCCTTCGATCACCAGGTAGCCATCGGCGTCCATGCGGGCCAGGTCGCCCGTGTGCATCCAGCCGTCAGCGTCGATCGCTTCGGCGGTCTTGTCCGGCTGGTCCCAATACCCCTGCATAACGCTGTAACCGCGCGTGCACAGCTCGCCGATATCGCCGCGCTCCAGCACGCTGCCTGTCACCGGGTCCACCACCTGGCTTTCCAGCTGCGGCATGGTCCGCCCCACGGTCTCGGTGCGGTGCTGCATGGTGTCACCGTCGCGGGTCATGGTGGATACCGGGGACGTTTCCGTCATGCCGTAGCAAATGGCCACATCCTTCATGTTCATTTCCGAGATGACCCGGTTCATCACCTCGATGGGACACAGCGATCCGGCCATAACGCCGGTCCGCAGCGTGGACAGGTCGTAGGAAGCGAAGTCCGGCAGTGCCAGCTCGGCAATAAACATGGTGGGCACGCCATACAACGATGTCCCACCAAAATCCTGGACCGCCTCAAGGGCCCCCGCAGGTGTGAAGGACCGCCCCGGAATGATCGTGGCGGCGCCGTGGCTCAGGGCGTTCAGGTTTCCGATGACCATCCCGAAGCAGTGGTAGAACGGCACCGGGATCACCACGCGGTCGTGTTCCGTGTACCCCAGCAGCTCGCCGATGGAATAGCCGTTGTTCAGGATGTTGCGGTGGGTGAGCGTGGCGCCTTTGGGGAAGCCGGTGGTGCCCGAGGTGTACTGCAGGTTGATGGGATCGTGCGGATCCAGCCCCGCCAGGCGGGCCTTCAGAACCGAATGCCCGACGTCGTCTGCCCGCTTGAGCAGCTCGGCGTACGTCAGTTCGGCGTCCGTTTCCGGATCGCCTGCCTGCAGCTGCGGCTGGCCGCCATCCGGGAGGAACACCAGTTCCTTCAGAGCAGGGCATTCGGCGAGGGCCTGCCGGGCCATCCCGGTGTAGTCGCTGCTCCGGTCCGACGGCGCCGTGACAAGCATGCGCATGCCGTTCTGCTTCACCACAAACTCCAGCTCGTGGCTCCGGTAAGCCGGATTCACGTTGACCAGGATCGCGCCGATCTTGGCTGTGGCGTACTGCAGGATGGTCCACTCCGCACAGTTGGGGCTCCAGATGCCAATCCGCTCCCCCGTGGCGACGCCGAGGGCGAGCAGCGCGCGGGCCAGCCGGTCGACGTCGTCGTTCAGTTTTGTGTAGCTCCAGCGGCGGGCATCCGCGCCGGGAACCGGAGCAGCCTCGATCAGGGCGTCGTGGAACGGGAACCGGGCCACGATCCGCTCGAAATTCTGTCCAATGGTCTCTTCGAGCAGCGGGACGTCAGTGTCCCCGGCTGTATAAGCGCGCATGCTGGCACGCTACCACTCAGCCCGTGCAAGAGAGGCGCAAGAGAAGCGTAAAACTAGGAAGCCCTACAAAATATTTCGGAACCGGCAAGGGCGGGCCGGTATTGTGAAACGCATGAGTGCACCCATTGACCTGCAGGCAACGTTCATCCCCAACGACGGCGAATTCTTCCGCGTGAAGCTCGCCCTCGAAATCGCGATCGACGAGGTGGTCAACGAACCCGGCTGCATCCGGTACGAACTGACGCAGGCCACCGAGGACAAGCTGGTTCTCACCGAACAGTGGGCTTCCGAGGAGGACCTTGACAAGCACTCCAAAGGCACGGCCGTCCAGGACCTGAACGAATCGCTGAGCGCCCTGCTGGCCGAGCCCGTCCAGCTCGAACGGCTGTAGTCCCGCCGCTTTTCTCCGGACAAACAACGCGGGGTCACATCCGCCCGTACGAACCATGGTTCGTGGGCGGAAGTGACCCCGCGTTGGAGCTTAAATGCTGCGTTCAGGCGGTGGAGCCTCAGGCGATGGACGCCCGGCGGAAGCCTAGGCCTCCGGAATCTGGGTGCCGTCCTGCTTGCCGGCCGCAGCCGCTGCCTCAGCCTGCGAACGGGCCACATGCGCGTGGACTTCCTCCATGTCCAGTGCCTTGACCGCGTCCACCACCTGTTCCAGCTGCTGGGCGTTCAGCGCGCCGGGCTGGGAGAACACCAGCACCTTCTCGCGGAAAGCCATCAGCGTGGGGATGGACGTGATGCCGGCTTCGGCCGCCAACTGCTGTTGCGCTTCGGTGTCCACCTTGGTGAAGACGACGTCCGGGTGCTTCTCGGAAACGGCGGAATACGTGGGTCCAAACTGCTTGCAGGGACCACACCATTCGGCCCAGAAATCAACGAGGACGATGTCGTTGTTCTCGACGGTTGTTGCGAACTGTTCACCTGTAATGTCTACGGTAGCCATGAGTCAACGGTACGCGAGCCGCCCGGGGAAGTCCCATGCGTTTCGCTCTTGGCACACCTCCACCGCTTCAGCCCGGCTTCCGGGACCTATGACCCTTGCCGGGCGTTAAACAGGCGTTTAACATCTTGAACATGCGTTCAGCAGCAGCGGACCCGCGCGGGGACGACCGCAGCACCAGGGCGCGGATCAGGGACGCTGCCATCGGGCTGTTTGGCAACACCGGCTTCGCGCTCACCACCGTCCGCGCCGTTGCAACGGCCGCCGGCGTCAGTCCGGGGCTGGTCATCCATCACTTCGGCAGCAAGGCCGGCCTGCGTCTGGCCTGCGACGACTTCGTCATCGGCGAGGTGGCACGGCGCGGCCAGGAAAAGGCGGATCCGGCCAGCGCCCGCCACCTCCTCGAGGATTACCTTGCGGACCCCGGGCAATACGAGGACGAAATCGCCTACATCCGGCAGGCGCTCAGCGACCGGTCGGAGGCCGGCGAGTGCCTGTTCGATGCACTGGTGCGGCAAACAGCGCAGCTGATGGAAACCGGCGTGGCCCACGGCACCGTCCGCACCTTCAGCGATCCGCACGCCGCCGCCGTCGTGATCGCTTCCAATAGCCTGGCCATCCTGGTGCTTGGCAGGCACATCGCCAGATCGCTGGGGACGACGGGACTCGGCGCCGACACGGTGCGCCGGCTGACTGTGCCGGCGCTGGAGCTCTATACGTACGGGGTCTACACGGACACCGTCTTCCTGGACGCTGCACGGTCCGCGATGGGGGCTTCCGGAACGAAGGCTCCGGCGGAGGCCGGGTCCGGAACGAAGGCCGGGGCGCAGCCTTCCGGACCGCTGAACAGGGAGGAAGATCGATGAGCCAGGCGATAGTCGTTCAGTCACTCACCAAGAAATTCGGCAGCAGGGAGGTGCTGCACGGCATCGACTTCACGGTGGAACGCGGAACGGTGTTCGGCATGATCGGACCCAACGGTGCCGGCAAAACCACCACCATGCGCTGCCTGCTGGACATCATCAGGCCATCGTCCGGGAGTTCCCGGGTGCTGGGCGAGGATCCCCGGCGGGCGGGACCGGAGCTGCGTCGCCGGATCGGATATCTCCCCGGCGAACTGTTCCTGGAAGGCCGGATCACGGGACGTAAACTCCTGTCCCATTACGAGGCCATCAGCGGCCCGGTGAAGCGCGGCCACATCGATGCGCTGGCGGAGCGGCTTGACCTCGACCTGGACCGGCACACACGCAAGCTGTCGAAAGGCAACCGGCAGAAACTGGGGCTCGTACAGGCCTTTATGCACGACCCGGAGCTGCTGGTGCTGGACGAGCCCACCAGCGGCCTGGATCCCCTCGTGCAGCAGGAATTCCTGGCCATGGTGAAGGAGTCCCGGAACAAAGGACAGACCATCTTCCTCAGTTCCCATGTACTTAGCGAAGTCCAGCAGGCTGCGGATGAGGTCGCCATTCTGCGGGACGGCCACATCGTCACCGTGGCCTCGGTGGCCAGGCTCCGGGAAAGCGCAGTGCGGCATGTCCGGCTCAGCGCCACCGGGATTTCCGTGGACGACGCCGGCGCGCTGCTCCGCCGGGTCCCCGGCATCGCCCGGCTTGAGGTGCTGGACTCGGGCGACGGCGTCGAGCTCTCAGCCACCCTTGAAGGCGCCATCCAGCCCCTGCTCCACGTGCTTTCCGGGCTGCAGCTGACCGACCTGGTGCTCGAGGAACCCGACCTGGAGGAATCAGTGCTCAAGATGTACGGAAGCCTGGCCGGCAACGGGGTACGGCCGTGAAGACGACCCTTCCCCTGTTCACCAGGGCCTTCGTGGACTCCTGGCGGTCGACCCTCGGCTGGGCGGCCGGACTGGCCTTTGCCGTCTTCCTCTACCTGCCGCTCTACCCTTCCATCGGCGGCAGCGCCGAAATGCAGAACATGATCGACGCCCTGCCGCCGGAGATGACCAAGGCCCTGAACTACGATCTGATCGCCACAGGTCCGGGCTACACCCAGGCGACGCTCTTTGGCCTGATCGGCTTCATGCTGATGACTATCGCCTCGGTGGCGTGGGGCGCGGCAGCAGTGGGCGGGGACGAGGAATCGGGTCAGCTGGAACTCACGCTGGCGCACGGCGTCACACGCGTCCAGGTGGTCCTGGAGCGTGCACTGGCCCTGTTCCTTCGCGTGATCCTGCTGTCCGCCCTGGTGTTTGTCCTGGTGCGCCTGCTCAATGACTCGGCACGGCTGGACATCATGCCGGAAAACCTGTTCGGTGCCGCCGTGCTGTTCGCCGGGCTGTCGCTGCTCACCGGAACCGCCGCCCTCTTCGCCGGCACGTTGACGGGCCGCCGGACGTATGGACTCGCCGCCGGCGCTGCCGTAGGCGTGCTGGGCTACGTCTTCAACGCCGTGGGGCGGCAGAGCAAGGACGTCGAGTGGCTCCTGGGGCTGTCCCCGTATCACTGGGCCTACGGAAACTCCCCGGTGGCTGGCGGGGCGGACTGGGCGGCCGCCGGATGGCTGTGGGGCATCTCAGTGGCACTGGTGCTGCTCAGCGCAGTGGCGCTGGACAGGCGCGACGTCGGCGCGTAGCGACAGGTGCTTAGGCCTCGGGCGTGCAGGCGGCAGGTGCGGTTCCAGCGGCGCCGCAGCGTCTCAGTGCCAGAGGTTCGGCGCGGGACGGCGGGCTCCGGGCAGTGCATTGGTTTCGCGCCACTCGTGGATCCACTCCGGCAGTTCCAGCCCCGCCGGGGGCTCACCGAATTCGGCGAAGATCTCCTCCTGGCTGACGGGCTTCCCCTTACTGACAAGACGGGTGGCGATGTGCGCCCGTGCATAGATTTCCCCGTCCGCCACCATGCGCTGCTCGAAGTAGATGGCTTTGGTGTCGAGGCCGATGATCCGCGATTCGATGGTGTAGCGCTGCCACAGCTGCAGGGACTTGCGGAAGGCGATGGTCTCCCCTGCGGCCACGGGCGTCCAGCCCCGCCGGCGCATCTTTTGCCAGGTCCCGCTACGTGCCATCAGATCAAAGCGGCCCAGGTCCATCAGCGAGAAATACATCCCGTTGTTGACGTGCATGGCGATGTCTATGTCCGTGGGCAGGACGCGAAGCGGCAGGGAGGATGTGTCCCAGATGCTCAGGGCCGGCCGGCGCGAGGAAGTGAACAGGAGCAGGAGGGTTCGCAAAAGCAGGTGCATGCAAACATGTTACCCGCGAGTAACATCGCGGCCAAGAGGCGGCGCCGTAGGATTTCCCCCATGACACAGCAACGCTACAGGGACATAGCCGAGTGGCCGCTGATGGGGACAGCCCTGGTGTTCCTGGCAGCCTATGCCTGGCAGGTGATCGGCCACATCGAGGGACGGCAGGCCGACGTCCTGGAAGGGATCATGTGGATCACCTGGGCGATCTTCGCCGCCGACTATGCCGCCAACCTGTGGCTCGCGGAGAACAGGAAGCACTGGTTCATCCTCAACCTGCACGAGCTGCTGATCGTTGCCCTGCCGTTCTTCCGGCCGCTGCGGCTTCTCCGGCTGGTGACGCTGCTCTCCGTGCTGCACCGCACCGTGGGTGAAACCCTCCGCGGCCGCGTGGTCACCTACGTGGCCGGCTCCGCGGTCCTGCTGGTCTTCGTGGGCGCACTGGCCGTCCTGGATGTCGAACAAAACGCTCCCGACGCCAAAATCCTCACCTTCGGCGACGCCGCCTGGTGGGCCATCACCACCATAACCACGGTCGGCTACGGCGACCTCTTTCCGGTCACGCCGATTGGCCGGATGGTCGCCGCGGCTTTGATGATGAGCGGCATCGCGGTGCTGGGTGTGGTCACGGCGTCCATCGCATCGTGGCTGGTGCAACGGGTGGAAGAGAACACCGAAGCGGCCGTGGAAGCGGCTGAAGTTCCGGTCCGCACTGAGGTCCGGGAGCTGCTGGTGGAGGTTGCCGCCCTGCGCCGGGAATTGGCGGAACTGCGCAGCGAGCGCGAGCTGTAGAACCGCCGCCAACCCACCGCATTCAATTAAAAGGTAGCCGCCCGGACTTTACATCCGGGCGGCTACCTTTTGACGTCTATTGGACTGGAATAAGTCCAGACGGCTGAATTACTTTGTCTTACGATATTCCCCCAAAACCGAGAATTGTCCAGGCCAAAACTAATTAACCAGCATTCGCAATGCGCACGTGTCCTGGCGCTTGCAGTGCCCACGGCAGGGCATTCACGTACCGCGTACTCACCCCAGGCCAAGTACCACTCCATCCGCAAGCGAGTGTCCCCGCCGTCGAACAAAAAGCGGCATTGGGTATGTCCTGCCAATGTGCGGGTGTTATGCGTGAAGATTCGGGTAATGCCCACTCGTGCGGCAAATACTCCCCATTCATAGACTCGATATTCCTAGGGCAAGCAGCATTCCGGAATTTCACATGGCCACGGAAGTGGGCATGGGTCTAATCATTCGGGCTTCCGCAATTCTTCGTCAATTCGGCAGCCCACTTCACGCGTCTTTACGCAACGGGCTGCCCTTTGTGCGGTCCGGGGCCGGCGCACCACCGCCCTGGGGCCTGCTGTCCTGTTGACCCCCAAGGGCATTGACTCTCGGGGGGAACCGATGGATCAAAACGAGCTTAACCAGGAGGACAGACCACTTGTCCCCACACCTGCACCAAGCCGCGGCACAAATACCAGGCTGAGGATCATGCTGGCCGCGGGAGCCGTGGTGACGGCGATTGCCGTGACCGCCATAAGCTTCTCCAGCGCCACGCAGACGTCCCAGGTCAGCGAAGCCCAGGCCCTAACGGCTGCGGTGCCAGCGGCCGACAACTCCGTAGACGCCCCTGCCACGGCCGGTGCCGGCACGCCGGAGGCGGCTGTTGCTGCCGTTCCGGAAGCCGCGCCACAGCAGGCACCGGCTGCCGAACCGGCGCCCGCTGTGCAGGCACCCGCTCCGGCACCCGAACCCGCACCCGCACCCGAGGCGTCCAACACGTACACGGTGGTTGCCGGGGACACGGTGGGGGCCATCGCTGCCCGCTTTGGCGTCGACATGAACGCTATGCTGGCGGCCAACGGGCTCGGCTTGTACTCGCCGATCGTGCCGGGTCAAGTCCTGAAGCTGACAGGCCCCGCCGTAGCCGCCCCGGCCGCAGCCCCCGCGGCAGCGGCACCAGCGCCAGCACCAGCTGCTGCTCCTGCTCCGGCCCCCGCCCCTGCGGTCCGGACAATCTACGTCGCGGGCGCCGGTGGCCAGGGGATGGTGGACGCCTGTATCGGCCCCATTCACTTCACCCCGACTGATGCCTACGCCCTGTTCATCACGGAGCACGACTTCTGCGGCGGGTGGGCACGGTTCTCGGGGATCGGCGTCGGTGAAACGGTCAGCATTCCCGGCTACGGAACCTACACGGTCACCGGGCGCGGGCAGGTGCCCAACCCCGGCACAACCAACAATGTCTCAGCGGTTTTCGGAGGCTTTCCACGGGTGATCCTGCAGACCTGCATCCCGGGGACCAACCAGATGCTGGTGATCGGCCTCAACTGATTTCCTAGGCTTGTCCGCGGTTCTGCGCCTTGAGGGCCAGGGACCTCGGACAAGCCCGGGCCGGGTCGGGCAGGGCCACGCCGGGCCTGGCCTGACCTGGCCTGGCCGCGAAAACGTAGCGGAAACAGAAAAGTCTCCGGAACCTGACGGTTCCGGAGACTTTTCCTTGGGTGGCAGATGAGGGATTCGAACCCCCGTAGGCGTTGCCAGCTGATTTACAGTCAGCCCCCTTTGGCCGCTCGGGTAATCTGCCGAACTTCAAAAGAAGATCACTCGCGGCTTCCATGTTCAGAACGACTGTTTCCATCCGTTCCGCTTCCAGCAACCGCGGGCAAGACAACTTTACAGAACTTCTGCCGAAGAATCGAATCGAGCCTCAAAGGGCCCCGAATTCCCCGGAATTCCGCGGAAAATCAGGCTTCACCGAGAATGCGTCCGGCCAGTTTCGCCTCGAACTTTGTGGCCTGCTCCTCCGTGATCTGGTTCAGCTGCACTGCCCGCATCAGGTCCGAGTGCACACCGTCCATCCGGGAAGAGGCATCTGCCACGGGGCTAAGGATGATGGACGCGGCCACCGCAGCCGCTGCTACGGACGTCGCCGCCGTGGCGATGGTTGTGGCTGCGGCTGCAGTCGAGCGGGTGACATAACGGACGGCCTTCTGGTGCATGTGCTTTCCTTCCGGGGCAGCTCTTCCAACACCTTCAACTCTGGAGGCCAAGGCTTCGTTCCCGCCCTGCGTTCGCTATGAGGGAACTGTGAATCGCCCGTAACGTCTTGCGCTGTGGACGATTGTCCGGCACGCGGCCTTCACTTGGACGCCATCCGTACTAGGCTGGAATGCAGACAACACCGCCCTTCAAGGGGTATCGGGACGATCAGCAGGAGGACAGTTATGGCAGGCGAATCCACATTCGACGTCGTCAGCAAGGTAGACAAGCAGGAAGTTGCCAATGCGCTGAACCAGGCGCAGAAGGAACTGGTCCAGCGGTATGACTTCAAGGGCGTCGGCGCCGAGGTCGATTTCAGCGGTGAGAAGATCCTGATGAAGGCGAACTCGGAAGAGCGCGTGCTCGCCGTCCTGGACGTGCTGCAGTCCAAGCTCATCCGCCGCGGCATCTCGCTGAAGTCCCTGGACAGCGGCGAGCCGTACCCGTCCGGCAAGGAGTTCCGCCTTGAGGCTTCCATCAAGGAAGGCATCGAGCAGGACCTGGCCAAGAAGATCAACAAACTGATCCGCGACGAGGGCCCCAAGGGCGTCAAGTCCCAGATCCAGGGCGACGAACTCCGTGTCTCGTCCAAGTCCCGCGATGACCTGCAGGCCGTCATGGCACTGCTGAAGGACTTTGACGAGGCCGACCTGCAGTTCGTGAACTTCCGCAGCTAGCCCCGCCGTCGTTTTCGACGCGGAAAAATCCTGACGCTACGCAAAGAGGCCGGCGCCCCCCGTATACGGGCCGCGCCGGCCTCTTTGCGCGTCGAAAAGGACTTCACGCGTCGAAGGGCACTTTGCGCGTCGAAAGGCACGATGCGCCCCACCACGGAAAAAGTACGACGGCGGCGCTCAGCTGAGCGGGCGGCCCGCCATCAGTTCCAGCCGGGCGATGCGGTCCTGCATCGGCGGGTGCGTGGAGAACATCTTGCTCAGCCCGCCGCCGCGGAACGGGTTGGCGATCATCAGGTGCGACGCGTTCACCAGCTTCTGGTCCTGGGGCAGCGGCACCATCTGCACGCCCTGATGGATCTTGCGCAGGGCTGAGGCGAGCGCCAGCGGATCGCCGGTAAGCTCGGAACCGTCCTCGTCGGCGTCGTACTCCCTGGTCCGGGAGATGGCCGACTGGATCACCATCGCCGCGAGCGGGGCCAGCAGCGCCATGGCGAGCATCGCGAGCGGGTTCGAATTGCGCCGGTCGCCACCGCCGAAGTACAGCAGCATCTGCCCCACCGACGTGATCACGCCGGCTACTGCCGCGGCCACGGATGAGGTGAGGATGTCCCGGTTGTAGACGTGCATGAGCTCATGGCCGAGCACGCCGCGCAGTTCACGGACGGACAACAGCCGCAGGATGCCTTCGGTGCAGCAGACGGCGGCGTTCTGCGGGTTCCTGCCGGTGGCAAAGGCATTCGGCGCAGGCGTGGGCGAGACGTAGATCCGGGGCATGGGCTGGTTGGCACTTACCGAGAGCTCCCGGACAATCTGGTACAGCTGCGGGGCCTGCTCCTCGGTGACCGGGTAGGCCTGCATGGCCCGGAGCGCGATCTTGTCGCTGTTCCAGTACCCGTAGGCGGTGGTTCCCACACCCACCAGCGCCATGATCCAGATGGGAGCCGTGCTGCGCATGCTGCTGCCGATCACGGCACCGAGCCCCAGGAGCACCGCCCAGAGCACCCCGAACAGCGCCGCGGTCTTGAGCCCGTTGTGGTGATTATGCACTGTGCCTCCTCGCGAAGTTCCTGCCCTCTTGAAATGACTGCGGGGCCGGTCCCTACGGAACGGGATTCCGCGCGTCGTACTTCAAAAAACCCGACTGCCGGTGTGCCAGCGCCCATGCCACAGCGATGCACAAGAGGCCGCCCAGCAGCAAAACCCAACCTTCACTCAAGAGTTTAGTGCCGCCGCCGGCCAACATGTCCCCTATCCTCGGACCGCCCGCAACCACCACCACAAACACGCCCTGGAGTCGCCCTCGAAGGTGGTCGGGCGTGGCCGCCTGGAGGATGGTGGTGCGGAAAACGGCACTCACGGAATCGGAGATGCCGGCCAGTGCACAGCACAGCGCGGCGGGCAGCAGCCACAGCGTGACGCCGGCCTCCCCCGAGCGCCCGGCCAGGACCACTACCAGCCCGAAACCGGCAATGGACGCGCCCCAGCCCATAACGGACCACACCACGGCGCTTCCTTGCCGGCGGACGCCGCCCAGCGGTCCGGAGAACAGGCCGGCCAGGAAGGCGCCGATTGCAGTGGACGCCAGGAGGATGCCCACCGTGGCCTCGCCCCCGCCGATCATCACCGCACCGATGGCCGGCATCAGGGCCCGGGGCTGCGCGAAGATCATGGCTATCAGGTCGATCACGAATGTCATGCGGAGGTTCGGGCGCGTGCCCAGGAACCGGAAACCCTCCACCACGGAACGCAGCCCCGCGCGGTGGGCTTCCTTGCCCGGCGGCATCGGCGGAAGCTTCAGCAGGGCCCAGAAGGCAAACACGAAGCTCGCCACGTCCAGCGTGTACGTCCAGCCAAACCCCACCCACGCCACCAGCACGCCGGCCAGGAGCGGACCGGCGGTCATGGCCAGGCCGAAGCTGATCATGCTCAGGGCGTTGGCCGCGGGGAGCAGTTCCTTGCGGACCAGCATGGGGATAATGGCGCTCCGGGCGGGCTGGTTGATGGCCTGCGCGCCGCTCTGCACGGCAACCAGCACGTACAGCAGCCACACGTTCCCCACCTCCAGCCAGGCCTGCAACGCCAGCGCGGCCGTGGTCAGCCACAGCACGGTAGTGGCCAGGAGCGCCACCCTGCGGCGGTCGTGGGCATCGGCGATGGACCCGCCCAGCAGGCCGCCCAGTACCAAGGGAACCAGCGCGAAAATACTCAGCAGGCCGACGTAGAGACTGTCCTGCGTCAGCCGGTACACCTCGAGGCTGACCGCCACCAGGGTGAGCTGGCTGCCGAGGTTGGAGACGGCTGATCCCAGCCACAGCCGGCGGAAGTCCGAACTCTCGCGCAACGGAGTGATATCAGCCAGCAATTTACCCACCGGGCAACTCTAGCCGCGGGCACTGACGGGACCGGGCCATCCCGCCACCGGCATCCCGACAGTGACCCCGGCAGGGCCCCGAATAGTGGTGCGGACCTTGATAGTCTCGGGCGGGGAAACACAACAGCGAACGGAGTGCGCATGGAGTTGTCCAGACGGCTGCTTTTCGGCTCTGAGGTATGGGAAGTCACCCGGCCGCGCACGCCGCTGACTTCCGGCCACCTGATGATCCGCCTCAGCAATCCCGCGACGGCCCTCGACCACCGGTCGGCCGCCGACTGGTTGCTGTGCCACAACGCTGCCCGCACGGCACTGGCCGACGTCCTGGGCGCGGACACTTGCACTCTGCTTTTCGCGCACCGCTGGCATGCGCTCGGTGCCTCGATCGGCGAACCGGCCGCGGAGTCATCCACCCCCACGTTCCACCTGTTCGGCCGCTGGGACAGCGAACCGGTCACCCCTGCCGAACAGCTCGCCTTACCCGCGCAGCGCCGCCGGCCGGTGCCGGATCAGGATCTGGACAAGCACGACGTCGGGCTGCGCACCGCGCTGCTGGCGGCGGCAACTGCCGCCCGGCGCAGCGCACCTGACGGCACCGGCCCCCGCAGCGACGGACCGAACGGAGCAGTACCGCCGCCCCCCATCCGCACCTGGGCGCCGGCGACCCCTGCCGGGACGCACCACACGGTCCTGGCTCCGGAGCGGAGCATCGGGTCCGTGGAGGACGTCACCCCGGCGGAACTCCTTGCCCTGGCCGCAGCATTGGAAGCCCTGGCGCTGCGGCAGTCCGTCACGGGCCTCAGCTGCCTGGTGCCGGATGCTGCCGTCACGGACGGGCGGCTGGAACTGCACGCGCTGGGCCGCTCCGCCGGCGAGGCCGTCAACCCGTTTGAAATGGTGCTGCGTTCTCCGGAGATTAGCCTAGCCTTATTGTGATTCAGTCATAATAAGTGCTTCAATGGGGTTATGACAGTTCACGAGGCCGGCCAGGACGCATGGGCAGCTGCCCTGCGCGCCCACGGCCGCCGGGTGACCAAACAGCGGCTGGCGGTGCTCACCGCCGTCGCACATCACCCGCACTCGCCGGCCGAAAGCATCCTTGCCGCCGCGCGTGAGGAACTCCCCGAACTGACCGCGCAGTCCGTCTACGTGGTCCTTGGCGACCTCACGGACCTCCAGATGCTGCGCCGGTTCGAACCGCCCCATTCCCCCGCGCTGTACGAGACACGAGTGGGCGACAACCACCACCACGCCGTGTGCATCAGCTGCGGTCGGGTGGAGGACGTGGACTGCGCCGTTGGCCATGCGCCCTGCCTCACCCCGCACTGGGATCCGGACGCCAAGCCGATGACCATCCAGATCGCTGACGTCATGTACCAGGGCATCTGCCAGGACTGTCAGCGCACCCAAAAGCTACCCGCCGAACGAAACTAAGCAAGAAACCCAACCAGAAGGAGAAAGATGACTCAGAACATCTCTGCGCCCGCTGTGTCCACCACGCAGTCCGGTGCTCCCGTCACTTCCGACGCTCACTCGAAGGCTGTCGGCGCCGACGGTGCCATCATCCTGACCGACCACTACCTGGTGGAAAAGCTCGCCCAGTTCAACCGCGAGCGGGTGCCGGAGCGCGTAGTGCACGCCAAGGGCGGCGGCGCATTCGGTACGTTCAAGGCCACCGAGGACATCTCGGCGTACACCAAGGCCGCGTTCCTGCAGCCGGGTGCCGAGACCGAGATGCTGATCCGCTTCTCCTCCGTCGCCGGCGAGAACGGCTCCCCGGACACCTGGCGGGACCCCCGCGGTTTCGCCGTGAAGTTCTACACCTCCGAGGGCAACTACGACCTCGTGGGCAACAACACCCCGGTCTTCTTCATCCGCGACGGCATCAAGTTCCCGGACTTCATCCACTCCCAGAAGCGCCTGCCCGGCACCCACCTGCGCGACGCGGACATGCAGTGGGACTTCTGGACCCTCTCCCCCGAGTCCGCACACCAGGTCACCTGGCTGATGGGTGACCGCGGCCTGCCGGCTTCCTGGCGCGAAATGCAGGGCTACGGCTCGCACACCTACCAGTGGATCAACGCCGAGGGCGAGCGTTTCTGGGTCAAGTACCACTTCAAGTCCAACCAGGGCGTCAAGACCATCACGGGCGACCGCGCCGAAGAGCTGGCCGGTTCGGACGCGGACTTCTACATCCGCGACCTGCAGGAAAACATCGCTGCCGGCAACTTCCCGTCCTGGGACCTGCACGTCCAGGTCATGCCGTACGAGGACGCCAAGACCTACCGCTTCAACCCGTTCGACCTCACCAAGGTGTGGCCGAAGGCTGACTACCCGCTGATCAAGGTGGGCACCATGGAGCTGAACCGGAACCCGGAGAACTACTTCGCGCAGATCGAGCAGGCCACCTTCGCGCCGTCGAACTTCGTGCCGGGCATCGCCGCATCCCCGGACAAGATGCTGCAGGCCCGCATCTTCTCCTACGCGGACGCCCACCGCTACCGCGTGGGCACCAACCACGCCCAGATCCCGGTGAACCAGCCCAAGAACCAGGTCAACAACTACAGCCAGGACGGCGCCGGGCGGTACCACTTCAACGCCCCGTCCGTTCCGGTCTACGCCCCCAACTCCGTTGGCGGCCCCGCTGCTGTTGAGCCGCAGGACCCCGCAGGCGGCTGGGAGAACGACGGCGAGCTGACGCTCTCAGCGCACTCCCTGCACGCCGAGGACGGCGACTTCGGCCAGGCCGGCACGCTGTACCGCGAAGTTTTCGACGACGGCGCCAAGGCCCGTCTGCTGGACACCATCACCGGTGCAGTGGGCGGCGTGAAGAGCCCGGGCATCAAGGAACGCGCCATCCAGTACTGGACCAACGTTGACGCCGACCTCGGCGCCAAGCTGCGCGCCAACCTCGGCGCAGGCCAGACGGAATCAGACGCAGAGGCAGCCAACAAGCTCTGATTCGCTCCCTCGCGACAGCTGATGCGACGGCGCCCTAAACCGGCGCCCGACAGCCCCTGATACGAACACCCCGCCGCGGACTATCCGCGGCGGGGTGTTCTGCGTTCCGGGTGCTTTCCACATACGGTCCGCAGCCTCTGGCCTGCGCGGCAGGGCGGCCCTAGGCTCCCTACATGAACACATTCGACGGCATCCCCGCCGGTGCTTCCGGCTTCTATGCGGACCTTGAGCAGAACAACAACCGGGACTGGTGGCTGGAACACAAGGCCCGCTACGAGACGCTCGTCCGGGAACCGCTGGCTGCCCTGCTGGCCGAGCTGGAGCCCAGGTTTGGCCCCGCGAAGATCTTCCGGCCCAACCGGGACGTCCGTTTCTCCCAGGACAAGTCCCCCTACAAGACAGCCCAGGGTGCGGTCGCGTCGTTCCAGGAAGGCGTGGGGTACTACGTGCAGCTGAGCGCGGACGGCCTTCTGGTGGGTGCCGGCTGCCATGCGATCTCGCCCGCCCAGCTTGCCCGCTTCCGGAACTCGGTGGATGCCACCGGGACCGGGGAATCCCTGGAGAAGATTGTTCATCGGCTCACCGATGCCGGATTCACCGTTGAGGGTGAACGGCTCAAGACCGTCCCGCGGGGCTTCCCCCGCGAGCATCCCAGGGCCGACCTCCTCAAATACAAGTCGCTGTCCGCCGGCAGGGAGCTGGGCGAACCCGGCTGGCTCTCCACGCCGGGCGCGGCGGAGGAGGTTGGCCGGCTCTGGGAACAGCTGCGGCCGCTTGTCGAGTGGATGGGCCGCCACGCTTCGCCCTAAGGCAGCGCGCCGTGCATGCCGTACGCGCCGTGCATGCCGTACGCGCCGTGCGGGAAGCGTGCCGTGCGGGCTGCGGTGCGTGGCGGCGTCAGAAGTGCTGGCCGTCCGTGGCCAGGCGGTGCTGAAGGTTCGAGAAGAAGACTGTCACCATCAGTTCGAAGGCCTTCGTCGCTTCCTCGGGCTGGTTCATCACCACAAAATCGAACTGCAGGCCGTAGAACGTGGACGTGAAGAGGCGGGCGTCGGTGTCCGCGAACTCCGGGCGGATGCCCTGCACCACCAGCCAGTCGCGGGCTTTTTCGTGGAGCATGCGGAAGTGGTCCTGGGCTGTTCCGCGGGGCGAGTCCGCCACGATGTCCTGGGCCGTGGCCTCAAACTCGAGCCTGGCCAGGTGGCGGTTCCGCTGGGCCATCGTCCAGCGCCAGGACTCCATCAGGTAGGACCGCCAGGCCTCCTGGTCGATGTCGCGCACGTCCGTGCTGCGCATGCTGTCCAGCCGGGATTCGATGGACCGGATGATCTCGTTGACCAGCTGCTCCCGGTTGCCGAAGTGGTAGACCAGCACGTACGAGCTGATGCCCAGGCCGTCCGCCAGGCTCCGGAACGTCAGCTCGGCCAGGGTCTTGTCCATCAGGTAGTCCTGAATGGCGGACAACAGCTCCGCCTTGCGCTCCGGTTTAACTGCTCTGGCCATGGCTCCATCTTATGGAGTCATGGCCAGGGCGGATTCCGACGCAGGGGCGGGCGGACGGGAGCGGAGGTCAGCTGCGGGTGAGCGCGTCCTCGTCCTCGTCGTCCGCAGCGCCCTTGTCCTGCACTGCCTTCACAGCCTGCGGGGCGCCATTGACGGCGGCCTTGGCTTCGGCGAACTTCTCGTTGAGCCGGGAATGGCGCTGGCCGTAGGAGAAGTAGATGGCCACGCCGATGACCAGCCAGATGGCGAAGAAGATCCAGGTCTCCACCGCGAGGTTCGTCATCAGGTAGAGGCACAGGAGCGCCGATACCACCGGGAGTACCTTGCCGAACGGGACGCGGAAGGCCGGCTTCAGGTCCGGGCGCTTCCTCCGCAGGACCAGGATGCCGAGGCTGACCATCACGAACGCGGAGAGCGTGCCGATGTTGATCATTTCCTCCAGCAGGTCCACGTTGGTGAGGCCTGCCACGACGGCGACCCCTGCACCGCAGATGATCTGGAGGCGGACCGGCGTCGCACGGATAGTGCTGGTCTTGGACAGCGAGCGCGGCAGCAGGCCGTCGCGGCTCATGGCCAGGACCACCCGGGACAGTCCCATGAGCAGCACCATGATCACGGTGGTGAGGCCCACCAGGGAACCGAAGGCGATGACCTTGGCGGCGTCGGTATTCCCCACGGCTTCGAAAGCGGTGGTGAGGGTGGGGTTCTCGGCCTCTGCCAACTGCGTGTAGGACACCATGCCGGTCAGGGCGAGCGACACGAGGATGTAAAGGACAGTGACGATCGCCAGGCCGCCGAAGATGCCACGCGGCAGGGTCTTCTGCGGGTTCTTGACCTCTTCAGCCGAGGTGGCCACGACGTCGAATCCGATGAAGGCGAAGAAGACCAGCGCCGCGCCGGCGAAGATGCCCAGCGTGCCGTACTGCGCCGGCACGGCTCCGGTGAGGAAGCCGAAGAAGGACTGCTTGAGCACGTCGGCACCGCCTGAGGCCGCGGTGGGCTCGGAGGCGGGAACGAACGGTGCGTAGTTCTCGAACTTTACATAGCTGAAGCCCACGACGATTACGAACAGGACGACGGCGATCTTGATCAGGGTGAAGATATTGCCCACACGGGCGGAGAGCTTCGTTCCCAGCACCAGCAGCACGGTGAATACGGCCACGATCAGGAAGGCGCCCCAGTAGAGGTCGATTCCGCCGAGGGAGATGGCGGGCGGAATGTCCACTCCCATCAGCGCAAAGACCTTGCTGAGGTAGATTCCCCAGTACTTGGCGATCACGGCTCCGGCGGTGAACAGCTCAAGGATGAGGTTCCAGCCAATGATCCAGGCCAGCAGCTCGCCCATGGTGGCGTAAGTGAAGACGTAGGCGGAACCGGCCACCGGGATGGCCGTGGCAAACTCGGCGTAGCACATGATGGCCAGGGCGCAGGTGACTGCAGCGATGGCAAAGGAAAGCGTCACAGCGGGGCCGGCGAAGTTCGCGGCGGCCTTGGCTCCGACGGAGAAGATCCCGGCGCCGACAGCAACGGCGACACCCATGATCATCAGGTCCCACGTGCTCAGGGAACGCTTCAGTTTGCGTCCGGGTTCATCGGCGTCGGCAATCGACTGCTCAATGGATTTTGTCCGGAATAGGTTCATAGGAAAGTCCACAATCTCGATAGCTTGTTGGAAACAGACTTATCAAGAGTAGTGTCCATCCAGTGGACGGTCATATTTATCCCAGATAGTGAGACGCCCCATGCCCGCCCTGGAGATCATGGCGGGGTCAAGTTTAGCGCGAACGAGCACTTGAGGCCCCTCTCACGAGGGGCCTCAAGTGTTCGTTCGCGCTGCCGGGACGGGCTGGTCAGGCCGGCCAGTCCATGAGCTTTGACCGGATCAGGAACCGCTTGCCTTCGGGTGATTCAACCGAGAACCCGCTCCCCCGGCCCTGCACCACGTCCACGGTCAGATGGGTGTGGCTCCAGTAGCTGAACTGCTCCCTGGACATCCAGAACTCGAGGGGCTGCGGCCGCCCGCCGTCGGCGATGTCGAACAGCCCCAGGAGGACGTCCGCTTCCGCGGTGATGAACTCCCCAGCCGGATAACACATAGGCGAGGAGCCGTCGCAGCAGCCGCCGGACTGGTGGAACATGAGGGGACCGTGCTGGCCCCACAGCTTCCTGAGCAGTTCCACAGCCTCGTCCGTGAGCGCCACGCGGGAGATGTCCTCCCCGGGCAGCGTCACTGCCGCGTCTAGCCTCGCCTCCATCATCAGTACCTGATGACGACGCGGCCGTCGATCTTGGCGTGCTTCATCTCGTCAAGAACGGCGTTGACCTCGGAGAGTTCCCGGGTGGAAACGGTGGGGTGGATCTTACCTTCCGCGTAGAACTCGAGGGCTTCCTCCAGGTCCTGCCGGGTACCCACGATTGAGCCGCGGACCGTCAGGCCCTTGAGCACAATCTCGAAGATCGGTGCCGGGAAGTCGCCCGGCGGCAGGCCGTTGAACACGATCGTGCCGCCACGGCGGGCCATCCCGATCGCCTGTCCGAATGCTGATGGGTGCACAGCCGTGACCAGGACTCCATGGCAACCTCCGGTTTCACGTTGGATGACTTCCACCGGATCTTCGTGCAGCGCGTTGACGGTAAGTTCCGCACCGTGCTTCTTGGCCAGGGCGAGTTTGTCGTCCGCGATATCCACGGCGGCTACACGCAGGCCCATGGCCACGGCGTACTGGACGGCAATGTGCCCGAGTCCGCCGATGCCGGAAATGGTGACCCACTGTCCGGGCCTGGCTTCGGTCATCTTCAGGCCCTTGTAGACCGTGACGCCGGCGCAAAGCACCGGGGCGACTTCAACGGGGTCCGAGCCGGCCGGGATGCGGGCGGCAAAGCGCGTGTCCACGAGCATGTACTCCCCGAAGGAACCGTCCACACTGTAGCCGGCGTTCTTCTGCGCTTCGCAGAGTGTCTCCCAGCCGGTGCGGCAGTACTGGCAGTCGCCGCAGGCGGACCACAGCCAGGCGTTGCCGACGAGGTCTCCGACGGCAAGGTCGGTGACACCCTCGCCCAGGGCAACCACTTCGCCTACGCCTTCGTGGCCGGGGATGAACGGCGGTGTCGGCTTGACCGGCCAGTCGCCCTCCGCCGCGTGAAGGTCGGTGTGGCAGACGCCGGTGGTGATGACCTTGACCAGCGCCTGGCCCCGGCCCGGGGTGGGAATGGGGAGGGTCTGGATCTGAAGATCCTTGCCGAACTCGGTTACTACTGCTGCTTGCATTGTCGTCGTCATTGGCGAAATCCTTGCGTTGATGGAGCGTTGGTGCGGTGGAGGTGGTGCTGCCTTCCTGAGGGGTGGCCAGGGTGGTGCGGGGGGGGACGGATCAGTGCTGATCCGTCCCCGCCCGGGCCAAGGGCGGCTTTAGAAGAAGCCGAGCTTGTTCTCGTTGTAGCTGACCAGTAGGTTTTTGGTCTGCTGGTAGTGGTCCAGCATCATGGAGTGGTTTTCACGTCCGATGCCGGAGGACTTGTACCCGCCGAACGCTGCGCCGGCCGGGTAGGCGTGGTAGTTGTTGACCCAGACGCGGCCGGCCTGGATCTCGCGGCCGGCACGGTAGGCCACGTTGCCGTTACGCGACCAGACACCGGCGCCGAGGCCATAGAGGGTGTCGTTGGCGATTTCCATCGCGTCGTCATAGTCGCTGAACCGGGAGACCGACACGACAGGTCCGAAGATCTCCTCCTGGAAGATGCGCATCTTGTTGTGGCCTTCGAAGACGGTGGGCTGGACGTAGTAGCCGCCGGCCAGGTCACCTTCCAGCTGGGCGCGGGCGCCGCCGGTAAGGACCTTGGCGCCTTCCTGCTTGCCGATGTCGATGTAGGAAAGGATCTTTTCCAGCTGGTCGTTGGAGGCCTGTGCGCCGAGCTGGGTGTCTGTGTCCAGCGGGTTGCCTTGGATGATTTTCTCCACGCGGGCCACGGCGTCAGCCATGAACGAATCGTAGATGTCCTCCTGGACCAGGGCACGGGACGGGCAGGTGCAGACTTCGCCCTGGTTGAAGGCAAAGAGCGCGAAGCCCTCCTGCGCTTTGTCGTAGAACGCGTCGTTGGACTCGGCAACATCGTTGAAGAAGATGTTCGGGCTCTTGCCGCCCAGTTCCAGCGTGACCGGAATCAGGTTCTGGCTGGCGTACTGGCTGATCAGGCGACCGGTGGAGGTCTCGCCGGTGAAGGCGATCTTGCGGATCCGCGGGCTGGAGGCCAGCGGTTTGCCAGCCTCGACGCCGAAGCCGTTGACCACGTTGAGCACACCGGCCGGCAGCAGGTCACCGATGAGTTCCATCAGGACCAGGATGGACGACGGCGTCTGCTCGGCGGGCTTGAGGACCACGGCGTTGCCGGCGGCCAGGGCCGGGGCGAGCTTCCAGACGGCCATCAGGATGGGGAAGTTCCACGGGATGATCTGGCCGACGACGCCGAGGGGCTCGTGGTAGTGGTAGGCCGTGGTGTCCTCGTCGAGCTGGGAGAGCCGGCCTTCCTGGGCACGGACGGCAGAGGCGAAATAGCGGAAGTGATCCGCCGCGAGCGGGATGTCCGCATTGAGGGTTTCGCGGATCGGCTTGCCGTTGTCCCAGGACTCAGCGACGGCGAGCATCTCCAGGTTCTCGTCGATGCGGTCGGCGATCTTGTTCAGGATCGCGGCGCGCTCTGCGACGGAGGTCTTGCCCCAGGACGGTGCAATCTTGTGCGCGGCGTCCAGTGCCAGCTCGATGTCTTCGGCGGTGCCGCGGGCAACTTCGCAGAAGACCTTGCCGGTGACGGGCGTGATGTTCTCGAAGTACTGGCCCTTGACCGGGGCAACCCATTCGCCGCCGATCCAGTTCTCGTAGCGGTCCTTGAACGTAACCTTCGAACCCTCGGTACCGGGCTGTGCGTAGACAGTCATTGCTAGCTCCTTTGCTTTGGCAGTTACTATGCCTCCACCGTAGGAGCCGGGAGGTTGCAACCAGGTTGCAACCCTGTGACTCAGCTCACGCCACTGCCGGCACCAGCGCCAGCGGCGCCGCCTCAGGCGCTGAGTTCGATTTCCAACCGTTCAAGATCGGCGACGACGGCGGCCCGCTTGGGCGAGCGCAGCGGGAGCAGCCTCAGCGCGGCGGTGCGGACGCCGACGTCGTCCTTTGCTTCCGGAAGTTCCGCGTACTTCAGCAGCGCATCGGCGCTGCCGTCCGTCAGGACCGCTTCGCGCAGCAGCGAGGACACGCGGTCCCGGAGATCGATGATGCCCGGCGCTTCCGAACGCGGCAGCACCGCGCCGCGGTAGATCTCCAGGGCAATGCGGTGCGCTCCGCGCTGCAGGCAGTTGAGCACCTGGCTCGAGTCCGGCATCAGGTCCATGGGGAGCCGGTAGGGGCGGGACGCGGGGACGGCTTCCGGGCTCAGCTGCTGCAGGACCTTGCGCAGGCGCACCATCTCCGGCCTGAGCGTCATGGAGGAGCCGTCGCCCGGATACAGCAGCGTGCAGAGTTCCTCCGCGCTGAGCCCCTTGGGGTGGACGCTGAGCAGTGCCAGGATTTCGCTGTGCCGGGCGGAGAGCGCCACAGTGCGGCCTTCGATGCTGAGCAGTGCCTGGTCCCGACCCAGGAGCTGGAGGCTGTTGCGGTACAGGCTCCCTTCGGCTGCGGATCCGGTCTTCGCAGCGGAAGACGTCGTCCGCCGTCGTGCCGGTGCCGCCTGGCGGGCGGCCGCCAGCTGGAGCCGCTCCACGCGCAGCTGCGCCTGGGCCGCTGCCACGGTGGCCTCCACGAGGGACAGCGTGTGCGGCGCCACCGCGGATTCGGTGCCCGTGATGTCCACAACCCCCAGCAGCGCGCCGGAGTCGGGGTCGTGGAACGGCACGGCGGTGCAGCTCCACGGATGGACGGAGCGCTTGTAGTGTTCGGCACCGGAAATCTGGATACTGCGGCCCAAGGCCAGGGCGGTTCCGGGAGCGCTGGTGCCCACGCTGGCCTCGGACCAGTCGGCGCCGGCCACGAACATCATGCCTTCGGCGCGCCGCTGCATTAGGGAGTCACCCTCCACCCAGAGGAGGCGGCCCACCTCATCGCCCACGGCGACCAGCAGGCCGCTGTCGTGGCTGGGCAGGACCAGGAGTTTATGGATCACCGGCATGATGGTCGCCAGCGGATGCTGCCGGCGGTATTCCTCCAGCTCCTCCCCATCCAGGGCCAGCGGCGCCTCGGGGTTGTCCGGATTGGCCCGGAACTGGACGGAACGTTGCCAGGATTCCTCCACCAGGCTGCGCAGCCCGGGCAGGTGCACGCTGCCGGTGTGGCCGGCGCTGTTCGCGGAATCGAGGCCGCCGGCAGCGCCGAAGCCGCTCACGCCGAGCAGTTCGTGGCCGGCCAGGGCATGCCGCTGGAGAAGTGCCGCGGCGTCCGTGCCCGGAACTGCTGGCTGATTCGTATTCCTCATCGAACTCCCTTGCCGGCACATCGGTGTGCCAGGCGTGACGGTATGCCGTGCTGGATTGGTCTGCTCAGTCTATTGCCATCCAGCAAGCCGCCATAGGGCTGGACGTTGGGTCAGCCCTCGGCGCTGCGGGAGATCCGGATCATTTCCTCGCGCGGCACAACCTTGACGCGTTCGCGGACGACGCCGGTCTCCGCTTCCGCTGCGGTCCACGCCTGGCCGAGGGCTGCTTCGTGCGCGTCCAGCCTGTTCCAGCCCTCCCACGTGGTGTACTCGACGCCGCGCTCCTCCAGCAGGGCAATGATGGCGTGCGGGTCCGGGTTCTGCGCCGGCGGCAGGGTCAGCCGGTCCTCCAGCAGGCAGCCGATGGTCTCCAGGGCGTCGCCCTTCGTGTGCCCGATGAGCCCCACCGGACCGCGCTTGATCCAGCCCGTGGCGTAGATCCCGGGCACCGGACTGCCCTCGGAGTCGAGGACCCTGCCGCCCTCGTTGGGGATCACGCCGGCCCTGGCGTCGTATTCCAGTTCGTCCAGGGGGGACCCGTGGTAGCCGATGGCGCGGTACACGGCCTGGACGGGGTAGTCGATGAACTCCCCCGTGCCCTTCACGTGCCCGGTGCCGTCCAGCTGCATCCGCTCAAACTTGATGCCCGCAACCTTTCCGGTGCCCGCGCTGCTGCCGGCGCCGTCGTAGATCTCCACCGGGCTGTGCAGGAAGTGCAGGTGCAGGCGGCGGGAGGACGGCTGTTCGGATTCCGCATGCTCCTCGACGAGCCAGTTCGTCAGCGTGTTCACCATGGTCTTGATCTGGTTGTTGCTGCGGATGGCGTCATCGGAGGCTTCGTCGAACTCGAAGTCCTCCGGGTACAGCACGATGTCAACATCCTTCATGTGGCTCAGTTCGCGCAGTTCCAGCGGGGTGAACTTCACCTGGGCCGGGCCGCGGCGGCCGAAGACGTGCACGTCGGTGACCGGGGAGTTCTTCAGGCCCCGGTAGACGTTGTCCGGAATTTCCGTGGAGAGGAGTTCGTCCGCGTGCTTCACCAGCATGCGGGCCACGTCCAGGGCCACGTTGCCGTTGCCGATGACGGCAATTTCCTTGGCATCGAGCGGCCATTCGCGGGGCACATCCGGGTGGCCGTCGTACCAGGACACGAAGTCGGCCCCGCCGAAGGATCCTTCAAGGTCGATGCCCGGAACGTTCAGGTCGGCGTCCTTGATGGCGCCGGTGGAGAAGATCACGGCGTCGTAGAAGGCGCGGAAATCGTGGAGTTTCAGGTCGCGGCCGTAGGTCACGTTGCCGAGGAACCGGATGTCGCCGCGGTCCAGGACCTTGTGCAGCGCGTTCACGATCCCCTTGATGCGCGGGTGGTCCGGTGCCACGCCGTAGCGGATCAGGCCGTAGGGCGCAGGGTAGGCCTCGAACAGGTCGATGCTGACTTCGACGTCGCCGCCCTTGACCTCGTTGGACTTGGTCAGGATGTCCGCGGCGTACACGCCTGCCGGTCCGGCGCCGACAATCGCGACGCGGAGGGGACGCTTGGGGGTGGTTTCGGCCGAGTTGGACACCGGGAGCCCTTCTGAAACGAGAAACTGCGCCACGTCACGTAGCGCACAGTTTCCCATTCTAATTGGTCAGCCCCCTTTCCCTGCGGAGCTGTTGAGGGATACTACGTCGCCTTCCCGGTACAGCAGCGCGCGCAATTCGGATTCAGCCGAGCCCGTCCGCCGGGGGTCGATGGTCTCTCCCGCGGCAAAATGGTCCAGGAGCCGCGGGTCCACATAGCTTTTCCGGGCGATCGACGGGGTGTTTCCCAGTACCGCCGCCGCGTCCTGCATCGCGAGGCTGATGGCCCTCTTTTTCTCGGCCACTGTCTTCTGGGGCCCGATCCGGGCCAGGCTGACCGCGGCGGCCACGGTTCCGTGCAGGGTGCGGAAGTCCTTCGCCGTGAAGTCCGACCCCGTCCGTTCCTTGACGTATTCGTTGATCTCCGCGCTGCCCACCGGATGCCAGCTGCGCCCGTTCTTGTACGCCAGGAGCCGGGCGTTGCCGCCCCGGCGCTTGAGCACCCGGACCAGGGCGGCGAGGTCGGCGTCGTCGATCTCGGATTCCCAGGTCTTGCCGCTCTTGGCGGGAAAACTGAGCCGCAGGCTCTCCTGCCTCACTTTCACGTGGGCGCACAGCAGGGTGGCCAGCCCGTGGCTGCCGTTCTCGTTGGTGTACCGCTCGGACCCGACCCGCAGCGACCCCGTGTCCAGCATCCTGAAGGCAGCCGCGAGGACGCGTTCGCGCGAGAGCCCGTCGCGGCGCAGGTCCACGGTGACCAGCCTCCGCGCCGTGGGCAGGGATTCTGCCAGCTGGAGGACCCGGTCGAATTTGAGCCGGTCCTTCTTTTCCCGCCAGGCCGGGTGGTAGATGTACTGCCGGCGGCCCATGGCGTCGAGTCCTGTGGCCTGGATGTGCCCGTTGTCGTACGGCGCAATCCACACGTCGGTCCAGGCCGGCGGGATGCCGATGCTCTCCAGCCTTTCCCGGACCGGCCCCGGGGGCAGCGTGGAACCGTCCAGGTCCCGGTACGTGAAGCCGGATCCTGCGGCCAGGCGCCGGTAGCCCCTTCCCGAGGCGTTGCTGTGGCGGAGCCTCATGGCCCGGCCGGGTCAGGATGCTTGTTCATATTAGTAAGCGTACTGATCACCGCAAGGCCCCGCAGCAGGGCTGCGGGGGAATCGTTGCCGTGTCGGCGGAATACCGCCCGCGGGGGTGGTGTTATTGATCGTGTGCCTACACCCGACGGAACCGCAGCCCCAGCCATGACCACTCCGGGTACCTCTGACTCCGCTGCCGCGGCTTCCGGCGGACAGCCGCCCCGCCCCGGCGTCGCCCTTAAGGCAGTGGACAAGGACACGACGGCGGGTGTCCTGTTCGGAATCGGCGCGTACGGACTATGGGGGCTGCTGCCCCTGTACTTCTTCGCGCTGCAGCCCGCCGGCGCGGTGGAAATCGTGGCCAACCGGGTGGTGTGGTCCCTGCTGTTCTGCACGCTGCTGATCACGGTCACCCGCTCGTGGCGGGTACTCGGGGCGGCGTTCCGGAACCGGACGGTCCTTGGCACCCTGTCCATCGCCGCGGCACTCATCGCGGTGAACTGGCTGACCTACACGTACGGCGTCACCACCGGCCAGGCCGTCGAGGCGTCCCTGGGCTACTTCATCAACCCGCTCGTCTCCGTGCTGCTGGGCGTGTTCGTGCTGAAGGAAACGCTGCGTCCGCTCCAGTGGGCCGCCGTCGGGATCGGTTTTGTTGCGGTGGTGGTGCTGACGATTTCCTACGGCAAGCTGCCCTGGATCGCGCTGACGCTGGCGGTCAGCTTCGGACTCTACGGCTTCGTCAAGAAGCGCGTCGGGCCCAAGGCCGACGCCATCACCAGCCTGACGGTGGAGACGGTGGTGCTCACTCCCCTGGCGGCCGCCACGATGATCTTCCTTGGCATCAGCGGGGCCGCGACCCTCGGCACCCAGGGTTCCGCGCACTTCTGGCTGCTGGTGTCCTCGGGCGTCATCACCGCGGTGCCGCTGGTGTTCTTCGGCGCCTCGGCCCGCCGCCTGCCCATGACCACCATCGGCCTGCTGCAGTACTTCGCGCCGGTGCTCCAGTTCATCGTGGCCCTGGCGGTGTTCAAGGAAACCATGACCCTGGACCGCTGGATCGGCTTCGGCGTGGTCTGGCTGGCGCTGCTGGTGCTGACCGTGGACATGCTGGCGGCGTCGCGCAGGAGTTCCGTGGCCCGGAAGCGCGCCCTGCGGGAAGCGCGAGCGGACACTTAAGCCCCACCCGCCAAGCGCGAACGGACAGATAATGACCTGTTGGGCGCTTTTTGGGGTCCTTATCTGCCCGTTCGCGCGGTCGGTTAGGCCTTAGGGGCTGTCGACGCGCTCGTATTCGCGCGGGATGACCACCATCGGCACGGGCAGTGCACGCAGCACCTTGTTGGCCGTGCTCCCGATGAACAGCTTGTTTTTCTCGGCCAGGCGCGACGAACCCACGATCAGGACCTCGCCGTCGTCCCATTCGAGGTCGTCAATGCACTCCTCGATGGTGCGCCCGTGCGCTACTTCCACGCTCACCTTATGTCCTTCCGGGAGCCGGTGCGACGCCTCGGTGAGCACGGTATTGGCGTGGATGTGCGCCGCATTGACCACTTCGCCGCTGTCACCTTCCGCGTCGAGCTCCACCAGGGAGACCATGCGCAGCGGTGCGCCCCGGCGTTGCGCTGCCCCGATGGCGACGTCGATCGCGGCCTCCGCTCCCACGCGCTGGCCGACGGCGAGCGTCAGCCGGGTGATGGCCTCCGTGCGGCGGTACCCGCGGGGAGCCAGCGCTACCGGTACCGGGGAGGCGTGCAGGAGGGCGTTGGCCACGCTGCCCACCGTGTGGCGCTTGAACAGGCCGCTGCTCGCCGCACCCACCACGATGAGTCCCGCCTGGTACTCGACGGCGGCCTCGATCAGCCCGGCAGCGAACGAGTCGGCGTGGCGCACGTGGAACTCCACGCTGACGTCCTCGGGAACCAGCGCCAGCCCTTCACGCTGAGCATCCAGCATCGCCTGCTCGCCGGCGCCGACATGGCCGCCGTCGGCATCCTGCGCGGCATGCGGGATACCCTTTTTCACCACGTAGACGAGGTCAAGCTGGGCGCCCTGTGCCCGGGCCATCGCGGACGCCAGGGCTACGGCGTCGGCGCCGCGTTCGTTTGGTGTGTAGCCAACTACGTATCGCATGGGTGAACCCCTTTTGGGTCTGGGGCAGAATCCAGCCGCGCTCGGGGTTCCCGGGCGACGTCGGCCGGTCTGCGTTCCTGCAGTGGTAGTGCTGACTCTAGCCCACAAGGGCCCAATTCAGGGGTGACATCCGGCCCGAAACGAGCCCCGAAACGGAGGCCCCGCAGCAGCCAAAACAGTGCGCACACAGAAGAGCCGCGGACGGTCGGTCCGCGGCTCTTCGGTTGGCTCCCGGAAGCCTGGGTCAGGCATCCGGGCGGAGTCCCATTGGGCGGGGCCCTGGTGCGGGTCCCTGGTCTTTTGGTTAGGCGCGGCCTTGGTTAGGCGTGCGCCTTGATGGCGGCGGCCAGCACCTCGAGGCCGTCCAGCAGCAGTTCGTCACTGATGACCAGCGGCGGCAGCAGGCGG
The DNA here is from genome assembly GCF_056400885.1 of Arthrobacter sp. P4_H3. Lineage (NCBI taxonomy): Bacteria > Bacillati > Actinomycetota > Actinomycetes > Micrococcales > Micrococcaceae > Arthrobacter > Arthrobacter sp. P4_H3. The sequence goes on from NZ_JBFUKK010000017.1 coordinate 70,949, forward strand.
ATGACGTTGCCGTAGGTGCCGCAGGTGAGGATGATGACGCCTTCCTTGAGGCAGGCGGCGGCAACGGCCTTGGTCAGTTCCGGGTTCGGTTCCTTGGATCCGGCCTGCACCAGTTCGATCGCCAACATGGCGCCGCGTCCGCGGATATCGCCGATGACCGATACTTCACCCTGCAGTTCGCGGAGCCGGCCGGTGGCCAGTTCCTCGATGTGCTTGGCGCGGGCGTTGAGGTCGTACTGCTCCATGGAGCCGATGGACGCGAGCGCCGCGGCGCAGGCAACCGGGTTGCCGCCGTAGGTGCCCCCCAGTCCGCCCGGGTGGACGGCGTCGAGCAGGTCCGCACGGCCGGTGATCGCGGACAGCGGCATGCCGCCGGCGATGCCCTTGGCCATGGTGATGATGTCCGGGACAACACCTTCGTGGTTCACGGCAAACCATTCGCCGGTGCGGCAGAAGCCGGACTGGACCTCGTCAGCGATGAAGACGATGCCCTTTTCCTTGGCCCAGGCGGCGAGCGCCGGCAGGAAGCCGTCGGCCGGGACGATGAAGCCGCCCTCGCCCTGGATCGGCTCAATGATGATCGCAGCAACGGATTCGCCGCCGATCTGCTTTTCGATCATGGTGATGGCGCGCTTGGCGGCCTCGGCACCGGTGATCGAGGGGTTTTCCTCGCGGAACGGGTAGCTCATGGGCATGCGGTAGACCTCGGGCGCGAACGGGCCGAAGTTGGTCTTGTACGGCATGGCCTTCGCGGTCAGCGCCATGGTCAGGTTGGTGCGTCCGTGGTAGGCGTGGTCGAAAGCGACGACGGCGTCACGGCCGGTGGCCAGGCGTGCCACCTTGACGGCGTTTTCCACGGCCTCGGCACCGGAGTTGAACAGCACCGTGCGCTTTTCGTGGTCGCCCGGGGTCAGGCGGTTCAGCTGCTCGGCGACAGCTACGTAGCCCTCGTACGGGGTGACCATGAAGCAGGTGTGGGTGAAGTGCTCCACGGCTTCCTTGACGGCACCCACGACGGCGGGATCAGACGCGCCGACGCTGGTCACGGCGATGCCGGAGCCCAGGTCGATGAAGGAGTTGCCGTCGACGTCGTGGATGATGCCGCCGTCGGCGTCGGCAACAAAGACCGGGACGCTGGAGGCGACGCCGGCTGCCACGACAGCCTTGCGGCGTTCGGTCAGCGCAACAGACTTGGGTCCCGGGAAGTCCGCCTGAACGCGGCGCTTCTGCTCGAGACGGTAGGTGATGTCATGGGCGGTGGTGGTCATGGAGAAGCCTTTCTTGAAAGCTGGGGGTGAGGCGTAAAGGTCAGGAAGCTGGATCAGGCGACTGAGTTATGCATCAAGTGCACTCATCACGTGCTTGATGCGGGTGTAGTCCTCGACGCCGTACATGGAGAGGTCCTTGCCGTAACCGGACTGCTTGAAGCCGCCGTGCGGCATTTCGGCGGTCAGCAGGATGTGGGTGTTGATCCATACCGCGCCGAAGTCCAGGTCGCGGCTGACGCGCATGGCCGTGCCGTGGTCGGTGGTCCAGACGCTGGAGGCCAGGGCGTAGTCGACGTCGTTGGCCAGTTCCACTGCCTCGGCCTCGGTGTTGAACTTCTGGACGGTGATGACCGGCCCGAAGGTTTCCTTCTGGACGACGTCATCGGTCTGCTTGGCCCCCGTGATGATGGTGGGTTCGAAGAAGAAGCCCTTGTCGCCGGCGCGGTGGCCGCCGGTAACGATCCTGCAGTTCTCGGGCAGGTGCTCCACCACGGAGTTCACAGCGTTGAAGTGGTTGACGTTGTTCAGCGGTCCGAAGTAGTTGTCTTCGTCGTTCTGCGAGCCGGTGTGCAGGGTCTTGGTGTGTTCCACCATGGCTGCCACGACGTCGTCGTGGACGGAGTCCTCAACGAGCACGCGGGTGATGGCGGTGCAGTCCTGGCCGGCGTTGAAGAAGGCGAACTCGGCGATGGCCGCTGCGCTCTTCTTGATGTCGGCATCCTTGAAGACGATGGCCGGGGCTTTGCCGCCGAGTTCCAGGTGGGCGCGCTTGAGGCCCTTCGCGGCGCCGGAGGCCACCGCGATGCCGGCACGGACCGAACCGGTGATGGAGACGAGGCCGGGGACCTTGTGCGCCACCATCATGGCGCCGGTTTCACCCGTTCCCAGGACAACGTTGAAGACGCCGGCCGGGAAGATGTCCTTGGCCAGCTTCGCCAGCACCAGGGTGGACTCGGGGGTGGTGTCCGATGGCTTGAGGACCACGGTGTTGCCTGCCGCGAGGGCGGGGCCGATCTTCCAGATGGCCATCAGGAACGGGTAGTTCCAGGGGGCGACCTGCGCCACGACGCCGATGGGTTCGCGGCGCACGTAGGAGGTGTGGCCTTCGAAGTACTCGCCGGCGGACTTGCCCTCGAGGATGCGGGCCGCACCGGCGAAGAAGCGGAGCTGGTCGGCGCCGGCGGCAACTTCCTCGGAGGCGATGAGGCTGCGGACCTGGCCGGTGTTGCGGTGCTGGGCTTCAACGAGTTCGTCGCTGTTGGCTTCAACGGCGTCGGCAAGCTTGAGGAGCATCAGCTGGCGCTGGCCCGGCGTGACGTGCTTCCAGGTCTTGAACGCCTCGTTGGCGGCCGTCATGGCGGCGTCGACGTCGGCCTGGACGGAGATGGGCGACTTCGCCACCACTTCACCGTTCGTGGGATTCACGATGTCCAGCAGTCCGGTGCCGGCGGGCGTGACGAACTCGCCGTTGATGAAGTTCTGCAAGGTTTGGACCACGGTGTACAACCTCTTTCATGCTGGTTTCTGCGGCCGGTCCTGCAACCGGCGCAGTGTTGCGACTGCTCACGAGCCTATGCCAGGGCCCGTACACAGGGAATAGCCACCTGCACACCATCCCCGGAACCCTTTAGTGCGGTTGACCAGCGCGCGGTTATCCTGAATTCATGGCAATCTCCCTCGCCGCCCTGCTGGGCGTACAGTCGCTCAAGCTCACCAAATCCGGCCTGGCGGAGACCACGTGGCACCAGGACATCCAGTGGGTTGCCGTCACCGAGCAGGAGGACCCGCAGCGTTTCCTCAACGGCGGCGAGCTGGTGCTCACCACGGGAATGCGGCTGAAGTCCGCCCCGGAGCAGCGCCGCTTTGTGCGGCAGGTGCAGCGGGCAGGCGCGGTGGGGATCGGGTTCGGGATCGGACTGACGCACGACGCCGTTCCGCCGGCACTGATTGCCGAGGCGAACCGCTGGGGCCTTCCCGTGGTGGAGGTCCCGTACGAGACGCCGTTCATTGCAATCACCAAGCTGGTGGCCGATGCGCAGTCCGCGGACCACTACTCCAAGCTGGAAAGGCTCATAGCGGGCCACCAGATCCTGGCCCGCGCCCTGCTGACCGGCGGCGGCCTCTCCGAGCTGCTCAAGAACCTCGGCTCGATGCTCCGCACGGACATCGTCCTGACCCAGTTCACGGCGCAGCTGTACAACAGCGTGCCCGGCAACCCGCCACCCACGGCGGACACCTGGGCGTCCTACCCCATCCCCACCGGCCGGCGCGACGCATGCACCCTCTGGATCCGGCAGCCTTTCGAGGATTCCGGCATCGTGGGGTACGCGCAGAACCTGATCAGCGTCGAACTGAACAACATGGTCAAGCAGCGGCAGGCCCAGCGGGCACTGTCCGGCCAGGTGCTGGAGGACGTGATCCACGGGACCCTGGAGGCCAGCGAGGCGTCCCGGCGGCTGGCCGGCATCGGCGTCAACAGCACCCGGAAGAACGTGGTCCTCCTGGCCGAGTCCGCGGCGCACCCCAAGCAGTTGGTGAGTTCCTCGGTGCCGCGGCCGCTGGAGCACGGGGTGACCGCCGTCGTCGGCAAGGACCTGATCATCGTGGTCCAGGACGACGGCAGCGGCGCCAGCGTGCTGGCAAAAAGCCTCAGCGACCACCTGGCCGAGGCCGGGATCCACGCCACGATCGGCATCGGCGGCGCCTACACCAAACCCAACGGGCTGCGGTGGAGCTACTTCGAGGCCCGGGACGCGGCGAGCCACGGCCTGCCCGTCAACGAGCCCGAGCGGCTCAGCCTGACCTCGCTGCTCCTGGCCAGTGAGGACGTGCCGCTCGCGGACATGGCAAATGAGTCCCTCAACCCGCTGCGGAACTTCGACGCCCTGCACGGGGCCGAGCTGATGACCACGCTGGAAAGCTACCTGAACAACAACGGCTCGGTGGCCGCCGTCGCCGAGGCACTGACCCTGCACCGCAATACCGTCCGGTACCGGCTCGCGCAGATCACCGAGCTGACCGGCTACGATCCCGCCCAGACCCAGGACCGCGTGCAGCTCTGGCTGGCACTTGCTGTGCAGCGGCTGAGCCAGCGGCAGCCTGGGTAGTCCCCGCCGGTTTGAAGCTTCCGGAGATGTTTGCCACATCTTTACAAACATCAAACGTCTAACGTCTAATGTTTAAGTATGGTAAGTACGACGACGGCACCTCCTGGAACTGACACCCCACCCGACGCACGGGTCGGGGTGAGCCGGCCGCGCGCCGTCGTCGTCCTCGGAATCATTGCCGTCGTCCTCATCGGCCTCAACCTCCGCGCCGGTATCACCGGGGCTTCCGCCCTCCTCCACGACCTCCAGGAAGTCCTGGGCTACGGGCCGTTCATCGCCGCTGTGATTCCTTCCATCCCCACGCTGTGTTTCGCAGTTGCCGGCGCGGCCACGTCATGGCTGACGCGCCGGATGGGCGTGGAGAAAGCCATCCTGCTGTCCCTGGGAATGCTCGCCGCCGGCCTCCTGGTCCGCGGCATCCCGTCCACCGGCATGCTGCTGGCCGGAACCGTGGCGGGGATGTCCGGACTCGCCGTCTGCAACGTGGCCATGCCGTCCTTCATCCGTGAGCACTATGCCGACCGCACTTCCCTGATGACGGCGCTCTATACCGTCACCATGACCACCGGCGCCACAGTCACGGCAGTGATGGTCGTCCCGGTGGCCCAGGCGCTGGGTTCGGCGTCGGCGGGGCTGGGCTCCATCGGCCTGCTCTCCGTGGCCGCCTTCCTGGGTTTCCTGCCGGTCGCCCTCCACGCACACCGGAACGCCACGCCGGGCCGGGGCAGCCACATTTCCCCCTGGCCGCTCCTGCGGACCCGCAAGGGCGCGCTGCTCACCGCCATTTTCACCCTCCAGGCACTCCTCGCCTACGCGGTGCTGAGCTGGTTCCCGTACATGCTCACCACCCTGGGGCTGACCGCGACGGACAGCGGCCTGATGTTCGGGCTGATGCAGCTGGTCTCCGTTCCCGCGGGCATGGTGCTCATCGCCATCGGATCGCGGCCGCGGATGCTGCGGCCGGCCTTCTACCTGGCCAGTGTCACCATGGTCCTGGGCGTCACAGCGCTGATGCTGCTGCCTGCAACGCTGGCCGCCGTGCCGGCTGTACTGCTGGGCTTCGGCCTGGGCATTTTTCCGCTGGTGATGGTGATGATCAGCCGCAGCGGACGCACGACGGCGGAAACCACCGCCATGTCCACGCTGGCGCAGTCGGTGGGGTACCTGCTCGCCACGGCGGGTCCGTTCGGCATGGGCCTGCTTCACAGCGCCACGGGCGGCTGGACGGTACCGCTGGTCCTGCTACTGGCCATAGCGCTCACCCAGATCGTCGTGGCGCACCTGCTGACAAGGACCCGGCCATGACCCTCACCGCTTCGAACCGGCCTGCACTGGCCGACGAAATCACCGACAAGCTCCGCCGGATGATCCACTCCGGCGAATGGCCGCTGCAGCAGAAGATCCCGGCCGAGCCCGAGCTGATGGCCACGCTGGGCGTGTCCCGGGGCACCCTGCGCGAGGCCATCAAGGCGCTGGCCCATGGCGGCATGCTGGAGGTCCGCCGTGGCGACGGCACCTACGTCCGCGCCACGAGCGAGATTTCCGGCGCGGCGCAGCGCATGTACCAGGACCATACCCAGGAGCACATCCTCGAAGTCCGGGTGGGCCTGGACACACAGGCCGCCCGGCTGGCCGCCCGCAACGCAAAGGCGGACCACATCACCGCCATGAAGGACCTGCTGGACCTGCGCCGCGATGCCTGGAACTCCGGGGACTACGCCGCCTGGGCACAGGCCGACTGGGACTTCCACGTGCTGGTGGCGCACGCGACCGGGAACCCGCTGCTGCACGAGCTCTATGTCAGTTTCGGCGCCGTGTTCCACGCCGACCTGCTCCGGCAGCAGCGCCGCGTCGGCTTCAACGGGCTCCCCGACGAAGGGCACGGCAAGCTTGTTGAGGCCATCGAGGCGCACGATGAAAGCGCCGCCGTGGACAGCGTCAACCGGAACCTGAACTCCTGCGCGGAGTGGCTCCGGGAGTAGCCGGTCCGGCCGCCCTCAGCGCGCACCGCACACCGCCCTCAGCGGGCACCGCACAAAGTCAGTAGGCTTGTCTCTTTGGGGGAGCTCTTCATCCGGCCCTGGCCGCATCCTGCTCGCCCCTTTCTGCCTGCTGACGAAATTGGAGTACCCCTTGGCCAGATCAGTCGAAGTCACCGCGGAAGGCAAGCGTCCGGACCCCTGGGCGGACAGCCTGGGCCGGGTAGGCGTCCGCTCCGCCCAGGTCCTGCTGATCCTGACCGTTGTTGTGGTGTCAGTATTCGCCCTGCTCCAGATCCGGCTCCTGGTCATCCCGGTGCTGATCGCCCTGATCCTGGCGGCGGCGATCGCACCCTTCGTCAACGTGCTGAAGCGGCGCGGCCTGCCCGGCGCAGCGGCGACGGGCCTGGCCTTCGTGGCCCTGCTCGCGGTGCTCGCCGGCGTCACTACCGTCATTGTGGTCTCCATCCGCAGCCAGTGGAGCGAGCTGGCCAGCCAGGCATCCTCGGGGCTGGACGAGCTGCAATCCTTCCTCCTTAACGGCCCCATCGCCGTGGACCGGGATCAGATTGAACAGGCCCGGGCAGCCATCGTGGAATTCGCCGCCAGCAGCCAGGTCCGCTCCGGAGCGCTCACCGGATTGTCCGTCATCACGGAGTTCCTGGCCGGCGCCAGCCTCATGGTGGTGATCCTGTTCTTCTTCCTCAAGGACGGCACGGCCATCTGGAGTTTCTTCCTGCGGCCGTTCACCGGCGCACGCGAGGCGAAGCTGCGCCGGTCCGGCACCCGGACCATCCAGGTCCTGGGTGACTACGTTCGCGGCACGGCCATTGTTGCCCTGGTGGACACCGTGGCAATCGGCTCGGCACTGCTGATCATGCAGGTTCCACTGGCCATACCGCTGGCCATCATCGTCTTCATCGGCGCCTTCGTTCCGATCGTTGGCGCCACGGTGGCCGGCATCCTGGCCGCGCTCGTGGCCCTGGTGGCAAGCGGACCCGTGGTTGCGCTGATCGTGATCATCGTGGTGATCGCCGTCAACCAGCTGGAAGGCAACCTGCTGCAGCCCGTGGTGATGGGCAAGTCCCTCCAGTTGCACGCCTTGGTTATCCTGCTGGCCCTGACCGCAGGGACCATCCTGGCCGGCATCATCGGCGCCGTGCTATCCGTCCCCCTGGCAGCAGTGGCGTGGGCGATCATCCAGGTCTGGACAACGGATCCCAAGGAATTGGACGCCAAGAACCCCGCCGGTCAGGAACTCGAAGACAACGACCCTGAACCTGCGGACGCGGAGCTTGCTGCGGCGGACAGCGCGTCGCGGTAGGGGCAGCGCGCCATAAGGCTGCAGGCTGCCTAGTTTGAACGGTGCAGCAGCCCCTGGATCACGTTCTTCGGCCGCTGCATTTCGCCGTGCTTGGAACCGAGGACGATAACCCACCCCGCAAACACCGGGATGGCCCACTGCAGGATCTTCAGTTGCTTCTGGGCCGCTTTGAGCTCTTCCGACGCACCAGGCCTGGGCTCGGTGGCACCTTCGGCACCCTCGCCCGCGAGCTTCTCCACCTTGCCGCCCAGGATTCCCGCATACAGCGTGACTGCGGCGCCGGTGAGGGTGACCGCCGTCTTGTAGACATTGAGCCCCGCTACGCCCTCCTGGGCCGCCGTCCGGCCCTTGTTCTCCCAAGTGATGGCCAGGCCGGACAAGAGATGCGCGGCAAAGGCACCTGCCTGGACGGGCGCCCACCTCTTCCACCCCAGGCTGGAGAGTCTGGTGCGCTCCGCCGGATCCTTCGCAGCGGCTGCGGCTCCGTTGAGGCCGATGGCGCCCATAAGGGAGCCGCCGAACCAGGCCCCCGCGGTTAGGTCGTGGATGGCCCGTGCAACAAGATTTCCTGCCATGGTGATCTTTCCTAACGTAGTGCGGAATGTCCGGCCATAGTAAGCACACTTACCAATATTTTGGTACTCTGAGGAATGCGTAAGATCAGCCCTATGAACGAAACTGGAACCCTCTTCGGCTGGGCCTTTGGCGACTCTTCGAGGGGCGACGACGAGGCCTACCTGGATGAACTGCGGCGTGACGCCCTGGCCAACGCCACGAAGGATGCCGCCTCGCGTGGATTCGACGTCGAAGCCGGGACCGAAACGTATTTGGTCATCGATCCCGACCACACCCTGGCAGATCTCCACACCGCTACGGACCAGGTCGTCATCCGCTGCACGGTGAAACTCGTCGGCCCCGGCGCCGCCGACGTCCATGCCGAAGGGCCGATGAACGGCTAACGCCACTGTTTGGCACAACGGAGGGCAGGCAGGAACACCACCCCATGGCGGACGAAGGTACGGCCCTCGCCGAAGCCGCCGACGCGGCTTCCGCCCTCGGCCGACGTGAAGCAGCCACAGCAGAAAGCGAGCAGTGAAATGGCTACCGTTTCCAAAACCTTCCCCACTCCGCCGGCCGACGTCTGGAAGGTCATCGCCGACGGCTGGCTCTACTCCGGATGGGTCGTAGGTGCCTCCAGGATCAGGGGTGTGGATGCGCTGTGGCCCGCTGCGGGCGCCGTACTGCACCACTCGGTCGGCGCCTGGCCACTGCTGATCAACGACAAAACCACGGTGAAGGCGTCTGATCCAGGGAAATCCATCGAGCTGATCGCGCGCGGCTGGCCCCTGGGAGAAGCCAAGGTGGTCATCACTCTGGAGCCGGCAGAAACCGGGTGCAAGGTCTCCATCGCCGAGGATGCCGTCAAAGGCCCGGGCCTGCTGGTTCCCCGGTTCATCCGGGACCCGCTCATCTCGGTCCGGAATACAGAAACGCTGAACCGGCTGGAACTGATGGCTTCGGGAGGGGCGGGCACTTAGGTTCCGGGCCGCTAGGTTAAAGCGCGAACGGGCAGTTAAGGACCCGTCAAACCAGGGGTTTGCGGTCCTCAACTGCCCGTTCGCGCATTAGAGCGCGGTAGTCAGCGGTAGGGAACGGCAGGATTAGACCTGCGCGGCCACACCGTCACGGGAGATGGACACCATGTCCTCGCGCGGCACAACCTTGACCCGCTCGCGGGCAACCTCAACGCCGTGCGAACCGGTCTCGGTGGCCTTTTCGCCGAGGCTGCGCTCGTGCGCGTCCAGGGCCAGCCAGCCTTCCCAGCTCGTGTACTGCACGCCGCGGCTTTCAAGGAGTTCGACGACGGCGTCTGCGCCGGGCGCCAGAGCAACCGGAAGGTTTTCGCGGTCTTCGAGCAAGTAGGTCACGGTTTCCAGGGCGTCACCCTTGGTGTGGCCGATGAGGCCCACCGGGCCGCGCTTGATCCAGCCGGTGGCGTAGATACCCGGCACGTGGGTGCCGGCGGCATCCAGCACACGGCCGCCGTCGTTCGGTACAACACCCTTCTTGTGGTCGAACTCGACCTCCGGGAGGGCGGAACCGAAGTAGCCGATGGCGCGGTACACGGCCTGGACCGGGTAGTCCACGAACTCGCCGGTGCCGCGGGCGTTGCCCGTGCCGTCCAGCTCGGTGCGCTCAAACTTCATGCCGGCAACGCGGCCGGGGGTCTCGGCGTCGTCGTAAATTTCAACCGGGCTGTGCAGGAAGTGCAGGTGCAGGCGGCGGGAGGCCTTGAGCTCGGAGACGTCCTCGGGCTGCTCGGCGATCCAGTTGGTGAGCGTGCCGACCATGGTCTTGGTCTGGTTGTTGCTCTGGACCTGGCGGTCGGATTCCTCGTCGAACTCGAAATCCTCCGGGTACAGGATGATGTCCACGTCCTTGGAGTGGGCCAGTTCGCGCAGTTCCAGCGGGGTGAACTTGACCTGGGCCGGGCCGCGGCGGCCGAAGACGTGCACGTCCGTGACCGGGGAGTTCTTCAGGCCGGCGTAGACGTTGTCCGGGATTTCGGAGACCAGGAGGTCGTCGGCGTGCTTGGAGAGCATGCGGGCCACGTCCAGGGCCACATTGCCGTTGCCGATGACGGCGATTTCCTTCGCGTCCAGCGGCCATTCGCGGGACACATCCGGGTGTCCGTCGTACCAGGACACGAAGTCGGCGCCGCCGTAGGAGCCCTCGAGTTCGATGCCCGGGATGTTCAGGTCCGCGTCCTTGATGGCGCCGGTGGCGAAGATGACGGCATCGTAGTGGGTGCGCAGGTCCTCGATGGAGAGGTCCGTGCCGTAATCAACGTTGCCGAAGAAGCGGATGTCGCCGCGGTCCAGGACCTTGTGCAACGCGTTGACGATGCCCTTGATGCGCGGGTGGTCCGGGGCCACGCCGTAACGGATCAGGCCGTAGGGCGCCGGGTAGCGGTCAAAGAGGTCGATACTGACGGTCAGCTCGCCGCTCTTGACGGCTTCGCTCTTGGTGAGGATGTCGGCGGCGTACACGCCGGCGGGGCCGGAACCCACGACGGCGACCCGGAGCGGGCGGGCGGCAGAACCTACGGTGGTGCTATTTGACACGGCTGTGTTCCTTTTTTCTGTCACGGCCCAACTAGGTAGCAGCAGATGTCGTTATGACGGCTCAAAACGACACTTACTGCTACTTAGTTGGGAAGGGGCTACGGGGCTAAGGGGTGAGGACGCGGGTGTTCGAAATGCGGGGGCGGTTCGGGGTGGTGGTGCTGTAGTCGGCGGTCTTGAAGTGCGACGGCGCGAACGGGCTGACGCGGACAACGTCGCCGATCACGATCACCGCGGGATTCGCGACGCCGGTGGCCTCGGCCTGATCAGCGATGGAACCGAGAGTGCCAATGGTCACGCGCTGGTTGGGCAGATAGCCATTCTCAACGATGCCAACTGGAGTGTCCTGAGGCAAACCGGCGCCGGCGAGTGCGGCGGCGGATTCGCGCAGCTGGCCCACTCCCATGAGCAGCACAATGGTGTGGTCGGCCCGGGCGGGGACCTCGGAAAGTTCCTCGTGACCGGTGACCACGCTGAAGCCCTTGGCCAGGCCGCGGTGCGTCACGGGGATGCCCGCCGCTGCGGGAACGGAGATCGCTGACGTCACGCCGGAGACCACTTCAACCTCGACGCGGTGCTGGCGGCAGAACTCGGCTTCCTCGCCGCCCCGGCCCAGGACGTACGGGTCCCCGCCCTTGAGCCGGACCACGCGGTGGCCGGCCAGGGCTTCGTCGACCAGGATCCGGTTGATGTCGGCCTGCGGTACGGGATGGTGGCCGGGGGTCTTGCCCACCTCGATCACGCGGACGTCCGGGGCGAGTTCATTCAGGAGTTCGCGCGGGCCGAGGCGGTCTGCCACGACCACGTCGGCCTGGCCCAGGAGCCGGCGGCCGCGGACGGTGATGAGCCCGGTGTCGCCGGGACCGCCGCCCACGAGGGCCACGCTTCCCCGGTGGGCCCGCTGGCGGCGCAGCGGAAGGTCGCCGGTTTCCAAGGCAGTGGCGACGGCGTCGCGCAGGGCCATGGCGCGGCGCGGGTCTCCCCCGGCGTTCACGGCGATCTGCACATCGTCCACCACGGCGACGGCGGGGGTCCAGGCGGCGGAGGCTTCGTGGTCGGAGGCATTGACGCACCAGACGCGCTGGGCCTCGGCGTCGGCCGAAACGCGGGAGTCCACGGCGGGATCGCCGGTGGCGGTCTGGACGAACCAGACGCCGTCGACGTCGGAAGGGCGGTAGGGGCGCTGCTCCCAGGTGAGGAGGCCGGCGTCGGCCAGTTCCTCAAGTCCCGCGGAGGCGGCGGGGGCAACCACGGTTACCCGGGCACCGGCGTCGAGCAGCCCCTTGGCGCGGCGCGTGGCCACCGGCCCGCCGCCCACCACCAGCACGGGGCGGCCCAGCAGGCGCAGTTCCGTGGGGTAAATATCCTGAATTGCCATGAATCGACGATAGGGCCGCGTCATATACCGGAACAACGGCGCGGAAACACCAGTTCACGTAAGGTAACGCTGCGTCATATTGCTTGTGGATGCGCCAGTGGTGGGCCGGAGGACCGAGTGTGGGTATCCGCCTCCATCTGGGGCCTTCCTTCGGCCCTACTTCACGGCGATGAGTTCGATCGGCTTGATGTCGGGATCCTTGGCGAGCATGGCCGGGCCGTGTTCAGCAAGTGCGGCCGGAATGGCACCGTTGAGGTGCGCCTGCCTGTCCTCCTCGGTGTCAAAGGTGTCGAAAATGCCGAACGTGTTTTCGCTGACCCGGAAGGCATACCAGGTCCGGGTGCCCGGTTCGTTGTCCACGATCTCCCGGCCTCCGTTGAGGAAGTCCCAAACTTCCTGTTCCTTCCCCGGCTTCGCCTCGACCATAGCCAGCAGTCCAAGTTTCGGTGCCATGGCTGTCTCCTCAAATCGTCGGAACCGGGCGATGCCGGCCTGTTCGCGAGTCTAGGCACGTCGCCCGGGCCGGACAAGGGTCCGCCCATTCCGAGGCCGAGGCCGGCCCTGCGACGCGCAGGCTAGGTCTGCGGGTTACTGGGCAGCCCTGCGAGGTACAGTCCGCGCTCCGCGACCAGCCGTTCCAGGTATCGGCGCAGCAGCAGCCGCTCGGCGATCCGGCCCAGCGGTCCGAACGGCGCCGTGAATTCCACGCGGTCCGTCATGAGGCATCCGTGGGCTGTCGCTTCGAACTCATGGACGTGGCGGAAGGTTTTGAACGGCCCGCGGACCTGCTCGTCCACGAACCGCCCGGGAAACTCCAGCGACGTGATGCGGCTCGTCATCCGTATGGGCAGCCCGAAGTGCCTCGCCCGCCATGTCACTTCCTGCCCGGCGCCGATCAGGCCGGACGTCACGCCCGCCACGGCCCGCTCCCCCGCGTCAGCCTGGGAGCCCACGTGCGCGTCGATGCTGCGCGCGAGGTCGAACAGCATCTCCCGGGACAGGGCGGATTCGGTGCGGCACACGAAGCTGACGGTCATGGCGCCAGTCTGCCAGACTCCCCCGCCGCCGTGCGCCGGCGCCGCCGTCGCGTCCGTCGTGGGGCACATTGAAGCCAATTCGTCCCCGCAAGCCGTCAACACGCGGCGTGTCCGTGTCGAAGTGCCCCGTTTAGGCCCCCGGAGCACCTCAACCAGACCAAAACAGCAGAGCCCGACGGCGGGACTCGCCGACGGGCTCTGCTGTTGGGTCTTGCTGTGGCTGGGCAGGCAGCGGGCCCTAGCGGGTGCTGCCGGCGAGGAGGCCGCGGCGGCGCAGGAGCCGCTTTTCAATCGGCGCGAACACGAGCAGCTCGATCAGGATGCCCACGGCCAGGATCAGCAGGATGGCTGACATCACGATGGTCATGTCGGCGAGGTCGCGGCCCTGGTTCAGCATGGAGCCGAGGCCGAAGCCGATGGTGCCGCCCACCGCGATGATTTCCGCGGCCATGAGTGAGCGCCAGGAGAAGGCCCACCCCTGCTTCAGCCCGCTCAGGTAGCCGGGAAGGGCCGCGGGCAGGACTATTTGAAGGGCCATCTGCAGCCGATTCGCGCCCAGGACGGTGCCGACGCTGCGGTACTGCGGCGGGATCTGGTCTACGCCGGAGATCAGGCCGTTGATGATGGATGGGATGGCACCCATGAACACCACGAAGTACACGGTGGCGTCCGTGAGGCCGAACCAGATGATGGCTGCCGGCACCCAGGCCACGGAGGGCAGGACCTGCAGTCCGGAGATGAGCGGACCGAAGGCGCGGCGCAGCGGGGCCACCTGTGCCAGCAGGAGTCCGATCGGCGTCGCAATCACCACGCTGATCAGGAAGCCGATGATTCCGCGCTGCAGCGATGTCCAGACGGCTTCCTGCAGGGACCCTTCGGCCCAGAGGGTGCCGAACTGGCCCAGCACGTCCAGCGGACCGGGCACCAGGTCCCGGCGCTTGAGGCCCAGCGAAACGTAGAACTGCCATACGACCACCAGCACCACCAGCGCCGCCACCGGGAGCAGGATGCGGCTCCAGTCGATGCGCGCCGCACGGGCGGCGTCCGACTGCAATGAATCAAGGCCGGCTTCAAGCTCGCGCAGGTCCTCGTTGCCGGTGGAGGACCGGGTCAGGGCAGCGTGGACTTTGCGGGTTTCGGGCTCAGCGCCGGACACTTCTCCGGTCACAGGCGCTTCGGCCAGGGGCGTTGGGTTATTTGGCATGGCGGCGGATCTCCTCTCGCAGCCGGGCGGTGATGACCCCGGTCAGCTGTCCGGCAAGTCCGGCGTCGGTTCGGTGTTCCTCGGTGACGTTCCATTCCTGGACCACGCGGCCGGGGCGTGAGGACAGCAGCAGCACGCGCTGGCCCAGCCGGACGGCTTCGCGGACGTTGTGCGTCACAAAAACGATGGTGCGGCCGGTTTCCTTCCAGATCCGCTCCAGTTCGTCATGGAGGAGGTCACGGGTGATGGCGTCAAGGGCGGCAAACGGCTCGTCCATCAGCAACAGCTGCCGGTCCTGGGCCAGGGAGCGGGCCAGGGAGACGCGCTGGCGCATGCCGCCGGAGAGCTCGTGCGGGCGCTTGTCGCCGGCGCCGCCCAAATGCACCAGGTCCAGGAGTTCGTTGGCCTTGGTGCGCCGCTCGGCCTTGCCCACGCCGCGCAGCTTCAGGGCGAGTTCGATGTTTTCCCGGGCCGTCAGCCACGGGAAGAGGGCGGCGTCCTGGAACATAAACGCCGCGCCGTCGCTGGGGACCTCAAGGGCGCCCGACGTCGGCAGCTCCAGTCCCGCCATGATGTTCAGCAGGGTTGACTTGCCGCAGCCGGAGGCGCCGAGGAGGGCGACGAACTCGCCTTGCGCGATGCTGGCGTTGACGTCGTCCAGCACCGGGGCGCCGTCGCCGAAGCGTTTGCCCAGGTTTTCCAGTACGACTGGCATGGTCCTGTCCTTACGTTGATGGGGCTGGAGGTGATGCGAGGGGGGGGTGGTGCGCTTGGTCAGTCCTTGCCGAGGCCGGCGGCGCTGACCTTGTCTCCGCCGGTTTCGGCGGTGACGCTGTTCAGGGCGGTGAGGTCGAAGATGCCGTTGATGTCCGCCTGCTTGGTGGTGCCGGCGTCCACACCGTCCTGGAGCAGCTTCTTGTAGGCTCCGGCCAGCGGATCCACCGTGAAGACGATGTTCTGCAGGGACCGGTCAATGACGTCCTGCTGGAGCTCGGCGCTGCCGTATTCCTTCAGCGCTGCGTTCAGCACACTCGCCTTTTCCGCAGCCGGTGTGTCATTGAGCCAGGCAACGGACTCGGCGTGGCCCTTCAGGAGGGCTTTGACGGTGTCCGGGTGCTCGGCGGCGAACTTCTTGTTCACGATCAGGATGGTGGTGGGGAACTCGCCGGGCTTGCCGGTCAGCGACCCGTCCCACAGGTCCTTCTCATCGACCAGGACCTTTGCCCCGGCCTGCAGCACCAGGCGGGAGGCCCAGGGCTCGGGCAGCCACGCGCCGTCGAGCTTGCCGTCCTGGAACAGTTTCAGCGTCTGGGCGTTCTCGGTCGGGTTGATCGCCACATCGCCGCTGCCGTCGGTGCTGGTCTTGTAGCCCTGCCCGGCCAGCCAGGCCCGCAGCGCCACATCCTGCGTCCCGCCCAGCTGCGGCGTGGACAGGGTCTTGCCCTTCAACTC